>CAJVWV010000016.1 GCA_913009695.1 uncultured bacterium
TTTTTTTTTTAATGATACGGCGACCACCGAGATCTACACTCTTTCCCTACACGACGCTCTTCCGATCTCTGTCGCAAAAGCCGGATCCGCATTAAAAAATACAAACAACGTCAATGCAAAAATAAATATCTTCTTTTTCATTTCTATTTCTCCTCTATTAATTTAGTTGGTTATATAATTTAAATTGTCAAAGAACTACTTATTCCACAAAATTTGCGGACAAAAAAACTAACCCCCTTTTCTCTTTAATCCCGCAGACTGTGCGGGACTTGGGCTAGTTTATTTATTTAAAATTCTTGTTTATAAATTAACTGATTCTATCTAAAAAGTCAAATTTTTTTGGAATTTATAAAGACACCTCATTTGTCTTGCCGCAGTGATAATTTAGCTTGCCACATTATTAGCTAATACCAATTTTATTTCGTCAAAACTTATATCATCTCCTACAATTTCTTTTATTGATGTTAGTTTTTTATTGCCTATTTTTTTTATGGTTTTTTCTATTTTATTCTGTTTGGCTTTATTTACAAATTTATCAACGTCAACCAGCAGACCTTTTTCAATTAAATAGCATAAATGTTGGACTATTGTTCCTGTTTGCGCATTGCGTTTTTTAGCCATTTCCTTAATGTCCATGCCCTTATTATATAAATCAAGCGTTTCAAGCTGGGTTAATTTTGTTGATAATTTCGCTTTTGGGGCAAGATTTTCTCTAATCCCACCAACTCCCTTTATCAAGGGGGAATGTTCTTTATGCCCCCTTGATAAATGGGGCGAAGGGGGATTTTTTGATTTTGTTTTACGCAATGGATGAGGCGTTTTTCTTTCATACCCTCTTCCAGTTAAGCAGTTATCGCATTTATTACAGTTTTTTGTTGAGCTGTCGCCAAAATAATTCAACATATATTCTTGCCTGCAGCCGAAGTTATAGATATATTCTTCAATTCTGTCTAATTTTTTATAAGCGTTTCTTTGTTTTTCTTCCATGGTTTTAAAATCAATTTTTACATCTTCCGAATTCAATTTTTTTAAAATTTTTATTTCTGTTCCTCTGAACGGCGGCCTGTACTCCACTAGCTCCAGGTCATTTAGTTTTCTAACTAAGCGCATTATAGATTCTTTTTTAACTCCAAGTATGCCAGCCACTTCTTCAAAATTAATTTCTAGGCCGTCAATTAATTCATTTTTAAATTTACTATTTAATTTATCTAAAATTTCATTTTGTACTTTTGCCTTTGCGCTTATTGAATTTTTTATTGATTCAAAATCACTAATAAATTTTAAGTAAGCGTTGCCGCTTTTTTCGCTTGATCGCGTGAGTAGCCCTTCTTTCTCTAAAATTTTTATAGCTGTTCCAATAGCCATTTCAGGCACGTTGTCCGACAACATTTTGGCAAGCTCGGCGTAAGTAATTAAAACGGTGTCCGAGTCATATTTCATTAAAGTTTCATAAATTTCTAAAACAGTTTCAGGAGGAGGATTATCTCCTTTAATAAAAAACTCCTGCAAGTACCTGTCTCTTGGACTATGCAAAAGAAGACAGAAGCTGGGCTTACCGTCGCGTCCGGCTCTTCCGGCTTCCTGATAATAGGCCTCAACCGTTCCGGGCATATCGTAATGAATTACAAATCTTATATTTGATTTATCAATTCCTAGTCCAAAAGCGTTAGTAGCGACGATTACTTTAGCTTTGCCTGACATAAAATTATCCTGCACCCATCTCCGGTCTTGGCTGTCCATACCGGCGTGATAAGAAACAGCTTCAATATTATTTTCTAAAAGTATTTGTACTAATTCGTCGGCGCGAGCCCTAGTACTTGTATATACAATTCCTGAGGCATCAGGTATTCCGGATATTGCGTCTAAAACGTACTGCGGTTTTCTTGCGTCGGTCGCTCTGATGGCTCCGAATTGCAAGTTGGGGCGGGCAAATCCGGTTATGACCACTTCTGGATTTTTTAAATTAAGCTGTTTAATAATATCTTTTCTTACTTCGGGGGTAGCGGTAGCGGTTAAAGCGAGGACGGTCGGATTTCCTAAATATTCAATCGCGTCCTTAAGCTTTACGTAGCTCGGGCGGAAGTCATGTCCCCACGAACTAATGCAATGCGCTTCGTCAACAGCGAAAAGGCTTACTTTGATATCTTTAAGCGCGCCCATAAATTCTTGATTATAAAATCGTTCCGGCGCGATATATAAAAGTTTATAAAATCCGCTCTTAACTTTTTCTAAACGATCAAAGGTTTCGGTTGTAGAAATTGAAGAGTTTATAAAAGTCGCCGGAATACCTACTTTTTCAAGCGAATCAACTTGGTCTTTCATTAAAGCGATAAGCGGGGATATGACAATAGTAACGCCGTCTAAAACTAGGGCCGGCAGTTGATAGCATAAAGATTTACCTCCGCCGGTAGGCATTATTACAACCGTTGATTTTCCTTCCAAAATATTACTAATTACTTTTTCCTGTCCGGGTCTAAAGAGCTTAAAACCGTAATGGATTTTAAGGAGATCTAAGGCTTCTTTGATTTTTGTTTGTGTGTTGTTTGGCATAATTTTCCCTCACCCCCGACCCCTCTCCCACTCCTGCGGAGCGGGAGAGGGGAGCTAGTTTAAGGTCTTTATTTTGTTTATTATTATTTCTAGTTTCTTTAAAATTTTATTGATGTTTGATTCAATGGTTTCGCTGTTTATTCTAATAAATCTAATATTATTTTGTTCAATAATTTTCTGCCTTTCTTCGTCGTATTTAGCTTGCTCTTTTTCTAAATGTATAGAACCGTCAATTTCAACAGCTAATCTTAATTCATGGCAATAAAAATCAATTAAATAGCCATCTTTTAAAAACTGTCTCCTGAATTTTAAATTTAAAAATTGTCTATTGCGTAATGCGTTCCACATTATCTTTTCTGATTTTGTAGGATTTTTTCTAAATTCCCTAGCAAACTGAATTTTAACCTTCTTACTCATATATTTTAGTCTCCCTCTCCCGCCGCGCCGCAGCGGCGGGAGAGGGTCGGGGTGAGGGCTGGCATCTTTGACAAAAAGTTTTAAATAAGCTAATTTAAGATTAGCAAATAGATGACCTTAGGTCAAAAAAGGAGGAGCGTAAGCTCTTTGAAAATTTATAAATGGAGAATAAAACATGCCTAAAAATAATGACGATAAAAGATTTAAAAAAACCATATACACAAAAACAATTTTATTTCTTTATTGGCTGTTTGGCGCTAATTGTTTTTTGATTTTCCTACTTGCTATGGAAATTAAAGCCGATGAATGTATAGCTAATGGCAAATTTATAGAAAAGTGCTATAAAAAAATTCAAAATGATTCTGATTTTATATGGATAATTTAATTATAAGGAGGTGGTTATGCACGACTTTAATAGCTTAAAGATTTCTCGCAGAGTAATCGCCTCCACAGCATTTCAGTATGGAGGAGGATATGATTTTACGGAAAATCCATGGTCATGGTTTTGGCTCAAAACAGGTTTAATGAGCATTGATGATTTCGGAGCAGTTATTACCTCAACCATTACGGTCAAGGAAAGAAAGGGTTTTTACATAAACCGATTCAGGCCTGACAAGGTTATAAGGATATATCCGACTAAGATATATAATCGATTTGGGTGGAATAATTGCGGTATAGAAAAATTCGTAAAAATAGAACTGCCTAAACTTGGAGACAAAATCAAAAAGATTATTGTTTCCATCGGCGCGCTTGAGTCTATTGAAGAATTTTTTATAATGCTTCGTATTCTGAATGAGCTTGATGTGGTTGGAATTGAAATGAACATCTCGTGCCACAACGTTAATCTCTGTTTTCTTAAAGATTCAGAAATTTTAAGAGTTTTATTTAAAGAGGCTCGCAAGATAAGCCGACATCCTCTAATCGTGAAAATTAACGCTGAATCTGACTATGTTTTGATATCTAAAATTGCTCAAGAAGAAAGGATTAACGCTGTCCACGTCATGAATGCAATGCGTGTTTACTCTGAGGTTCTGGGCGGATACTGCGGACGCTCAGGAAAAGAAAATAAAAAAGTTGCCTTAAGGATAATAAGAGAGCTTAGACAAAACGGAATCACTATCCCAATCATTGGTGGAAGCTGGATATGGACGCTGGAGGATATAAAAGATTATGAAGACTCTGGAGCTAATATATTTAGCATTAGTTCTTTATTTATCTACTTGCCGTTTTATCCGGGATTTCTATCAAAAAAAGTAAAATAAAGGAGATAATTATGAGTAAAAAAAGACAAGGAAATGAAATTTCAGCAAGCAGACAATCAAAAACTCTTTTAAAATTATTGCTTGCTGCTGATAATAAATCTGGTCACATGGGAAGTGGAGGGCATGAAGTAAACAAAAAAGGTAAATTAAAAGATGGTACAATTGTATTATTTATTAAAAACTATGATTGCGATCCCCATAGAATTATTCCCGTTTTTATCAAAGGGAGAAGCATTTTCGCGAATCAATTACCCGACATAGTTATAAATATTCTAAGAAATAATGAAATATCATTTTTCTTCAATGCAAACGCTGTGTTGCCTAAGGCAATAAATGTTTATCTGAATAAAAAAATAGGATAAAAAAGGAGAAACGCAATGACGGGAACAAAAATTATTACTAAAAAAACTTCAAAGATATTGTTAAAAATATTGTTAAGCGCTGACAATACATTTGGCGCAATAGGGAGCGGAGGATATGAGGTAAAGCAGGAAAAAACGTTAAGAGATGATACAATAATAGTTTTTTTTAAAGAATGTGATTGCGCACCAGCCACAACTTTTCCCGCATTCATTAAAGATGGAAGTATTTACGGCAATAAAATTGCGAAAGATATTATGGGCATTCTAAGTGTAAATCATATATCATTTTCCACTAAGCCAAATACTGCTCTTCCGTCTGCAGTTATTTCATTTCTTAAGAAAAAATTGAAATAACTAAATTAATCTAAACAAAACCCGATAGAATAAACTATCGGGTTTTTTTATTTTATTATAATTATTTTCTCCTCTTATACAACTCCAACGTATTCTTAAACGCCATTGCTATTGTCATCGGCCCCACTCCGCCAGGCACGGGCGCTATGAAACCAACTTTATTTTTTACGTCTTTAAAATCAACATCCCCATAAACTTTTTTACCTTCTTTTGTAATGCCGACGTCAATAACAACAGCATCTTTTTTTACCATATCTTTTTTAATAAATTTCGGTTTGCCTACGGCTGTAATTAAAATATCTGCTTTGCTCGTTTTATTTTTTAAATTTTTATCGTCTCCGTGAATTACTTCTACTTTAGCCTGTTTACATTCCAAAACATTTGCCAAGCCTTTTCCAAAAATATCTGAATTAGCCACTACGCAAACCTGTTTCCCCTCTAGTCTATAATTAATACTTTTTAGCATTTCTAAAACTACTTCGAAAACCGGCGGCACTATGTTCTCATGATTACAAGTTTTTGTTAATTCTTTTAAATTTTCAGGATGAAAACCGTCAACGTCCTTTTTAGGATCAATCGCTTTAATAATTTTATCTGTATTTAGATTTTTAGGAAGAGGGAGCTGTAAAAGTATAGCGTCAATAAGTTCGTCTTTATTTAAATGTTCTATTATATCTAAAATTTCTTGTTCCGTAATATTTTCCGGGCATCTATATAGATGCGTATCAATGCCTACTTTTTTAGCTTCTTTTTCTTTTAAATTAACATAAAGAGAAGAATCTTGTCTTTTGCCAACTAAAATAATAGCTAAATTTGGCCTTGCGCCTAATTTAACTATTTTTTTAACTAAATCATCTTTGATAATTTCTGCTAATTTTTTACCGTCAATAATTTGCATTGATTTAAACAGATTAAAACTGATTTTTATTAATTGTTATGTGTTGCATGTTTCATGTTACATAATTAAACTCCTGGCATTGGAAATTTTAAACAAAATTCTTTCACATTTTCTTTTATTTTATTTAATTCGTTTTCACTATTTTTGTTTTTTATAGCTTCTTCAATCCAGTCTGCTAATTTTTTCATGTCGTCTTCTTTCATGCCTCTTGTAGTTATGGCTGGCGTACCTAGTCTTACGCCTGATGGCCTCATTGGCGGATTAGGGTCGTTGGGAATCGTAGAACGGCTTACTGAAATACCGACTTTATCTAATATTTCTTCAGCTTCTCTTCCGTTTACGCCTTTGGAGGTCATATCAACCACCATTAAATGATTGTCTGTGCCATCTGAAACAATTTTATATCCTAAATTTATTAATTCGCCTGCCAACGCTTTCGCGTTTTTAATAACTTGTCCCGCGTAAGTTTTAAATTCCGGTTTCAAAGCTTCTTTAAAAGCAACGGCCTTTGAGGCAATAATATGTTCGTGCGGTCCGCCCTGCATTCCCGGAAACACCGCTCGGTCAACCTGTTTAGCAAATTTTTCCTTGCACATTATTATGGCTCCCCTTGGTCCGCGTAGGGTTTTATGTGTTGTGGTTGACACTACGTCAAAAAATGGAACCGGATTATCCATCTGTTCTCCCGCAATAAGACCGGCGGTATGCGCGATATCAGCAAAAGTAAAAGCACCAACCTCGTCCGCAATTTCTTTAAATTTTTTCCATTCAATTTCTCTTGAATAGGCGCTGAAACCCGCTACAATCATCTTTGGTTTTTCTTTAAGAGCAATTTCACGAACTTTATCCATATCAATTCGTCCGGTTTCCGGATTAACTTCGTATTGGACAAAGTCATAAAGCATACCAGAAAAATTAACCGGATGTCCGTGTGATAAGTGTCCACCGTGATCAAGTTTTAATCCTAAGACTTTATCTCCCGGTTTTAAAAAAGACATATAAACGGCTGCGTTAGCCGGCGAACCGGATAAGGCCTGTACATTAGCATGTTCGGCGTTAAATAATTTTTTAGCGCGTTCAATCGCAATTTCCTCAACAATATCAACATATTCTTGGCCTCCATAATATCTTTTTCCCGGATAACCCTCGCTATATTTATTAGTTAAAACGTTAGCCATTGTTTCAAGTACGGCTTGCGATACATAATTTTCAGAAGCAATTAATTCCATGCCCTCAGACTGGCGTCTTTCCTCGTTTTTAATAGCGTCAAAAATATCTTTATCTTCTTCTTGTAAATTTTTATAATTCATATTTTTTGCCCCCTTTATTAAAAAAAAGGGGGTGGTAAGGGGGATTTAAAATTTAAATATTATAATTTTTTGTAAGTCATTTTTTTAAGTCCTTGCCACCAGTCCGTGAATTCGGTTTTTTTCATTTCTTTTAGAAGTTTTTTGGCTGAGTCAGTTTCTAGGGCTTTTTCTACGTTATTAATCCAATCAATGACTGATTTATGTCCAAGGTCAAGATATTCTTTTGCTTGAAAGGCGGTTTCTAGCCAGTCAGCGTCTTTTGCGATAATTCCTTCTTTGGTTTTTCGGTTTTCATATTCATTAAAATATTTTTGCCACTTATCTTTTAAATCTTTACCTAAATTATCAAGCTGACATGAAAAAGCTTTTTTTTCTGCGCTTTTATTTGAAAAATATCTGGCTGAAATTTTATTTTGGTCGCCAATACGCGCTTCGCCGTTGTCATGTATAATTAGCATAGTACAAACTTTTTCCGGATCAGCGTCGCCTTCCATTTCGGCTAAAATATAACCGATTTGAGCGGCTCGCATAGCATGCTCCGCGATTGTATCCGGAGATTTAACGCCAGCGTGAAGCCATCCGCTATGTACCTGTCTTTTTAGCTGGTTTAATTCAAAAATAAAGTTAACTGTTTTTTTAATATTCATGTAATTTTATTATTTTTTATATATTAATTTTAGCATTGTCGTGTCTTTTCATTATTATATCAAATACTCGTCGTGTCTTTATTCCTTTTCCATATTTTAAATATGCCCTCATTCTGGCGATTCTAGTGGCCTTATCAGCCATAATACTAATTATATTATCGGAATGTTCAACCTCAAGTATTTGATTTACAAAAAATTTATCGTTCACTAGCCTGCCATTCTGACCGTATATTTCAAATTTTCCAGTTACAAGAAAATATAGCATTTATACCTCCCCTGTTTTTTTATTTCAAAGTTTATTTAAAATTTTAATTAGTATATAATTAAAATTGCTTTTTTGTCAATCCTTTGAGTATTAAGTTTTTTTACCAAACAATTCCTTTTTAATTTTTTGGATAATTTTTAAACGTTTTAATTTATTGTTTTTATCGGATGAAATAGTTTGGCTTTTTTCGAATATTTTTAAGGCTTCTCCATAAACTTCTTTTAATTCTTTGGCGATTTTGCCGTCTATTCTTTTCGCGATAATTTTTACAGCCTCTTTGTAATACCAGAGTTTTTTTTCAGGCGGAGCATTAAAATTTTTCCATAATTTTTCTCCCAGAGCATCATAATTTCTGATTATTGATTTTAAATTATGTATTTTGTCGGCTGCGGAAACCATTAAAGCTTCATGGCTTGCATTTTTCATCTGTGTTAATTTTTCTTTTTTTCTTTCATCCCAAGTTTCTTTTTTATTTTTATTGCCGTTCGGATATTTGTCTTCAGTATTTTCTTTTACTATTTCAGAAACGCGTAAGCCGAAATCTTTCTTCATATCTAAAAACGTATAATCCTTAACGTCCTCTAAAACGTCATGTAAAAATCCCGCGCAAATAATATCTTCATCTTTCGTATATTCTGATAAAATAAAACCTACTGAAAATGGGTGGACAACAAAGGGGCGGCCTGTATTTTTACGTTTTTGCCGCAAGTGTTTCTCGGCCGCTATATTAATCGCTTTTTGTATTTTGGGTGTAAATTTCATGATTATATAAATATGTACGGACAGAACAATGTTCTGTCCGTACGGCTATGATAGATTTTTTTTGAACCAATCAACCCAAGGATTGGTGGCTGGATTTTTTTTATTAAGTATTCCCAGATAATATGTAATCCACGTGGCTAATTGCAATAACTCAAACGTCTGCCCCAGCTTAGTTTTACTTATTAATTTATAATCAATATATTTTATTTTATTTCTTTTTACAATTTTCTTGGTAAGCGCGATTCTTTTTTGAATTCGGGGATGATAGAGCTTTGAATCTATAAAAAAGAAAATTAAATTTTTATTGTTGTTTTTGGGAAATTCAAGACCTTCCATGGCGTAATGATTAAGTTCAGGTATCGTTAGATATCCGGCAAAATTTTTACTACTTTCACAAAATTGATTGCGAATTACCCTTAGGTTGCCGAGTAAAAACTCCGCCCCAACCGCAATAGGTTCTTTATCAAAAAATGTAACGGCTAATTTTTTTGCTTTGTTAAAGTTTATTTTTTCAGTCGGCCTTAATTCCCTGTCCCAGATTTCCAGGCTGGCGATTATATCTTTAGTTTCCTGTATTTTAATTTTAAATAATCCGGCTTTGGCGAGCATAACCGCCGTACCAAATATGCCATAACCCAGCCCAGCGCGAGGGACAGCTGAATAATTAAATTCAGGTTTAAAAATATATCCGGGAATATTTTCTTTAATCATTAGTTTTTCAAGTTTATTCCCGCTTTGAGAAGTAATGCCCAATATTTTGGCGCCTCGTTTTTTTACTTCTTTATAAACCGATAACGGCTCTTCGGTGTTACCTGAATAAGAAGAAATAATATATAAGGTATTTTTATTAACATTCGCCGGCACGCTATAGCCGGGAGTAATGCTAATCGGCACTTTAATTTGATCGCTAAAGACCGCTTTTACAATTCTGGCGCCTATGTTTGAGGCGCCCATACCGTTAACGATTACCTGATTAACCTTACTGTATTCGCGCGGTATTTTAATTAAGCGCGCGTCATTCAAGACCTGCCTTATTTGATCAGGCAGGGTTTCAATAGATTTATATACTTCGCTTTTATCAAATTTTTTAATTTGTTTTAAGTTGTCTATATTCATATTAAAAAATAATTTTATGTTATTAGTATAACATATTTTTAAAAATAAAATAAATTTTTACCCTTGATTTTTTACCCGCTTTGTGTTATCATAATAATGTATCGGGCAATTACGCCTGATTTTTAAATTTAAAGATAAATCCCCCCCAACCCCCTTTATCAAGGGGGCTTTAAAAAATATGTCCGGACATTCTAAATGGTCAACAATAAAAAGGCAGAAAGGAGCTCAAGACGCTAAGCGAGGAGCTATTTTTACTAAGTTTGGAAATTTAATAGCGATTGCGGCTAAAGAGAAAGGCGGCGACTCTGATACAAATTTTAATTTACGTATGGCCATTGATAAAGCTAAGTTGGCTAATATGCCGAAAGATAATATAGAAAAAGCGATTAAGCGAGGCACCGGAGAATTAGCGGGCGGTGAAATTCAGGAATTAACCTACGAAGGATTCGGTCCGGCCAAATCTCAGTTTATTGTAAAGTCTTTAACGGACAATAAAAATAGAAGCGCGTCCGACATACGGCACATTTTTACCAAATATGGCGGTTCGTTCGAATCTGTTTTATGGAATTTTAAGCAAAAAGGAGTGGTGAGGATTTCCGATTTGCGATTGCAGATTGCAGATTTGGAGCTTGAGCTGATTGATGCTGGTGTTCAAGATATTATTAAAGAGGAAGATGATATTATTTTATATACTAAAATAGGGGACTTACAAGGAGTAAAACAATTTTTAGATTCTAAAAATATTGAATCTGAATCAGCGGAAATAGAATTTGTTGCCAAGGAAAATTTAAAGGTAAGCGACGAAGAAAGGGAAAAAATTGAAAAGTTTATAGAAGAGCTTGAGGGGAATGAAGACGTAGCCGATTATTATACAAATGTAAATATATAATTATGATTATTCTAGGTATTGATCCCGGCATCGCCGACACCGGATACGGCGTTATTCAGGTAAACGGACAAAAATTAGCCTGTGTTGATTATGGTTCTATAAAAACGAAAGCCAAGACTGAACTTCCGGAAAGGCTAGAAATTATAAATTTAGAATTAAAAAAACAAATTAAAAAACATAAACCCAATCTGATGGCGGTTGAGCAGCTATTTTTTTGTAAGAACGTAAAAACCGCCTTGGTTGTGGGCCACGCTAGGGGGGTCGTATTACTAACCGCGAAGCAAAACAAAGTACCTGTTGTTGAATTTACGCCCCTACAAATTAAGCAGGCCGTATCTTCTTATGGGCAGGCCTCAAAAGCGCAGGTGCAAAAAATGGTAAAATTAATTTTAAATTTAAAAGAGATTCCTAAACCTGATGACGCGGCCGACGCTTTAGCGGCCGCAATTTGCGCCTCTAATTCATCACGTATTATATAGCATTATGCCAGCAAAAAGACTAAAAATAGTTTCTATATCGTCAGAGGTGGCTCCGTATTCTAAAACAGGAGGCCTTGGTGATGTTGCCAGAAGCCTGCCTAAAGCCCTAAAAAGATTGGGACATAACGTAATTTGTATTACACCCCTGTACGGGCAGGTGATTGATAAAAAGAAAAATGATTTAAAATTAATTTATGAAAATATTAAGGTTTATTTAAATTCAAAAGACGCGATTAGAGTTAATTATTGGAAAGGCTATTCAATGAAGGGTTTGCCGATTTATTTTATTGAAAACAAAAAATATTTTTCAAAAAGAAAAACTTTATATGGATCAACACATGAAAACGTGCGTTTTTTAATTTTTGACGTTGCGGCTTTAAAACTAATTTCTTTACTTAAATTTGAGGCCGATATTGTGCATTGCCATGACTGGCAAACAGGATTAATTCCATTTTATCTAAAAACCCAATTTCGTTATTCTCATACTCTGCGTAAAGCAAAAACAATATTCACAATTCATAATTTAATTTTTCAAATGGGAGTTAATTGGTGGGAGGTGCCGCCCAAGAAAAAAGATTATGGACGAAAAAGAATTCCGCACATTACTGATCCAGAATTAGAATATATAAACTTTGCTAAACGAGCGATTCTTTCGGCTGACATTATTAATACGGTTTCAGAGCAGCACAAAGAGGAATTAATGACAAAGAAGTATGGACAAGATTTAGATCGTATTTTACGTAACAGAGAAGAAAGATTGTTTGGTATCGTTAATGGTATTGATTTTAAAGAGTTTAATCCGATTAATGACTTGGGTATACATAAGAATTATGATTATCAAAAAATTCACAGGAAGAAACTTAATAAAAAATATTTGCAGAAAAAATTTTCACTCCCTCAAGATGAAAAGATTCCTGTAATTGGCATGGTAACAAGGATTGCGGAGCAGAAAGGTTTTGATTTATTGTTTGATGCTCTAGACGCTATAATGAATTTTAACGTTCAGTTAATTATTATGGGTGGTGGAGATAAAAATTACGTTAATAGAATAAAAAGTTTTATAAAAAAATATCCTAAAAAAATTAATGCTCATCTTAAATTTAACACTAAAGATGCAACAAAAGTATATGCCGGTTCAGATATGTTCTTAATGCCCTCTCGCATTGAACCATGCGGAGTTACGCAGTTAATTGCCATGCGATACGGTTCAATACCGATAGCTAGACATATTGGCGGGCTAATTGACACTATTACGGATTTTAATCCCGGTACCAAAAAGGGCAATGGATTTATTTTTAATAAATATGATTCCCGTGAATTATTAATTGCTATTACCAGAGCTTTAGAAAATTATAAACATAAATATGTATGGCGAAATTTAATTACTCGCGCTATGAAAGAATCAAATAGTTGGGAAATTCCTGCTAAAAAATATGTTGCTTTATATAAAAAGGCCTTAAATATAAAAAATGGAAATGGAAATGGAAAAAGTTTAAAAAATAAAAAATAATTTATGAATTGGATAAATTTTCTACATTTTTACCAACCAGCAAACGCTGACGCGCATATTATTAAAGAGGCGATTGACCTTAGTTATTATCGTATAGTGCGCGCCCTAGAGGAGTATCCAAAAATTAAGTTCACTTTAAATATAACTGGTTGTCTTGTTTTGCGATGGGAAGAAATGGGTTATCTTGATTTAATCAAAAGAATTAAAAAATTAATAAAAAGAAATCAGATTGAATTGGTCGGTACGGCTAGCTATCATCCATTATTGCCTTTAATTCCGGAAAAGGAGGCCATAAGACAAATAAAAGATCAGGAAAAAATTTTAAAAAAATATTTTGGTATCAAATTAAAACCTAAAGGTTTTTTTCTTCCCGAAATGGCTTATTCGCCCAAAATAGGAAAATTAATAAAAAAATTGGGATATAAATGGATTATTTTAGATGAAGTGGCTTTTAACGGAAAACTCAACCAAGTTGATTTTAATAAGATTTATGAAGATAAGCAAACCGGTTTAAAAATTATTTTTCGTTCGCGAGAATTTTCAAAAAGTTATGTGCCTGAAACCGTTTTAAAAATACTGGCAGAAAATAAATCCCCCCAGCCCCCCTTTACTAAAGAGGGGCGGCTTCTAAATTCCCCCTTTACTAAAGGGGGCGAGGGGGATTTAATTATCACCGCAACTGATGCGGAACTTTATGGTTTAAGACACATTGACCATACGGCTGAATTTGAAAAATTGTTAAAATACAAAAATTTAAAAACCAAAACCGTTTCTGAATTTATAAAAAACAAAGAAACTAAGTTCCCTATAGGGAACTTAGTTCCATGCAACTGGGAATCAACCGAGAAAGAATTAAAAAATAAACTTCCTTTTGCTCTTTGGTATGATAAAAAAAATAAAATTCAGCAAAAACTCTGGGAATTATCCAACTTAGTTTATAAAACAGTAGAAAAAAATAAAAAAGATAAAAATAGTTATTGGGCGCGCTGGCATTTGGTTCGCGGGATAGCAAGTTGTACTTACTGGTGGGCGAGCGCTAAAGATTTTCGTTTGTTCGGACCGATTTCTTGGAGTCCCGACGAAATTGAACGCGGAACTAACGAATTAATTCGTTCAATTCGCGCTCTTGAAAGCGAGAGTACGCGCAAAGATAAAATAAAAGCCGAAAAATTATATATAAAGATAAAGCAAATGGTCTGGCACAAGCATTGGAATTATTATTGGAAAAAAAAATAGCACTACGAATTATAAATATTTTACGAATATACAAATATACGAATACTTATTCAGTAAATAAAATTTGTATTCGTAAATTTGTACTGAATTCGTAATTCGTAGAAATATTATGAATATTATTAACCAACTTCGTGATGAAAAATTTGTAATAGAATTATTTAAAAAAGAGGTGCTTCCTCTGTATCCTGATTTTTTTTCTATAAAAAAAATAAAAATATTGCCGCATAAAAATCATGTTTGGGAGCATACTTATCATGTAGTTTATGAATTTAAAACTATTTTTATAACGAAAAATGGTAAAACAAAAGAATTGCCAATATTTTGTTCGGCGCATAGCGATGAACCTAGAAAAAACGTTTATGATAGTTTAAAATTTTTGTGGGATCATGGTTTTGGTAATAGCCATTTAACTGTCCCTCATCCATTATTTTACTCCAAGGAATTTCAAGCAACTTTTTATAGAGGGGCAAAAGGAAGAAATCTGTATCAATTTATTAGAGAGAAAAAATTTGATGAAATTGAAAAAATTGTTATCAAAGCAGCAAAATGGTTTGCCAAGCTTCATAATACATCTATAAAAAAAGCCAAGAACTTTAATGAACAAAATAGCCGCATAGAAACAGTTATTCCAGGAGTCAATCACGTTCTTGATAGAATAAAACATGATTATCCAGAATATTACGAAACTTATAAAAAAATATATAAAATTTTTATAAATAATGAAAATAATTTTTTAGCTAGCACAAAAAAAAGATGGCTAACGCATGGAGATGCGCACCCTGAAAACATAATAAAAATGAGTGATAGAAAAATTGCCGTAATTGATTTCACTGATTTATCTCTTTCTGATTTTGCTCGTGATTTGGGTTGTTTTACGCAGCAGGTTGAATTTATGTGCAACCGAAAAATAGGGGATTCAAAATATTCGGAAAAAATTAAAAAAATGTTTTTGGATAATTACTTTAAAAATGTTAAAATAAAATTAGATAGTAGTCTGCGAAAAAGAATTGATAACTATTATAATTGGACCGCTATTCGTACAGCAACTTTTTTTCTTATAAAAGATAATCCTGAGCCGGAACGAGCCAAAACCCTTATAGCGCAAGTTTCAAAAAACTTAAATATTTAAATATGTAATCGTAGCATAATATGTTACCTGTTACATGTTACCTGTTACATGTTAATTGACTTACAACTACACTCTACATACTCAGACGGTTATTTAACTCCTACGCAAATAGTAAGTTTTATCGCGAAGCACGGGGTTAGGGTTGCCGCGCTTACGGACCATAATACCGTAAGCGGTTTGTATGAATTTAGAAATGCCTGCAAGAAGCATAATATAAAACCAGTAACCGGTATTGAATTATACGTAAAACTTGGCAACAGAAAATTTAATCTCCTGTGGTACAATTTTGACGACCAAAGGCCCGAGTTGCACAGTCTTTTAAGGAAAACTCAAATCAGAAGAAGGAGTACTGTAAGAAAAATTTTAAACAGTTTAAAAGACAGTGGTTTTAAAATTAATATTAATAAATTTTTAGATAAACACACTCATTACGTCCCGATTAACTATTTGGTTGATGAACTTTGGAGCAGTCCTTTTAATAAGGTCATGATAAAAAAAGAGCTTAAGCTTAAAAATCCCCGCGAGGAAGACATTATCATGAAGATTTTAAAAAATAAAAGCTTCAGTATATTAAGAGAGAGCCGGGTTGAAATTAATAAAGTACTTGAATTAAGAAAAAAAATCGGGGGACAATTAGTTTATAATCATCCGGGCAAGTATGGGTATGTTAAACGGGAATTTATAAAAAAAGTAAAGGATTTAGGAGTTGACGGTATAGAAATTTTGTCTCCGCATCACTCAATCGGAGCCGTAACCTTTTTTCAATACATTGCCGATGAAATGGATTTTATCGCTACCGGCGGTTCCGATTTTCATCGCAATGAAGGAGATAGATGTTTAGTCCAAAACTCATGGGATTATTATAAAATTGACTCAAAATATTTAAAAGGAATAAAAAAAATAATAGGATAACTCTAAACGAATCAACGAATTTTACTACGAATGCTACAAATAATTCAATTTATAACATTCGTTGCATTTGTTGTTAAATTCGTTAATTTGTTGGGACAATGATATGAAAAAAAACCTTAAAATTTTAATGACGGCCGCTGAAATAGCTCCATTCGCGAAAGTCGGTGGATTGGCTGACGTTGTTGGCAGTCTTCCTCCGGCGTTAAAAAAACTAGGAGTTGATATACGATTAATGATGCCTCTTTACGGAACTATTGATCGTAAAAAATTTAAACTAAAAAAGATTAAATCTAATATTAATATAGAATCAGGTAAACGTAATTTAAAAATTAATATTTGGAAGGGAAAATTGCCCCCTTCGGCAGGCTCAGGGCGGGGTGGCACTTTGGTAATTATTTATTTTATTGAAAATAAAAAATATTTTGGAGCTAAAAACGTTTACGTTAAAAAAAGTAACGCGGAACGTTTTTTATTTTTTTCTTTGGCAGCGCTTAAAGCTTTGCAGATTATTAAATTTAAGCCTGACGTAATTCATTGCCACGATTTTCATACAGCTTTAATTCCGGATTTACTTAAAGCAAACGATTGGCCTTATTTTAAAAACACTAAAACTATTTATACGATTCACAATTTAAATTATCAGGGAAATTCAGAAATTGAAATTTTAAAAACCGGCAATTTAACGAAAGACTCTTTAAAAACTTTAACTCGGGACGCTCAAAACGGAGATATTAATTTTATGGTGCAGGGCATATTAAACGCCGGTTTAGTTACAACCGTGAGTAAAACTTATTCAAAGGAAATTATGACTTCTACTTACGGAGCTAAGCTTGATAATATTATTAAAAAAAGAAAAAAGGATTTATATGGAATTGTAAACGGGATAGATGTTCTATTTTTTAACCCAGCAAAAGACAAAAACATTAAAAAAAGATATACTTCAAAAACAATTAAGAATAAAACAACAAACAAAACTTACCTACAAAAAAAGCTTGGACTGCCAGTCAATAAAGATGTGCCATTAGTAGGTATTATTATGAGACTTGCTTGGCAGAAAGGAATAGAATTATTTACGGAAAAATTCATGGATTTAAATTGCCAGTTTGTGGTACTTGGAACCGGGCAAGAAAAATATGAAAAAAAGTTAAAAGTTTTAGAAAAAAAATATCCTAATAAATTTAGCGCGCAGATTATGTTTGATATTAAATTAGCCCAGCAGATTTACGCCGCATCTGACATATTTCTTATGCCTTCGCGTTTTGAGCCCTGCGGTCTGGGGCAAATGATTGCTATGCGCTACGGAGCGGTTCCTGTTGTTCGGGCAACCGGAGGACTAAAAGACACTGTTGATTTAAAGACAGGATTTAGATTTAATAAATTTGAAACTGATGATTTTTATGTGGCTTTAAGTAGAGCAATAAATGTTTATTATAAAAAACCTAGAGACTGGAAAAAATTGCAGATCAATGGAATGAAAAAAGATTTTTCATGGGATAAGAGCGCGAAAGAATATTTGAAGTTATATAGAAAGTTAGTAAAATAGATTTAATTTTAAATAAAAAACGTAGAGACGTATTGCAATGCGTCTCTACGTTTTTTATTTAAAAAGTTTGCAAAATTTAGGTTATAAAGATAGAATATAAATATGCAAAACGATGAAGACAAAAGAATAACTAGCGCTAAAGAGGAAAACGAGGATAAAGTCCTTGATTTAAGTTTGCGTCCGAAAAAGCTAAATGAATACGTTGGACAGGACAAAATTAAGGAAAATTTAAGAATTTTTATTCAAGCGGCGCAGAATAGAGGCGAGCCCATTGAGCACGTATTGTTATACGGAGCGCCTGGGCTAGGAAAAACCACCTTAGCTCACGTTATTTCTAACGAAATAGGTTCAGGAATTAGAATTACTTCAGGTCCGGCAATTGAAAAAAGCGGTGATTTAGCGGCAATTTTAACTAATTTAAGCGAGGGAGATATTTTATTTATTGACGAAATTCATCGGCTTAATAAAAATATTGAAGAAATTTTATATCCGGCAATGGAAGAATATGCTTTAGATATTATAATCGGCAAGGGTCCTTCAGCGCGTACTTTACGTATTGATTTGCCACGATTTACTATCATTGGCGCAACGACTAAGGTTAGCTCTCTTTCCGCTCCGCTACGCGATCGATTCGGAACAACCTATCACCTTAATTTTTATGAGCATGACGATATAGAAAAAATAATTAATAGAAGCGCTAAAATTTTGGATGTAAGTTTGGATCAAGAACCGGTTAAAGAAATCGCTAAGCGTTCAAGATTTACCCCAAGAGTCGCCAATCGCCTCCTAAAAAGGGTTCGGGATTATTGCGAGGTAAAAGGAGACGGAAAAGTTGACAACGATTTAACCAAAAAAGCCTTTGATATGCTTGAAGTTGATGAAGTTGGACTTGATTGGATTGATAGAAAGATTTTAGAAGTTATTATTGATAAGTTCGGCGGAGGACCTGTTGGTTTAAATACTATCGCGGCCGCGACCGGAGAAGATATGTCTACGATTGAAGACGTATATGAACCCTACTTAATGCGCCTTGGGTTCTTAGATAGAAAACCGAGGGGGCGAGTTGTAACTGATATTGCGCGTAAGCATCTTGGCAGGAAAAGGAAGGAGTAAGATGGATTATTATAAATTTTTTAATTTCTAATGATAAAATAATCAAAATTATATATTTCATCACAAGAGATCCAATCTCCAAATTCCGAAACTTCGGAATTTGGAGATTGGATCTCCTCGTGGATGCCACCTAAGACATTATGAGACTTAACGATTTTGACTACTGTTTGCCTAAAAATTTAATAGCCCAAAAACCGATTAGTCCGCGAGATCATTCGCGGCTTTTAGTTTTAGATAAAGAATCCGGAGAAATAGAGCATAAATATTTTTATAATATAATTGATTATTTAGAAAAGGGAGACGTTTTGGTTTTAAATAATTCAAAAGTATTTCCGGCAAGATTAATCGGCAATAAAAAAGAAACCGACGGAAAAATTGAGGTTTTTTTATTAAAACCCCGTAGGAACAGGACACTGTCCTGTTCCTGCCCCGGCCGTAACGCATGGCAATGCTTAATAGGCGGACGCGGAGCAAAAGAAGGTCTGGAAATAAATTTTAATCCCGAAGTTTCGAGATTAAAATGTAAAATAATTAAAAACAATAATGACGGAACATGGGAAGTAAAATTTAATATGCCATATAAAAAAATGATGGAGATTGTTGAGAAGATTGGGAAAGTGCCTTTACCGCCTTATATAAAAAGAACGAATAGACATCCGATGTCTTTAAAGACATCGGATGTCTCTAACTATCAAACTATTTACGCGGATAAAGTCGGATCGGTAGCGGCGCCGACGGCCGGATTTCATTTTACGCCAGCCTTAATTAAAAAACTAAAGAAGAAGGGTGTGCAGTTTGAATATGTTACGCTACATGTCGGACTGGGAACGTTCGCTCCGGTTAAAGAAGATAATATTAAAAAGCATAAAATGCACGCGGAGCAGGTTGAAATAAAAAAAGATGTTCTCCAGAGGATTATTAAAGCTAAAAAAGAAAAAAGAAGAATAATCGCGGTTGGGACTACAAGCGTTCGAACGTTAGAGGCAATTGCTTCTGAATTTTCAATTTTCAATTTTCAATTTTCAAACAATTCTTCAATTTCTAATTTTAAATTAAAAAAGAAATTTCATAATTTCAAAGGATTAGTTGATATTTTTATTTATCCCAGTTATAAATTTAAGGTTGTTGACGCGATAATTACTAATTTTCATTTGCCGAAATCAACTTTGCTTATGCTTGTTTCCGCGTTCGCGGGGAATAAAAATATTAATGAGGCGTACAAGGCGGCGATAAAAAAGAAATATAGATTTTTTAGTTATGGAGACGCGATGTTTATACGATAGAATTTTAAATTTAGCTTTTCAAATTTAAACCTTACTTGTCCACAGAAATATTTTTTATTCTATAAAAAATATTTTTTTTGTTGTTTTTAACTGAGTTATCCATTATTTGCCTTTAAAATCAGCTAAAATGGGATATGTTTTTTTGTTTGGAGGAAACACTATAAAAATGGTATAATAAGGGCATAAAATTTTTATGTCTGGCCCATAAACCCAAATGGGCAAATTTGATGTGAAAATAAAAATAAAATAGTACAACTCAATGTTTATACTAGAAGACGGCGTGAATAACAACCCAAGGCTATTCTGTTCCAAATTGCAAGGAAGAGCAGATATTTTGGGTAATAAATTAAAATTTTAATTAGAATTTAAGAAACCGCATGTTTGTCACAGTTAAACAACAACTGAAAAACATCCTCCAGTACGCCATCACGATAGCATCGTGCGTTGCTATTATTGTTTTTGGTATTTCATTTCTCTCTAAAGCAGCCTCTGTTACTACCACTATCGGCGAAAACATATCAACTAACGACTTTATAGCATATAGTAACGCCACCACCACTCTAAACCACTATATTGGCGGAGCGTTAATAACCGCCACTACCACTCTAAACGGCGTAACTTATGTCTGGCCCGACTCTGACGGATCAAGCGGACAAGCCCTAACCACCAACAATGACGGTACGGTTTCCTGGATATCTCTCTCAGGCGCCGTTGGTAGTGTAGAATACGGAGCTGCCGGTTCCCTAGCCTTCTATTCTACGACAGGCACCTCAGCCACCGGTACAACCGCCTCTCTAATTTACTGGGACGACACCAGCGGCAACCTCGGAATAGGCACAACCTCTCCTTACGCCAAATTATCTGTCTGGGGCGACGGCACTTCCGGGGCAACCGCGTTTAATGTCGTAGATAGCGCATCAACTACTTTGTTTAGTGTTTTGGATAATGGCAATGTTGGTATTGGAACAAACGCACCCGGAGCAAAACTAGAAGTTGTTGGAGATATTATTTCAAAAGGAACCTCATGGACAGCCCGAAGCGCCGCAGAAGCAAAGCAGTGGAAATCTGTAACTTATGGCAACGGTTTGTTTGTCGCAGTTTCTATCGACGGCACAAACCGAGTTATGACTTCACCTGACGGAATAAACTGGACAGCCCGAAGCGCCGCAGAAGCGAATGGGTGGTTTTCTGTAACTTATGGCAACGGTTTGTTTGTCGCAGTTTCTATCGACGGCACAAACCGAGTTATGACCTCGCCTGACGGAATAAACTGGACAGCCCGAAGCGCCGCAGAAGCGAATGGGTGGTTTTCTGTAACTTATGGCAACGGTTTGTTTGTCGCAGTTTCTCAATCTGGCACAAACCAGGTTATGACTTCAGGCAAACCAGAAATGAATGTTATTGCGACAAACAATATTTATCAAGGAGGAATGAATATTTTTGGTAACGTCGGCATCGGCACCTCAACCCCAAACAATCTTTTTCAACTTGCTAACGCAGGCACATTACCACAATTTTTACTTACTGATATGTCGGGTGGAACAAATTTAAAACATATATACGCTTCATCAACGCTAGGTAGTTTAGCGTTCGGTTCATTATCAGACAATCTAGCAACCTATTCTGAATTTATGAGAATAAATTCATTTGGCAACGTCGGTATCGGCACAACCTCCCCTTACGCCAAACTTTCGGTTGTCGGACAGATAGTAGCTGAATACTTTACGGCGACCAGTACAACTGCGACCTCTACGTTCGCGTTTAATATTGGTTCGCCAACAGGTTATAACCTAACTTTACAATCTACTGACACAACAGGCGCAACAGGTAATGTTTTATTAAATCCATATGGCGGAAGAGTTGGCGTTGCTAGTAGCTCTCCGTTCGCCACTTTCGCGGTAGAACAACAGGATAATGATACTATTGTATTTTTAGTGGCAGACTCAGGTACCTCAACCCCGCATCTAAAAATAGACGGAGCCGGAGTTACTACTATTGGACAACTGCAAACCGGAGCTATGAGTTTTGATACTAACGCGGGAGCATTAACATGGGTTAATTTACCGGTTGATTCAACCGTGGCCTCAAATACGGTTGAGAGTTTTACGGCCCAGATAGACTCAAACGACATTCTCACGGTCTATGCTCTGTCTGATGGAGCCGGAGGCGTAACCTATCCTAGCGTAGGTATAGGAACAACCACCCCGTCCGAACAACTATCTGTAGCCAAGAGAATGTATATCGGCGGCATAGGCACATCTACCATACAAAACAATCTCTACGTAATGGGCACCCTGCGTTCCACGGTTTCATATACAGGCGACCTCATATTCGCTAACAATTTCAGGTTTATGGAAAGCCTGCCGGTTGATGAATATCCTAGGGCGCTCATACTAAAAAGCCACACACTAGATGATCTATTATATATTGACGAAGACGCCAAGATAGGAATAGGAACAACCACTCCGGCAGTAGCGCTAACAGTTAACGGAGACGCTATGGCTAATTCATGGCTCACATACGAAGTAGCGGAAATGGATCTATTTCCGGAAGACGATAATGACGTTTTTGAAGAAGGAGACCTCCTCTCCATATCAGACGAAACAGGCGGATTTGTTAAGGCCAGCTCATATGATAATTACCCGATAATCGGCATAGCCAAAGAAGTTAACCTCTGGAACAGCTCAAGCACTAAACCGGCCATTTTAGGAACATTCACAGCCAAAGTATCAACCGAGAATGGAGATATCTACATAGGTGATTATCTAACCAAATCATCAATAGACGGCGTAGCCATGCGCGCGGACGAAGGAGACCAAACAGTTGGTTTAGCCCTAGAGGATTATTATGGAGGAGGCACAGGAATAATTAAAGTATTTATTAATGTTGATAAAACCTCACCCCAGCCCTCTCCTTATCAAGGAGAGGGAGCTATGGCAACTGAAGGCTCAAGTTCCTTCAGCATTGCTGATTCCTTTGACTGGATACTGGATAAATTTAAATTAATAGGCATAACCATGAAAAACGGACTTGTCCAGGCAAGAGAGTTTGTGGCGGACAAGATTACGACGAAACAATTATGTTTGGATGAGGTTTGTATTGACAAAAATCAGTTAAAAGAACTAATGGATAAAAATGGAATACAATATCAGGAAGAAGTGGTTGACAATAATCCGCCACCGATTGAACAAGCCAGCCCGCCGGCTGAGCAAGGCGAGGCGGCCGAGGAGCCAGTCATGGGATGTACTGATAGTACGGCCCTAAACTATAATTCAGATGCGGAAGATGACGACGGCAGTTGCGCGTATCCAGTTGATGAAATCGTGGAATCTAATCCTGACGAAGAAGAAGACGGTACTGGAAGTGACGCGATTCCCGGTGAAGAGCCAGGCTGATGAATCGGTAGTTGAAGAAGAGCAGTCCGCAGAGGAAGTAGTTGCTGAATAGAGGATTAATTTTCAATCTGCGATATGCGAAAAGTTAAATTTCAAAATGGCGAGTATTATCACGTCTATAACCGTGGAGTAGATAAGCGCAATATTTTTATGAATGATAGGGATTTTATTAGGTTTTTGCGAAGTATGCGGGAGTTTAATAGAATAGAGCCGATCGGGAGCTTACACGAACTAAACCAACTCAGAAAAAAGAACAGAGATCCAATCTCCAAATTTGCGAATGCAAATTTGGAGATTGGATCTCTCGTGGAAATTATAGCTTACTGTTTAA
>CAJVWV010000017.1 GCA_913009695.1 uncultured bacterium
TGTCGGCAGACAGGAATCTCAGGCGATGCGCTGAACGAGATTGCCACGTCGTCACTTCGTTCCTTCTCGCAATGACAATATAAGATATGTCAAAACAAATTATTTTTAATGAAGAGGCGAGGAAGGCTCTAAAAGAAGGAGTAGATAAATTAACTGATGCTGTTAAGGTTACTTTAGGTCCTAAGGGACGAAATGTAGTAATTGACAGAGGTTTTGGTTCCCCGACAATCACAAAGGATGGCGTGACTGTTGCCAAGGAAATTGAATTAGAAGATAAATATGAAAATATTGGAGCGGAAATGGTTAAAGAAGTTGCTTCTAAAACTAATGACGTTGCCGGAGACGGAACTACGACCGCTACTATTTTGGCGCAAGCCATGATACAAGAAGGATTAAAATTGGTTTCTTCAGGAGTAGAACCGATGGAAATAAAACAGGGGATTGAAAAAAAGGTAAATGAAATTGTTGAAAAACTAAAGAAAATGAGTAAAGAGATTTCTACAAAAGAAGAGATAGCGCAAGTTGCTTCTATTAGCGCTAATGATTCTGAAATCGGAAATATTATTGCCGAAGCAATGGACTCAGTCGGCAAAGACGGAGTAATAACAGTAGAAGAGGGCCAGTCTTTCGGTGTTGAAAAAGAGGTTGTGGAAGGTATGCAGTTTGATAACGGATATGTTTCTCCATATATGATTACTAACGCCGACTCAATGAAAGCGGAATTTGCTGATCCATATATTTTAATTACTGATAAAAAAATATCTTCAATCCAAGAAGTTTTACCGCTTCTAGAAAAAATGGCGCAGGCCGGCAAGAAAGATTTAGTTATTATTGCCGATGAAATTGACGGTGAAGCCTTGGCTACATTCGTCGTAAATAAATTAAGAGGAACTTTTAACGTTTTAGGAATTAAAGCTCCCGGATTTGGCGACAGGCGAAAGGCAATGTTAGACGATATTGCGGTTTTAATTGGCGGAAAAGTAATTTCAGAAGAAGTTGGCTTAAAATTAGAGAACGTTGAAATGGAAAGCCTGGGCCAGGCAAGAAAAGTTGTTTCTTCTAAAGAAGATACTACTATTGTTGAGGGAAAGGGCGATGAAAATGAAATTAAATCTAGGGTAGAGCAAATTAAAAAAGAAATTGATATATCGGATTCCGATTTTGATAAAGAAAAATTACAAGAGCGTTTAGCTAAATTGTCTGGAGGCGTTGCTGTCATTAAAGTTGGCGCTGCCACTGAGACCGAAATGAAAGAGAAAAAAGATAGAATAGAAGACGCCTTAAACGCGACTCGCGCTGCCGTTGAAGAAGGAGTAGTTGCCGGCGGAGGATTAGCTTTATTTTTAGCAGGCGATGCCCTAAATCAGTTGACTGATAAAAACCCAGATACTGCCGGAGAAAAAATAATTGATACAGCAGTATTAGAACCAATAAAGCAGATTGCAATAAACGCGGGAAAAGACGGTTCATTAGTCTTGTACAATATAATGAGCGCGCATAAAAAGGGCGATACTAATATAGGTTATAACGCGGCTACTAATAAGTTTGAAAATTTAATTGAAGCTGGTGTAGTAGATCCGACAAAAGTTGTTCGAAGCGCTTTAGAGAATGCCGCTTCTGCCGCTTCTATGTTCTTAACCACCGAAGCTGTTATTACTGACAAGCCGGAAGAAAAAGGCGATGGCGCTGGCGGAGGAATGCCTGCAGGAATGGGCGGCATGGGAGGAATGGGCGGCGGAATGCCGATGATGTAGTCCTACGCTAAAGCTTTGGACTATAAATAATTTTTTGTAGTAGAATATTAATTATAAATTGTACACAAAAAGGAGGATTGCATGGACAAGGAAATAGGCAAAAAGGTGGCTGAAATTTATGCTGGCAGAGACTGGCACAAATTGTCATCCAAAGAGCTGGAGCTGGTGAAGTTATTGGAAGGAGCTGGACATATTATACCCAATGATCCAGCTAACGGTTTCGTGGGTAAGTGCGCATCATGATTAGTCGTAGCTAAATTTTAATAGCTACTAAATATCCTTAAGTTTAAAACCGCATGGTATGCCAAGCGGTTTTTTTATAAAAACTTTAAAGTATTAAATTATTAGTTTGACCTTCTTGGGCTTTATTTTATTTTTATTATTATGTATAATATAAAGTGTAATTAATTAATTTACCATACGCTTTTAATTTGGCGTAAGGAGGAAAAAATATGTCAAAACTTATTAAGCTAATTCAGAAAAAAATTAACGGTCTTATTGTGTCTTTGGTAATTTCCGGGGTAGTTATGTTGATGCTGGCCGTATTGATCGTTTGGAGCGAGCTGGTGCTTCAGCTAGTTATTGGTTTATTGGTCGTAATAATCGCTTATATGTTTTTCTACGCCGCGTACAAAATTTGGTCGCTTAAGAACGAAGTTGAAAAGCATTTAAAAATTAAGAAATAGCGCGACAAAATTTAAAGCGCGAATCTATAAATTTTAAGTGGATTTTATTATATATGAAGAAACTAATATTATTATTTACAATTATAATTTTATTAACCTCTGGTTGTTTTAATAAAAATGAAGAAGTGTATATGGATAAACCAGCAGAAGACGGAAAGTATCATTATCAAAATAAGGATTTAGGATTTTCCGTTGTTTTACCTCCCGAGTTTATATATTATCAAACTCAAAGAAAAGAAACGGAGGATTATACGGATATTGAATTTTTTGTACCAACCACTACGGAATATAGGCACGAGGTGCCTGGCTATGGAAAGCCAATGGTAGTAAGAATTTTTAAGAAACAAGCGTGGGAAGAAGTTGACGAAGACGATAAGACATCTCTTTATAACGAGATTGGAGAAAAGGACGGTAAAATTTATACTATAAAATTTTGGGAGCTTGCGCCGGAAGATTGGGACGAGAAGTGGACGTTTGATATGAAAAACGAGATTGTTGATTCGTTTAAAATATTAGAAAATTAAATAATTAATGCGTTTATTGATAATCCGTCTTTAATAAGGCGGTTTTTGTATCAGCTAACTACAGCTAATTAACTACGTGTTGACAAAATATTAATAATATTATAGTCTATTTAATGTAATAAACTAATAAATTTAATTAACTTAATCTCTCATACTCCATACAAAATTTTCCTTGTTCCCCGGTTAAAACCGAAGGAATAATATGGAGTAGAGGTAAACCCGCCTTCGCTAAAGCTACGGCGAGGTTAAAAGGAAAAAATATGAAAATACCAAGCATTGAAGAGATGCTCAAGGCAGGAATGCATTTTGGGCATCGCACATCAAGGTGGCATCCTAAGGCTGCGCCTTTTATTTTTGGACAAAGAAATGGCGTTCATATCATTGACTTAGCCAAATCTAGAAAATTATTGGAAGAAGCCATGAAATATATAAAAAAGACAATAAGTGAAGGAAAGACGATTTTATTTATCGGCACAAAAACACAAGTAAAGAAAAAGATGAAGACTGTTTGTATAGAAATCGGTATGCCGTATATTGTTGAAAAGTGGTTAGGGGGATGCTTAACTAATTTTATCGTAATTAAAAAATCAATTAAAAAATATAATGATTTAATAGCGCAGAAGAAAGACGGAAAGCTTGAGAAATACACTAAAAAGGAAAGGCTTGAGATTGATCGCGAGATAGCGAAGCTAGAGATAAGAGTAGGCGGACTAAGTAATTTAATTAAAGTTCCTGATGTTGTTTTTATTTGGGATATTAAAAAAGAAAAAACCGCGATGGCAGAAGCTAAAAAATTAAATATTCCTGTTATTGGTGTTTGTGATACCAACGTTAATCCGGAAGAAGTTGATTATGTAATACCGGCCAACGATGACGCGACAAAAACAATAAAAATGATATTAAATTTAGTAAAAGAAGCGGCTCTAGAGGCAAATCCGTCAGCTGGCGGAAAGAAATAATTTTATAAACATAAATGACAAAGTTCAAATGTCAAATCAAATCCAAAATCTAAATGATTAAATTTATACATTTTGTCATTTGATATTGATTTGTTATTAGGGTTTTGACATTTTGAATTTATATTAATATGGAAAAAATAAAACAATTACGTGAAAAAACCGGAGCAGGTATCTCAGAATGTAAAAAAGCTTTAGATGAAGCGGGCGGTGAAATTGAAAAGGCCGTTGAAATTTTAAGAAAAAAAGGAATTGCTAAAGCCGCTAAAAGAGGTGATCGTGAAGCTTGCGAAGGAATAATTAAAGTTGAAGCCAATAAACTGGGAAACGAAGGTTATATATTAGAAGTAAATTCTGAAACTGATTTTGTTTCTCGTAATGAAAAGTTTCAAGAATTTAGCGACAAAGTCATGGCGGTTATTAAAGACAAAAAACCAATCAATATGGATGAATTATTAAATTTTGGAGTTGATGACGGTTTAATAAAAGAAAATCTTGATAATTTAAGCGGCACTATTGGAGAGAAATTAGATATTAAAAGATTTGATATTTTATCCGGCGCGAGCGTTGCGGCTTATTCCCACATGGGAGGTAGAATTGGAGCTTTAGTTGCTTTAGATAAGCCTGATAATGGAGCGCTAGCTCGTGATATAGCTATGCAGATTGCCGCGACAAATCCAAAATATATTGTTTCTGATGATGTACCGGCAGATGAGAAGAATAAAGAAAAAGAAAT
This sequence comes from uncultured bacterium, assembly GCA_913009695.1. Classification (GTDB taxonomy): domain Bacteria; phylum Patescibacteriota; class Patescibacteriia; order Patescibacteriales; family SZUA-104; genus CAJVWV01. Next base: position 4,657 of record CAJVWV010000017.1, read on the forward strand.
TTATAAAGAGCAATTATTAAAAGAAGGCAAGTCCGAAACAATGATTGAAAAAATATTAGAAGGTAAAATTAATAAATATTATGAAGAGGTTTGTTTAACTGAGCAGGAATATATTAAAGATGACAAGAAAAAAGTAAAGGATGTTTTAGGGGATACTAAAGTTGAAAAATTTATAAGATACTCGCTATAACAATTAACAATTAACAATTAACAATTAACAATTATGTTGAAAGTTGTTTGTTATACACTGCATGAAGACAGTCATGATACAATTTACTCCATGGGATAAAGTATATTATTTTGACTCTAATGGTATTGATTTGAAAAAAGGCGACAAAGTTGTTGTTAAAACTGAGATGGGTATGGAAATAGGAGATGTTGTTGGTTTTTTAGATTCTTCCGAAAAATCAGGATGTCAATGTCCAAACAAAGACAAAGGCGGTTGCCCGCACAAAGAATTTAATGAAAAAGAGAGAAAACCAATTCTACGTATTGTTAATTCAGCAGATTTAGGAAAAATCCCTAATCAAAAAGAAAAGGAAAAGGCTTTGGTTTATTGTAAAAAATTAATAAAAAAATATGAGTTGTCGATGAAATTGGTTGATGTTCATTTTTCATTTGAAGGAGCTAGAATAACTTTCGCATTTATTGCTGATTCAAGGGTTGATTTTCGAGATTTAGTTAAAGACCTGACTCGTCACTTTAACGCCAGTATAAGATTGCAGCAAATTGGCATAAGGGATGAAGCAAGAATGATGGGCGATTTTGGTCATTGCGGTAAGCCGTTATGTTGCCGTGGCCATTTAAAGAATCTTGAATCAATTACGTCAGAGATGGCAGAGCTTCAGCAGTGCGCCCATAGAGGCTCGGAACGCATTTCCGGCATGTGCGGACGATTGATGTGCTGTTTAGCTTATGAGCAGAAAGGCTATGAAGAACTTGAAAGTAAGATGCCGCCGATTGGAGCCAAGGTTAACGTGGATGGCAAAAGAGGGGAAATAGTCCGTCATCATACCTTAAAGCAGACTGTTGACGTTAAATTTCAGGGAGAAAAAAACGGAGATGGAAATACTATAGCAGAGGTGGATTTAAATAGAAATAAAAAATAGCTTTTAGCTTATAGTTATTAGGTAATAAATTTATTATTAAAGCAATCCTGAGAGGGATTGTTTTTTTGTTTTGTGATTTATGCTATAATAATGTTAGTTATAAATTTTAAGATATACGTAATATGACCGTAACAAATTTATGTTATGTGTCTCATATTATGTGTTATGTGTACATATGAATATAACCATCAACGGTTTCGGCAGAATAGGCCGAGCTACTTTTAAAGCGATTTTAGAGAAAAAAAATCCTAAAATTAAAATTGTCGCTATAAACGATTTAACTGACATAAAAACTTTAGCGCATTTATTGAAATATGATTCAGTCTATGGAAAATATGATAAAAACGTAGATTTTGCAAAAGACAGCCTTATTGTGGCTGGAAAAAAATATAAAGTTTTAGCTGAAAGAGACCCGGCTAAGCTGCCTTGGAGTGAATTAAAAGTGGATATTGTTTTGGAATGTACTGGTATATTTAGGACAAAAGAATCGGTTATGCCGCATATTAAAGCAGGCGCAAAAAAAGTTATAATTTCATCTCCGGCAAAAGATGATAAAATTAAGACTTTTGCCATAGGAGTTAATGAAAATAAAATTAAAAAAGGCGATAAAATTATTTCTAACGCTTCTTGCACTACTAATTGTTTGTCTCCTGTGACGGAAATAATAAGGCAAAATTTTGGAATCCAAAAGGCGTTAATGACAACAATTCACGCGTACACAGCCGGTCAGAATATAGTAGACGGACCGAACAAAGATTTACGCCGGGCTCGCGCGGCGGCGGTTAATATAGTTCCGACTACAACCGGAGCCGCTATTGCCACAACAAAAACTATACCCCAGCTAAAAGGAAAATTTGATGGCATGGCCATCAGGGTTCCAATTCCGGTCGGATCAATTTGCGACGCGGTATTTATTACAAATAAAAAAGTTGATGAAAAAATTGTAAATAGCGTTTTTAAAAAAGCGTCTAAAAGCGCGCGTCTAAAAGGCATAGTGGACGTTACTGACGAACCGATTGTTTCGTCCGATATTGTCGGTAATTCCGCTAGCGCGATTGTGGATTTATCTTTAACAAAAGTTATGGGCGGCGACATGCTTAAGGTTGTCGCTTGGTATGATAATGAGTGGGGGTATAGTAATAGAATGGCGGATATGTGCGAGTATATTAGGAGGAAGAAATTAGTGTAAGTTTAGCGGAAAAAAACGTTTAAAATTTTTAATTTTTAATTTTGTAATTTTTAAATAATGCTTTAATTTTTAATGAATTAAATTAAAACATTATCTATAATAGATATTAATATTAATAAAAAATTTGATGTTTAAAAATTTAGACATTAGAAATTATTTAAAAATTAAAAATTATAAAATTAAAAATTATAAGTCTGCATTTTAAATTTAAAATATTTCAGTAAAATTATATGCCAAAAGAAAAGAAAAAAGTTTGTATTTTTTCCTTTACCTGCGATGAAGGTTGCAGTATTTTTTTAATTGAAATTTTTAATAAAAAATTAATTGGATGGCTTAAAAAAATTGAGCTTGCTTATTTCCTTTCAATTAAAGACCATATAGACGTAAACGATATTGATATTGCCATAGTTGAAGGTTCAATTACTACTGAAAAAGATGAGGTGGCAATTAAAAAAATAAGAAAAAACAGCAAAATATTAATTGGAATGGGTAGTTGTTCAATTACCGGAATGCCAAGTTGCCAGAGAAATCTTCTTAGTAAAAAGCAACTAAAAGAAATAGAAGGGGATTTAAAAAAATTTAAATTTTTACCGAAATGTTTAGCAATAAAAGAAGTGGTTAAACTTGACGACGAGGTTCCCGGATGTCCGATGGATGAGAAGAAATTTATAGATACTTTTGAAAAATATATTAATTAGCTTTTAGAAAAAGACGAAAGAGATTGGATCTCTTCTTGTTGACAATAATGGGGCAGCTTAAAAGAATAATATTTTAATAATATAAGTATTTACAAAAAAAAGAGATCCAATCTCTTTGTAAAAAGGGGATTAAAAATCGTGAAAATCCCCCAACCCCCTTTATCTCCACTTCGCCAAGGCTCCGAGGGGCAGGCAAGGGGGCTTTAAAAGAAATGTATGCATACGTGCGATTTAGACATAAGTATAAATAAATTATCAAAAATAGAAGGTCATGCTGACCTTGATATTAAGATTAGAAACGGAGAGGTGCGGGATGTTAATTTGCGCGTGGCGGAAAATAAACGTTTCTACATGAAAGCTGTTGAAGGCAAACCAGCCATAAGCGTTCCACAGCTAGTTTCAAGAATTTGCGGAACCTGCTCTATAGCGCATTTAACCGCTTCAATTGAAGCGGTGGAAAAGGCCATGGAAATAAAACCGAGCAAGCAGACCATAATACTTAGAAAATTAATGATGTACAGTTTAATGATTCGCGACCACGCGCTTCATCTTTGTTTTTTTTCTTTACCTGATATATTCGGCATAGATTCAATCTTGGATTTAGCGGAAGATAAGAAGGAATTTATTCATGAGGCTTTACATATTAAAGAGGCTGGGAATAACTTGTCTAATCTAATAGGCGGACGGGCAGTGCACGCTCCTTTTATGGCTGTTGGAGGATTTACTAATGAAATTGATAATAAAAAAATAAAACCAATAATTAAAGAATTGAAGAACATTAGAAAATATGTTATAAATTTGGCCGAGATTTTTTATAATTGTCCATGGGAATTAGAGCGAGAAACTAACTTCGTAGCGCTTACTACGTCTGATTTTTCATTTTTAGAGGGAGAAATTAAATCTTCTGACGGATATTATATCAAGGAAGTTGACTACGGGGAACATTTAAAAAAGATGGTAATTCCTTATTCACAGGCCAGTGGTTATAAATTTGAAGGCAGGGAATATATGGTAGGAGCTCTTTCCCGCTTGAATTTAAATAAAGAAAAATTGTATAAGAATACTAAAAAAAGCATGAATAAATATTTAAAATTATTTCCGTCATACAATATTTATCATAATAATTTAGCCCAAGCGATAGAGATAATGCATTCAATTGATCATGCGATTGATATTTTAGAGAATACAAAGTTTAAAAAAGAAGCGATTAAAAAACCGAAGAAACAAGACGGAGAAGGAGTCGGAGTAATTGAGGCGCCACGCGGCACTCTTTATTATTGGTTTAAGATAAAAGATGGGAAAGTAGTTAAGGCGGATATTGCAACGCCAACGGCGCAGAATTTAATAAATATGACTAGTGATTTACGCCAGTTAGTCGGCGTAGTGTGCCACTCAGATAAGCCCATGGAAACTTGGGAAAAATTAATAAAAAAACACGCGGAAAAAATAATTCGCGCGTACGACCCTTGTATGTCCTGCGCTTCGCATTTTTTAAAGGTTAATTGGGAGTAAACTGGCTTGTTAGCTTTTAGGAAGTAGCTTTTTAGGATTTTTTAATATAATTCACATAGTTCTGTTTGTTTGTAATACCATTTTGTTATTTTTTTTAAAATATAGTATAATATAATCAAGTTGCAATAATTAATTTAATATGAAACCAAAAGTTATTAAATTTAGGCAGTCTCTTTTCTGGGATACAAATCCGAAAAATATTGATCCAAAAAAAAACGCCCAATATATAATTGAGCGGATTTTGGATTTGGGCAACGACAAGGAGGTAAAATGGCTTTGGGATTATTATAGCAAATTTTTATTAAAAAAAGTCGTTAAGAAATCTAGGTGTTTGCGGTCTAGGACAAAAACTTTATGGACACTTTTACTAACAAACAAATAGAGCTTCATTTTGAAACATTGCCACGCGCCGCTAAAAGGGCGCTTGATTTTTTGTCAACTCAAAATTGGTTAAAGAATACAAATTGGTATCTCGCCGGCGGGACGGCTTTAGCTTTACAGGCGGGAAATCGTTTATCGGTTGATTTGGATTTTTTTACAACAGACGCGAAATTTAAGCTTGAGAGTGTTTTGCCGTATTTTTCGTCAAATGCCGGCTGGAAAACAACAGTTGAGGAGCCGAATACTATTTACGGCGAATTATTTAAAGCTAAAGTAAGCTTTATCGCTTATCCGTTTTTTGTCCCCAAACAGAAAATGCTTCAATACGGCGCCGTTAAAATTTTAAAGCCGATTGATATTGCTGTTATGAAAATTATCGCCATTTCACAGCGGGGCCGCAAGCGCGATTTTTTTGACGCGTACTGGTGCGCCAATAATTTAGAGCCGTTGGAAAAAACAATTAGAAGGTTAAAGTTGCAGTATCCGTCCGTGGCGCGCGATTATCACCATATTCTTAAAAGTTTGGTTTATTTTGAAGACGCGGAAAGCGATCCGGAGCCGGACATTAATTTTAGGGCAAGCTGGACGGGCGTGAAAAAATATTTTAGGAAAGAAATTAAAGTGATTGCTAAAAATATTATAAATTTGCGGTAAAAATAGTTTGTTTTAAGCGGTAAGACTTATTGGTAAGATTTATTCTTCTTGACTTTTAGGCGCGTTTTGTTATAATTAATTTATGCTTAATACAAGCAAAGTAAAACCAAAGATAGGGAGGCTGGCGCGGATAAATAATTTAAGATTCATAATACTTTACGGTTCGCAGGCTGCCGGAACCGATAGAAAGTGCAGTGATATTGATATTGCTGTCTTGGGCGAAGAAACAATAAGTTTTGACAAGCTGATTGATTTGATAAATGAATTTACGGATATTTTTCAAGTGAATAATATTGATGTTAAATCTCTCCATAACATTGATCCGCTTTTTCGCTACGAAGTTACGCGAGGAGGAATTTTACTTTTCGGCGATGAAAGAGATTATGCTTCTTTTAAATCATACGCTTTCCGAGACTATATAGATAGCGGCGACCTCTTTCGCCTTAAGCGGGCATTTATTAAAAAAAGAACGGAATATTTAATGGTAGAATAAATTATGTTAAATAAGATTTTTATTGAAGAAAAAATTAATTTGATACAAAGGGATCTTAGCAGAATGAAAATTTTTTCGGAATTTACTATTTCGGAGATGGCTGAGGATTTTGTGAAATACAGCGCTCTTAAAAATATTTTAATGGAAATAATTGGCAGAGCTATTGATATTAATGAACATATTATTACTGAGTTGGCAGACCCCAAAATAGATGTTCCGAAAACTTATAAAGAAACTTTTCTGTTATTAAAAAATCTCAAGGTTCTTCCTAAAAGTTTCGCCGAACAAATATCAAAAAGCGCGGGCTTCCGCAACGCTATTGTCCATGAATATAATAACTTGGACAAGGGGATTGTTTATCAAACGGTTGGGGACGCAATCAAACAGTATTCCAAATATTGCCAATTCATTTCGAATTTTTTAAATAAGAAAAAATAATTAACTTAATATTTTTTAAATAAAACAATAAAAGGGTCATACAGAATACAGCCAATATCCAACAATATCCCAAACAATTTTTTGTCATCCTGAACGAAACTTATCTAAATTTTTTGCGAAGCTAAAATTTAGATAGTGAAGTGAAGGATCTATAATACATAATAATCAGCAATAACAACATATTACAGATCCTTCACTGCGATAAATTATATCTCCGTTCAGGATGACAAAAGGGCGGACGGTTTTTATAATATTGGTCAAATTCTGTATGACCCCAAGAAGTCCAGTGTTATAGCCGGTTTAGGTGTTTATCACATGGCAGGTAGTATCACTACAGCTAACCATTTTTTACATAACTATTAATGGCACAAGTTTTTTTATCCAGAGTGTTGGAACAAACTTGTAAAATAAAACTTATGAATGTTTAGTGACTTATGAGGAGCAGATGTTAACAGAAATCATTAATGCAAAGACCGCCTGAATTAACAGAATATTATTTAACACTTATTACTAATATCTTGTGCTAATTTTAGGTATTACTAGCGTGAGAGGTCAATAATTGGATCTTGCCGTTTAATTACAAAGTCATATTAGCTATTAAATTTTTTAATTGATTCAAGGTCTTTTTTTTATTTAATTTCGGCGGAATTCCAAAAATAGTCAGCTTTTTAAGCTGGCCTATTTTTTTTAAAAGCTTAAGATTAAACGCTAAATCAAAATCATGCATTGAGTAAATAGGGCTTGTTTCAAGTTTTTCTATGTCTTTTATAATTATTATTTCGTTTGTATTAATCACCGTATCAATTATAACAAGCTCTCCGTCCTTGGAGGGTTTTGTATTTTCGTTAGGGTCTTGTATAATAAAGTTAATGTCTGGAAAATTTTTTTTAAGTTCGGGAACAAGTTTAATCGGTAGATTATCAAAATCCAGCAATTCATTACCAAATATGTAGATTGTAGTTTTTTTAGGCATAGTATTTTTTTATATTATCCTTATAATATCATATTAATTTTCAAAACCACAAGTGGACTGTTTGTGAGCGAAGCGAACGGACAGTTTACAACCAAGAAACGCAAACTGTCCGTCCTCCGGCACGGCCGAAGAACAAACAGTCCGCTATCTAATTATCCAAGCTTTAAGTAATTATCTTTATGTGTCTTGCTTATCCGGGGAAAATTGAATCAATTAAAGGCGACAGGGCGGTTATTGATTTTAGCGGAATAAAAAAAGAAGTTAATGTCTCTTTTGTAAAAATTAAAAAGGGTGATTATGTTATAGTTCACGCTGGTTTTGCGATACAGAAGATGACTAACGAAGAAGCGCTAGACGCGATAGATATTTTTAAATCCTAATGACAAAATCCTAATGACAAATCAATAACAAATGACTTAATGTAAAAAATTTAAGCATTTGGATTTTGGATTTGATTTGACATTTGAGCTTTGTCATTTAAAAGATGCTAAATATTCAAACTATAATACAAAATATAAACAAATTAGCCGCAACAATAGGTCGTAACGTAAACCTGATGGAAGTCTGCGGTACCCATACGCAGGCAGTCGCGAAACACGGCATAAAGCAGTTAATGCCTAAAAATGTTTATCTGACAACCGGTCCCGGATGCCCTGTGTGCGTTACAGCCCAAGAAGATATTGACGCTATTGTTAGTTTAGCTTTGGCTGGAATTCCAGTCGCGACTTATGGCGATATGATGCGCGTACCAGGATATTATGGTTCCTTAGACCAAGCTCGGGAAAAAGGCGCGAAAGTTTTTGATGTGTATTCAACTGAAGATGCTCTGGAGTTATCAAAAAAATATAAAGATTTAGTTTTTTTTGGACTAGGTTTTGAAACAACAACCCCGATGACCGCTTATGCGATTAAAAAAGGTTTAACCGTTTATTCAACGCATAAATTATTTTTGCCAGCCATGAAGGCGCTTCTCCAAATTGGAGAATTAAAAATTGACGGATTTATTTCGCCAGGACATGTATCAACCATAATTGGTGTTGACCCGTATCGGGGCATGAAAGTTCCGCAGGTAATTACCGGCTTTACAGCCGAAGATGTTTTAGTCGGCATTTATATGCTCCTAAAACAAATTAAAGAGGGGAGAGCGGAAGTGGAAAACGAATATTTGCGTTCGGTAAAAAAAGAAGGTAATCCGGAAGCGCTAAAAGCTATATTTGATGTTTTTGAAATTGCGGATGGAAATTGGCGCGGATTTGGTATTATTCCGGAGTCCGGATTAGAAATAAAAAATAAGTATAAAAAATCAGATGCCAAAGTTAAGTATAAGAATATTTTTAATAAGCTGCAAGCTGCAAGCTGCAAGCTACAAGCTAATTGCAAATGCGGAGAAATTATAAGGGGATTAAAATATCCCAGCCAGTGTCCGATGTTTAAAAAAGCATGCACTCCTGAGAGGCCATTTGGTCCGTGCATGGTTTCAGTTGAAGGAGCCTGTAATGTAGAATATAGATACAAATAAAATTCAAAGTGTAAAATTCAAAATTCAAAACTACAATTAAAAATTAAAAATTAAAAATTAATCTTAAATTTATGAGAAAGAAAATTTTATTTTTATTTTTTTGTATTACGCTATTAGTTATTAGCGGTTGTGCGAAAAAACAAATTGCGTGTACAATGGAAGCAAAAATTTGTCTCGACGGTTCAGCGGTTAGTAGAAATTCTGATAATAATTGTGAATTTAATCAATGTCCAAAAGAATCAAAAGAATACGTAGAGCAAGTGAGCGATAAAAGCGATGCATCTGTCGTAACAACAGGCAATGAAGATATAAGAATTTTTGGCATAGAAGCGGGCGACATAATAAAAAGCCCTGTTACGATTAATGGCGAGGGCGTTGCTTTTGAAAATACCTTAATCGTAGAATTAAGAAATAATGATCATGCTGCGCTTGTAAAAGAATTCGTTAATATTCGTTCTGGAGAAGCAGGTCAAACAGGTGCTTTTTTAATAACTTTTGATTTTAACTTCCAAAACACAAAAGAGGGATACATTGCAGTATATGAGCAAAGCGCTAAGGATGGCAGCGAAGAACATTTAGTGGAGATTCCGGTAAAGTTTGAAGTTAATGATAAATGAAATGATCATAAAACTATTTTGTAGTCATCTAAAAATGTGTTATAATATATACATAAAATAACTTTAAGTTAATTATGTTTTTGGTTGAAAAAATAAAAAACAAAAGATTTATTTTAGCCCAAAGCTTACTGTTTGTAAGTTTATTTGTTATTTCGCTATTATTTTCTATTTTTTTTGTTAATAATAATATTTTAGCTCAAACTTCTTCCGACGCTATCGCTATTAGGGTAATTCCTAATTCTAACCATTATTCTCCGCTTCGCTGGTATAATGAACAAGGATTTACCGGCGCTCCCCAGTCCCTCATAGTAGACGGTTACGAGGCTATCCGCGACGGAAGGACAGTTTATGTTAATGTTGCCAATATTATAAACAATACTTTTTATACTAATATTTACCTTATTTCTTATAATCAAGGAGCCGAAAGCACAACTATAGATATTTTTGGACGTATTCTTTCTCATTGGAAATTTAATACTAATATAACTGCCATAGGTAATTGCAGTAATGATGTTGGAAAATTTTGTTTAACCGATTATAGTTGTCAGTCAGACGGATATTGTAACTCACCTAAGGCCGATATAACTCGAGATACCAAAAGACTGGCTGATTTAGTGGAGATAAATATAGCTTTAAAAAATTATAAAAACACCAATAACCGCTACCCTGATCTATCAGCCGGCTCATATTTGCCCAATAAAACAGTATCTACCTGGCCCAGCTGGCAGAAAACATTAGGGGGAGAATTAGGAGCAACTCTGCCCCAAGATCCAATTAATGAATTAGGCGCGTGCGCGGGATACGATTCCACCACCTGTTGGAATGACGAAACAAAAGAATTCGCCGATAGTGATATCTTTAATCCAGAATTAAACCCGCCTAGTGGCAGTAATATTTTTATTTATAGTTCATATTCAGGCGGATCAAGTTATAATTTATGTTCCTTCATGGAATCAGGCTATATTCAGGGCGCGGGCAGCGGAGCCTGCTTTTAGTTTTTATATTATTTATGTTTACTCATAATACGGCCATGTATGGCATCAAAATTTTAACTGAATTAATGAAAGATATATTTTATTTTCCTCTTTGGTGGTATACGAGAGGTTTAAAGAATTGTTTAATTTTTTTGAAAAACTTTATAGTTAATCGAGAAAAATCACTTGCTCTCTTAGTTTGGATAAAAAATATTCATGTACCTATGTATGGCCAATCCGATTGGCAGGGGAGGCTAATCAGTTTTTTTATAAGACTTTTTCAGGTAATTATAAGAAGTCTGGTAATGATAGTCTGGTTGTTATTTTCTTTTTTTGTTTTCTTGCTTTGGTTAATTTTCCCTCTTTTCGCGCTTTATCAAATTTTTCTGCAAATAATATAAGATATGGAAGAAAAACGAAAAATACAATTTATAACTTGCCCTGTTTGTTCTGGCTCAGGAAAAAATAAAATTGGGCTGGCTTGCGCTAATTGTAATGGAATGGGGATGGGTGTTTTTGTTGATGGGATTTTTTATTATTGGGGTCCAAAGTTGGGCTTGGCCGTTATTAAGCTTAGCCACACAAGAAGATTTATAAATAAGTTAGTTAATGTCATAACTTTTTTTATCGGGATTATCGGAGTGTTATCACTGGCCCTATGGCTTTGGCAAAACAGTAGCGTAAGTCCGGAATATATTTTTTTCTGGCGGTTTAAGCATGGTTTATTATTTATTTTTTGGTTTAGTTTATTGTTTGATATGTTTATGTTTTATCGCGTGAGCGAAGAGGAGGCGGCTAAGCAAAAAATAAAAAAGTTAAATTTTAAAAAAAATAAAAAAACAATTTATATTCCGGATAACTGGGAAGAATTAAAAAAATATAAATATAAAGTTGATGTATCACGGGGGCATGGCGAGAGGTCAATGCAGGCTATTGAGGACGCTTTTGTTCTAGCTAAAAAATTAAAACATAATAAGGTAGAAATAATGCATTTATTTTCCGCTCTGCTTAAAGATGAAGCCATATTAGCGTTTTTTTCTCGTTTAAACGTAAATATTAAAAGTTTGGCTGAAAAAGTAAAAAATAGTGTTTTAAAATATAATAATACAGGAAAAACGGAATTATCCCAGGAAGTTAAAAAGGCATTAATTGAAGCGTATATTGCTTCCATGAATTTAAGTCAAAAGAAAGTTAAGGCCCGCAATCTTATTTTGCCATGCCAGGAAAACGATAAAATATTAGCTGAAATTTTATATGATTTTGAAATCAATGGAAATAAATTAATAAATTGTCTTGCCTGGTTTAGAATAGACGATAAACTGAGGGAACAATACAGGATTTATAAAAAAATGGCGCGGTTTAAGCCCGGATCAAATATGGACAGGGCTTATACTTCTATAGCTACGCCGGTATTGAATCATTTCGCGCGCGATTTAACAATAGCGGCTAAATCAGGAAGGCTTGAATTCGCAGTGGCGCGTGAAAAAGAGATTAATAGCATATTCCAGCAGCTAGAAAGCGGGCACACAGGAATTATTTTGTCCGGCGAAGAAGGTGTGGGAAAAAATACGATTATTAACGGTATAGCGCAATTAATGGTTGAAGAAAACGTACCTAAAATATTAAAAGATAAGAGATTGGTAAAACTGGATGTTGCTAGGCTAATAAGCGGCGCGACTGCCACTAAAGCGCAGGAAAGACTGCTTGTCGCAATAGACGAAATAATTAGAGCAGGAAATATAATCTTATATATTGACAACATAGAAAATATTATTGGTATAAAGTCCGGAGAAGGTGAAAGTTTAGATTTGTCCGAAGTGTTGGCCGGCGCTATTGAGCGAGGAAACATATATTGTCTAGCCACAACAAGCAGTAAAAATTATTCTAGGTATGTTGAGAGTAAATCACTGGGAAATGCTATGGCTAATATAAAAATAAAAGAACCTGATGAAAATCAAGCTATACAAATGATTGAAAGTAAAATAGGGCCGCTAGAAGCAAAGCATGATATTTATTTTTCTTATAATGCTATAGAAAATGTAGTTAAGCTATCAAATAAATATATGCATGATAAATATTTGCCGGAAAAAGCGGTAAAATTATTGGAATTAGTATCAGTTAAAGTGGCGCAGTCAAGGGGCGAGAAATCAATAGTGACAAAAGAAGATATAGCTAAAATTGTCAGTGAAACTACAGGTATCCCTATTTCAAAAGTTACGGAAGACGAAGGAAGAGAGTTGCTTAATTTAGAAGAAAAAATTCATGAGAGAATGATAAATCAAGAAGAGGCTGTGAATATGGTTGCGTCTAGTTTGCGGAGGGCCAGAGCTGAGTTGCATGAAAAGAAAAGGCCAATTGCGTCTTTTCTTTTCATGGGGCCGACAGGTGTAGGAAAAACAGAATTAGCTAAATCAGTATCTCAAATTTATTTTGGTAATGAGAAAAATATGATTCGTTTGGATATGAGTGAATATCAGCATCCGGACAGTATTAAAAAAATGATAGGGAGCGTAAGCGGTGAGCGCGGATATTTAACGGAGGCCGTGCGTAAAAACCCTTTTTCTTTAATTCTTTTAGACGAGTTTGAAAAAGCGCATCCGGATATTTTAAATTTATTTTTACAAGTTATGGATGACGGCAGGCTAACTGACGGACAGGGAAATACGATTGATTTTACCAATTCAATTATTATTTCAACTTCAAACGCGGGAGCCGTTTATATTCAAGATGAGATATCGCGTGGCGCCAATATTGAAAAAATAAAGGAAGTTTTGATTAATGAGAAATTAAATAAAATAATGCGGCCCGAGTTAATTAATCGTTTTGACGGTATAGTGGTTTTTAAGCCTCTGAGCCGCGAAAACGTAAGGGATATTACCGAGTTGATGCTTAAAAAATTTGAAAAGACATTAGACAAAAAAGGCATAAGGATGCGAGTTGAAAGTGGCGGGATTAATATTTTGGCAGAAGAGGGGTATGACCCTAAGTTCGGCGCGCGCCCTTTGCGCAGATTATTGCAAGACAAAGTAGAAAATATAATTGCCAATAAAATACTGGAAGGAGAGCTTAAAAGAAGAGATACAGTTATAATTGATAATTTAGCTAATATTCAAATTGAAAAAGCTAAAATATTATAATCAACTATATGAATTTTAAAAACAAACATAATTTATCTCTAATCATTCTATTATCCAGCACAATAATTTTCTGCTGGCTGTTTGTTTTTAATGGATTAAATAGTTTAAATTATCTCTCCGCTCAAACCTCTCCCGACGCTATCGCTATTCGTGTAATTCCAAACCCCGGCAACTATTCACCCCTCCGCTGGTATAATGAACAAGGATTTACCGGTTCTCCCCAGTTTCTAATAGTAGACGGCTACGAGGCTATCCGCGACGGAAGAACTGTTTACGTTAACGTTGCCAATATTAGCAATAATATTCTTTACACTAATATTTATTTGATTTCATACAATCAAGACGCGGAAAGCGCTACTGTTGATATTTTTGGCCATATTCTTTCTCACTGGAAGTTTAATACTAATATTATCGGCATTGGCAATTGTAGCGATGGCACCAATAATCCATGCCTAACCGACTCCGATTGTCAGCCAAGCGGTTACTGCAACTCTCCCAAAGCCAATATTACTAGAGACACCAAAAGACTAGCCGATTTAGTGGAAGCTAATTTAGCTCTGGAAAATTATAAAAATACTAATGGCCGCTACCCCGATCTATCTGCCGGCTCATATTTACCAAATAAAACTATATCTACCTGGCCCAGCTGGCAGGAAACGCTAGGAGGAGAATTAGGCGCGACTCTACCCCAAGATCCGATTAATGAGCTGGGAACGTGCGTAGGCTACGATCCTGCTACCTGTTGGAATGACGAAACAAAGGAGTTCGCTGATATTGATACTACCGATCCGGCATTAAACCCGCCGGCCGGCAGCAATATCTTCGTCTATAGCGCCGTAGCGGGAGGAAGCGGCATGGAAATATGCGCTATTATGGAATCGGGATATGTGCAGGGTGTCGGTAACGGCGCTTGTTCCGGAAGCGCTACGACAGTAACTTATGTTGGTACAACCGTTAATAACTCGCCCCAATTTACAGGCTCTAATTTAGCGGGCTTTTCAGGAGATGAATATATCGGATATATTTCCGCTTCTGATCCGGACGGCGATACGCTGGCATGGAGTATAGATACCAGTATGTCTAATTGGAGTTTTTGGTCCACTGCTCCAGTTATACAATTAACAGGTGCGGGAACGCAAAGAAAAATTTATTCTACTATGGCTGGCATTTTAGGAAATTATGATTTTACAGCTACAATAGATGATGGACGAGGAGGGGTAGTCAGTAAGACTTTTACAGTCGCTATTCAACAATCGCCCAACTCTCCTGTGGTTAATTCTATTTTAGATCAAACAGCCACTATCGGGAATAATTTAAATTTTACTATTACCGCTAGCGATCCAGGCAATAATTATCCATTGAGTTTTGTATTTTCCGGCGCGCCTAGCGGTTTTAACAGCACAGGCAGTTTAGATACAAATCAAAAAGATTGGAATGTAAGCGGTACTGTGATAGATCAGACTCAAATATATAATGTAACGGTGATTGCGGTTAATAATGCTGGCAGTCCCTCGGCGCCTGTTAATTTTCAGGTTACCGTTCAAAATAATCCCCCCATTATTTCAACGGCTTCGCTTTCTGATGTTACCGCTTGCATTAATTACAGCCAGCCAATCTCGGCCAGTGACCCTGACGGACATAGTTTAAGCTATTCCGCTACGGGCTTGCCAACAGGATTATCCATTGATTCCGCCACAGGCGTAATATCAGGGCAAGCTCAAGTAACTGGTAATTATTCAGTCACTATTACTGTAAAAGACCAATATTATACCCAGACAACCCCTTCGTCCAACGCCGAAGCAACACAAAATTTTAATTTAAATGTCATAGATGAAGTATTTACTATTAACCCCATTAGCGATCAAACAGTTTATGTAACTCCGCTTAATCCTCCTTTGGGTTATGTGCCTATCCTGTATCATTCTCCAGTTTCATATTTAGTTATTAACCCTAGCGTTTCTACGTCTAATGTAATTGCTTGGTCAAGAATAACAAATCCTTTGACGCTTAAAAATGACGCTGATTTAACAATCAATACAAGCACGGGAAGTATACGTACCGGCGCCTACATGAACAGCCAGTTTAACCCTACATCACCATATACATTCACTTCTACAATTACCGCCACTAATAATTGTAACGCTAGCGCTAGCGCAAATTTTAATGTAAATATCTACGCCAATGAATGGTGCGGAGACATGAGTGTTCAAACAACGGATGGCGAGGAATGTGAAGCTCCCGGTAATGGCACTTCCGCCACGGATCAGTATGATTGTGCGAGCTGTTTATGGTCCGGTGGCTGGCTTACAGACGGAATTATAAACGGAAACGAAGAATGTGATGGGGGTAATTTAAATAATGCTACTTGTTCGTCCTTTGGCTTTACTGGTGGAACATTGTCTTGCAACCCTGATGGAACCTTTAATACAAGTAATTGTTGTCAAATAATAGATGGAGATTGGACTGTTTGGTCTAGTTGGAGTGCATCATGTTCTGTCGTTTGTGGTGGGGGGACTAAAACAAGAACTAGAACATGTACAAATCCGGCACCATCATGTGGTGGAGCGAATTGCTCCGGTCCAAGCTCTGAATCTCAAAATTGTAATACTCAAGCCTGCCAGTATAATACTAGCATTATAAAGCCACTTCCTAATGGAAATGGTTGCGTGCGGATGCCAGTAGCACCAAGCTTAAGTAATGGAGGTACAGCGAATGGATGTACGTGTTCAACCGGCCAAAATACAACGTCAACTACATGTACTGCCAACTCTTTTATGTTAGGCGGGAATAATTTTGTTACTTGTGTTTACTCTTGTGATTTGCAACCGTTTTAAAGTGGCGAGAATAATTGTACGGTCAAAATTGTTTTTAGTCTTTAATTAATATTATGCTAGCCAGTAATTTTTTAATAATTTTTTTAATCACTTTTTTTCTTTCAATAATTTTTACGGCCTTAGTAAAACAAGCTGCCTCAAGGCTTGATATTATTGATAAGCCGAATTTAGAAAGAAAAATTCATAAGATTGGTACGCCGCTTTTGGGCGGAATATCTATTTTTTTGTCTTTTTTTATAGCTCTTTATTTTGTAAGAGAAAAAATATTAGCGGGAAATCTAGAATATAGCCATTGGCTGGGATTTTTTATTGGAGCCTTAATTTTAGTGATTGGCGGATTTTTGGATGACAAATATAATTTAAAATCTAAATACCAGATTATATTTCCAATTTTAGCTATAGTGTCTGTCTTGGCCGGGGGAGTAGGAATAGAAAAAATAACGAATCCCTTTGGAGGATTTATTTATCTTGGATTTTTTTCTTCGGTCTTAATCGCTCTTTGGCTCATGGGCATGATGTATACGACGAAGTTGCTAGACGGAATTGACGGATTAGTAACCGGCGTTACGGCCATAGGCGGTTTTATTATATTTTTATTTACCATGACAACAAAATATTATCAGCCTGACATAGGATTAGCGGCATTAATATTGGCGGCCGCTTGCCTTGGTTTTTTAATTTTTAATTGGCATCCGGCTAAGATTTTTTTAGGTGAAGGCGGCTCGCTTCTGCTTGGGTTTATTCTTGGAGTATTAGCGATTATATCAGGCGGGAAAATAGCTATCGCGCTGCTTATCATGGGAATTCCTATTATGGATGTTATTTGGACTATAATTAGAAGAATAAAAGATAAAAAAAATCCTTTTAAATTCGCGGACAAAAAGCACTTGCATTTTAGATTACTTGATTTGGGATTAAGCCAAAAAAAGACTGTATTAATTTATTATGGTTTTTCCGCTATTTTCGGCTTAAGCGCCTTGTTTTTGCAAAGCAGAGGAAAGTTAATAGTACTGGGTGCTTTAGCAGCGATAATGCTGGGGGTCGTTGTATGGTTCAATTATTTAGAAAAAAGAAGAACTTGACTAATTTTAAATAATAAGTATAATAATAAGAGTTAGCCGCAAAAGCGGTATTTTTATTAAATAATTATCAGTTTATAAATCTGGAAGATGCGTTGGAAACGAGATTCTATCGCTACGTTCCAGAATGACAATTATGAAAATAGCAGTAATTAAAACTGGCGGGAAACAATACAAAGTTAAGACAGGCCAAATTTTAAAAGTTGAAAAATTGGATAAAAAAGATGGAGAAAAAGTAAAATTTGAGACTTTAATGGTCGCTGATGTTGACGGTAAAGAAGTTAATTTAGGAAAGCCGTCGCTAGGCGAGAAAGTTGAAGGAAAAGTTTTGGAGCAGGGGAGAGGTAAAAAAATATCTGTAATTAAGTACAAAAATAAAACTCGCTACAAAAGAAACCTTGGCCATAGACAGGCTTTTACGAAAGTAGAAATTGCGAAAATTGCTTAAAATTATTGTTTTTAAAGCGCAGCCAGATAGCTCGTCAGACCGTCTAATAACCAAATCTTAGGCGGTCTTTTTTTATTAAAAGAGGCCGCATGGCTCCTAGATTGCCGTTCCCGATCTCATTAAACTGTCAAATTGTTTTTTGTTTTTACCTATTTTAATCCAATTTGCCATTTTAACGAAGTTATGAGCGATTGC
>CAJVWV010000018.1 GCA_913009695.1 uncultured bacterium
CGGAATTAATTTCCGCGAACTTAACAATGCCGGTTGAAGAAGCGGTTGTGAAAGTGGAAGCGCCAGTGACGTCTAACGTGCCGGTTGTAGTAATATTAGTCCCGACCGTAGTAGCGGCGTAAATAATTCCCGTGCAGGCTAGCGCGGCGATTAGGGAAGTTAGAATTACTTTTACCCCGTTAGAACAATATTTTCTAACGGGGTTTAAAATTTGAGAAAAACGGCTTTTACTCTCTCTCTCTCTCTCTCTCTCTCTCTACCCCGTAAATCCCGCAAGAATAGTACGGGGTCTCTCTTGAGATTTTTCATAGTTTTTGTTAAAGTTAGTTTTTTGCATAGTAATTAATTATTTTAAGAATCTCTTTTTTTAACTTTTTCGCGGAATAATGTTCAAGTCGCATAAATTAAAAATTAAGCTTTCTTTACAACATTCTCAACCGCCCCCCATTTACTCTTGCCTGCCTTAGGAACAAGTATAACCGCCTCATCGCCGTTATCACCCTTAAAGTAAGTTACGCTGGCGGTTAATACTCTCCATTTTCTCTTGCCCGCCGAAGCTTCAGCGGAGGAAGGATCGTCAGATACAACATAAAAATTTCCATCACCGGTCTTCTCCAAAATACCAATTACGCGATTACGCTCTATTGGGCTAATTTGTTTATAAACAAAAATGCCTTTAGCCGTAATTGTCAGTTTTAAAATATCGCCTTCAACCAGTTTTGACTTTGAGGCGTAGTTGGCCGGCACGCTGTACTGTTTCCCGTCAGGTCCAATCATAATTTCGCCATCAAAAACTCCTTCAATAACTTTGCCTTCGCCAGTATCATTTTCACTCGGCTCAAAATTCTCGTCAGCAACTTGCCCTAATCCGATTAATGCTTCATCTTCTTCTGTTATAAAATCGGATAAAATACCTGATAATTTTTCACTATTTTCCTTTATATTAGAAAGAAGTTTTTTGACCAAGACCACCTTTGACTTGGGCACAACAACACTGTCATTTTTTTTTGTTTTACTTTTTTCCTTAGATGAATCGTCTAGCAAAATATCCTTATTTTCTTCTGTTTCATCGTCCTTTTTTTTGTTTTTAAACATATTTTTTACTTGTCCCGTGTCAAAAGTACGGGACAAGTTTTTGTTTTTATCTATTGTTTTTTGTTTGTTTCTTAAGTATCTATATTATATCCCTTTCTTGTGGATTGTCAAATTAAATCTCCTTATTTTAAATCTTCGTTCTTCTCATAATTTCCGCCTCAATCAACGCTCTATCTTTGCCGTATTTCATCCTTGAAAGCGATTTAATTCGACTAGCCATGTTATCTCTTTTCATCCCGAATAACGGCCAGGGAGTGCCCATTGAAAAAGGCCTTGCGGCAGTATTATCAATTAATAATTTTACGTAAGCCGTATATTTTTCAATGTTTATTAAATCATACTGATTAAAAACAGGCTTCATTTCTTTTTCCATTGTTTCGGCGTCTTCTGATCCTATTTTAAATAGCATCCATGTGCCCACGTTGCCAAAAACAGCGTCCTTAATCGCGGTGTCATTATTTTTTACCAACTGGCCCAAATACTGATGCGCGATAATTAAATTTAGGTTATATTTTCTCGCTTCTGACAAAATTGAAGAAATAGAATCAGTTGTAAAATTCTGAAACTCGTCAATATATAAATAAAAATCTTTTCTCTGTTCTTGCGGCATATCAGTCCGCGAAAGAGCGGCCATTAAAATTTTTCCGACTAAAATCATGCCTAAAAGATAAGCGTTCATCTCGCCAATTAGACCTTTTGCCAGATCAACCAATAATATCTTCTTATTATCCATTACGTCGCGTAAATTAAAAGAACTTTTTTGCTGACCGATTATCGGGCGCATTGTATCGTTAGAAATAAATGACGTGAGCTTTGAAGTGACATACGGAACAACGTTGGCAAGCGCCGCTTCGCCGCCCGCTTTTTCAGCTTCCTTGCGCCAGAAGTCAACAACTGTCGGATCTTTACATCTATCAAGCTTCATTTTGCGAAATTCCGGGTCAGCTAAAACCTTTGGAATTTCCATTAGCGTAGAACCGCTTTCCGGATCACTCATAATAAGAAGCATGGCGTTCCTCACGTACTGTTCAAAAATCGGACCACCGGTTGCTTTTAGATCGTAAAGCTTGTCAAATATTTTTATCATTTCGTTAATGACAAAAGATTTTTGTTCAGGATATCTCGGATCAAATTCTAATAAATTCAAGGCTAACGGCCTTTCCGTATCAGCCGGAGAAAACAATATTACGTCTTCAGCGCGTTCGGGCGGAATACGGGATATAACATCATCAATTAAATCACCGTGCGGATCAATCATGCAGACACCTTCGCCGTTTAAAATATCCTGAATCGCCATATTGGCCAATAACTGAGATTTTCCGGTTCCTGATTTACCAATGACGTAAGTATGCCGCCTGCGGTCTTCTCTTTTTATTTTTATGTCCTTAGTAACTCCTCTATAAACATTCTGACCTAAAATAATACCCTCGTCCGGAATATTAGACGGAGCGGCGGCATGCTTAGCGGTCAGCCATAAAACATTCGGAGTCTCGGTCTGCTTTAAAGAGAAATGGAACATACTGGTTAACTCCTCGGAATTAAAAAGAAAACTTATTTTTTCATTAAACCGGCGGAAAATATAATCTTTTATTATTTTTTTTTCATGGCCGCGAACTATTTTATTCCTAAAACTGTTTCCATACTCATAATTATTATACTGGCTAAACGCATTAGCAATATTATCTAAATAAACTTGAGCCTGCCCTTTATCCTTCGCGCTAACCACAATCCTTAAATTAACGTCTAAACCGGCTTTAGCATTCTTTTCCTCAATCGCCTTAAGCATCTCTTCTTCCATAGCTGTTAGCCTTTTTGGATTTTCCATTTCTCTTTGTCTATCTTCTTGTGTTGGAGGTTTCGCTGATTTAAACACATCTCCAAGTATACCAATAAATTTATGGAAAACTCCATGCCTTAGAGATTCTTTCATGGAATTAGTCCGCATGGCCATGCCCACAACCTTGCTGCTTCTTTTGTGCCAGCTTCCTTTAGCGCTTCGCACAGTATATTGAATAGCCATCCCTTCTTCGTGGCTTAATTTCGACATAACATTTATTATGGAGTTCATCGGGTCCGTGTCCATTTTTGTATACGTCTTGATTGGAAAAATAAATTCCCGCTTAGTTTTTAAATATCCGGCTACAACTTCGCTTTTAGGGTCAAAAATATTGTAATCCTTTACTTCCTCCATAGCCGCTTCCGGATAATGGGCTTGGACCTGTTGTTCTATGTAGCGCCCCATTTCTCTTGGGGCTACTATGTAGAAAGAGATCAGCTTATGGCTTGCGACAACTTCAAAAGAAAAATGATCGCTTCTCCCAAAGAGCCAAGCCTTAAATCCCCGTTGCGCTCTTAACCCGCCGATACTTGAAAAAATAGTTTCGCCTCGAGCTATTTCTTCTTGCAGTTGTTGTACAGAATCTTCTTTATCCATGTCCTGCGGCTTCTCTTTTGGCAAACGCACTAAATAAACAACATGGTCAAAATACTTACTTTTTTCCGCTAAAGCGCTAATTATTTTTCTTAAAATTATAATTACTATAAAAAAAATAAACAGCCAAAACAAAAACGTATAAATTGGCTGAATATTAATAATAAAATCTAAATTGTCTTGTTGTTGTGTCCCGAAATCCATAATTTAGGTATTAGCTTATAACTTTTAGGATGTTAGAATTTGCTATCTTAAAAGCTACAAGCTAAAAGCTGCTTTTTAACTTTTTAATTTAAATATCTCGTCCGCCTTAATTTTGCTTTCTTGCTCTAAAAAATATTTATTTACTCCCGGAATAACAGCTAGCCATTTTCTAATAACATTTATTATTTTTTTAATTTTTACTTTTGTCTTTTCAAGCAAAGAGTTAATTTCTTCGACGGCTTCTTCGCCGGCTTTTTTAAATTCTTGTTGCTTTTCCGGCGTCATGCCTAAATATATCTCTTTCAGATCCTTAGTTAAAATACTTTCAACCTGTTTTTTACGTTCTTTTCGTTTTTGTTGAATGCTGGCTTTGGCGGCCAAACCGGCTAATTCTGCGCCACCGGCCCGTTCTTCAACCCCCTTGGCTCCTTTTTCTTGAATTTTTTCAGTTATTTTTTCCGGCGCTTTTTCAATAATAGCTTCTTTCTTTTCAACCTGTTCTACGCTTTCTTCAACCCTATCTTCTGTTTTTGGTTTTTCAATTTTATTTTTTAGATTAATAATATTAGGCATAATGTTTATAGATAATAGAAAATAGATAACAGAAAACAGGGCTAATTAAAAATCCCTATTGTCTATTTACTGTTGTCTTTTGTCTATTTTATTATACCATAATTTTTAAAAAATAAAAAATAAATAAAAAATACTTGTATTTCAAATATACAATAAATCAGTAATGTGCTATAATATATTTATCCACAGTTCGGCAGGCTCACTTCAGGCAATTAAATATTTTTTTGGAAACCATACTAATTACTAAGCAACTAAACTAGATGCCTAAATATCAAAAAATTTCAAACAAAATACAAATAGTTACTCTTGACAACCCTAAAACACACAAGGAAAAATTAAAATGGATAAATATAAATAATGCGGGAAAAACAGAAATTGAATACTTAAGGAAGAAATATAATTTTAACTTAGGGCATTTACACGCTTCATCAGCAAAAATTTTAGCACAAAGGCCGAGTTTTACCTACCACGAAAAAGAAAACTATATATTTACTATACTTCATTTTCCTATTTTAAAAAATAATCGAGTTATAGCAGGAGAGGTTGATTTTTTTATAAGATCAGGTATTCTTATTAGCCTTCACAATAATGATTTTCCACAATTAAATGAATTCTTTAATTATTGTAAAAAAGATGGAAATTCATTAATTTCATACGAATACGAATCAGCTGGCATACTGCTTTATGAACTTTTAAAAAAATTAATGGAAAACTGTTATGCTCTTCTTGATAAAAATAGCATTAAGATAATGGAAATTGAAGAAATTATTTTTTCTGATACGAAACAAAAAGAAGCTGTTTCTACTATCCTTACTTTAAGAAGAAATATTATTAATTTTAGAAAAATAATTCAAAATCATAAAAATATATTTAAAAAACAAATGGAGCGTCATAGTAAATTAGTTCCAAAAGAAATTTTTAAAAAACATTATAACGAATTAATTGAATATACAAAAACAATCTGGGAGGTATTAGATAATCAGAAAGAAATGATAGATGTATTAAATGATACGAATGAAGCGCTTCTTAATAATCGTTTAAATAATATTATTAAAACTCTAACTATATTTTCTGTTATTGTCTTTCCATTAACATTATTTGCGGCCTTGTTTGGAATGAACACAGAGGGCGGGATGCCCTTTGTCAATTCAGAGAATGGTTTTTGGATAATTGTTATTTTAATGCTTTTTGGTTGTCTTGGTATGTTAATATTTTTTAAAAGAAAAAAATGGCTGTAATCATATAATATATTATTAAATATAAAAAAGACGCCTCAATTTTAATCAAAGCGCCTTTTTTTAATTTACTATTTTAGTGCCTTCCTTATATCTTTTAAATTTTCCACTTTTACTAACTCTTGTCTTAATTTTCTTGCGTTCGGCAATCCCTGCGCATACCAGCATAAATGCTTTCGCATTTCTCTAATTCCAGCTGCTCCTTTTAATTTCTCTACCAATTTAGCGTGTTTCAAGGCAATTTCAAAAATTTCTTTTTTGGTACAAACGCAAAATTTTGCGTTCCTGCACTTATTTGCTCCCCCTTTATTTAAAGGGGGTTGGGGGGATTTATATTCCTTAATTTCATTAAATATCCACGGTTTCCCTAGTGTACCCCTTGCTATTCCAATTCCGTCAGCTTCTATTTTTTTTAATAACTCTTTGGCATCTTCCGCACTATTCACTCCTCCGTTAGCTAAGATAACTCCCTTAAAATAATCTTTTGCTTTTTTTATTATTCTAAAATCAACTTCTCCAGTAAATCCCTGATTTAAAGTTCTCCCATGAATCATAACCGCCTTAATATCTAAATCTCTAACATTATCTAAAAACTTTAAAATGTTAACTTTACCCACCTTTGTTCTCGTCTTTATTGAAACCGGTAAATTCGTATTATCTATTACACTTTTAATAATTTTTTTTGATAATTTTAAATCGTTCATAAGTACAGCACCTGCTCCTTGCTTCTGCACTTTTTTAACCGGACATCCAAAATTAATATCAATTCCATCTGGCTTCAACTTCTTGGTAATTAGTTTCGTAGCATGCGCAAAATGTTTTGGATCGCTTCCGAATAATTGCGCGACATACGGCCGTTCAACTTTAGAAAATTCTAACATCTCCAGAGTTTTTTCCGGAGCATAAACTAAAGCGGTAACCGATGCCATTTCGCTATATAAAACGTCCGCGCCAAATGACTTGCAAATTTGCCTGAAAGCCGAATCAGCCACTCCGGCCATAGGCGCTAAAGCATAAATTGGTCGCTCTAATTTTTTCCAAAAATTATTCTTCATTTTCAATAAATAAACCACGCTTTAATCCGTGGTCTTATTAATTTAAATAAAAATTTTTATTTAACAGCCTTATCAATCGCCAAATTAACCAATCTATCCGCTTCTTTATTTTGCTCACGTGGTACATGGTTATAAGTTACTTTTTTAAACGATAGGCTATCGTTATGAATCTGCACGAATAAAGGAGCTAAATCTTTATTTTTAACTTTATATTCCCGTTTTAATTGCTTTACGACCAATTCACTATCTAAATAAAAATCCAACTCTTCCGCGCCTAATTCTTTTGCTTTTTTAAAGGCAGCAATTACCGCCTTGTATTCAGCTTGATTATTTGTTGCTTCACCGATATACTCCGATACAGAGGCAACCTCATCGCCTTTTTCATTTAATAAAATAGCGCCAATTCCAGCCGGTCCCGGATTATTTCTCGCTCCCCCATCAGTATATATTGTTAATTTTTTGTTTGGCATAATTTATTTATGTTACGCATTGCGTGATTTTATATCCACTATATTCATTTGCGCGTCGCTTCTTCCATTAAATTCATTCATCTCTAAATAATACACTATATCTATTTTATCACCAATACGCAATTCTTTCCATTTTTCCGCCTGCCCAAAACCTATAGCACTAATAACTCCTAATTTTTCACTCTTAATTCTTAACTTAATATGCTGACCGCTAATCCCCATAGTAATAATATCAACGATTTCCGTTTCACGGCTTACAAACTTTGGACGATCATTGTCTTGCCCGAATGGCGCGAACTGTTCAATATCCCCAATCAATTCCTCACTCACCTCGTCTAAATTTATTTCTTCTTCAATCTCTATTTTCGGCCTTAAATTAACATCCTTGAACTTATTATTAGCGATTTTAATCATCTTATTTTTAAATTCTTCTAAGTTCTCCTCTTTAAGGCTAAACCCGCACGCCATTGGATGCCCTCCATATTTTTCAAGTAAACTGCTGCATTCTTCAAGCGCTTCCATAATATTAAACTCTTCTATGCTTCTCCCCGAACCCTTATACCCCTCTTCGCCCCTTGTTATCACCAAGGTCGGTAAATAATATTTATCACTTATTCTACCCGCCACTAATCCGACAACTCCTTCATTCCATACTTCATCCTTCGGAGTAACGGCAATAATAATCTTCGCCCCCTTGTTAAAGGTGGTTGGGGGGAGTTTAGCTCCCCTCTCCCGCGACGAAGGAGTGGGAGAGGGGTCGGGGGCGAGGGATAATTCAATCTGATTTACGATTTTCTCGGTTGTTTGCTGCCTTTCTTGATTTCTGCTATTTAGTCTTCTGGCGATTGTTTCAGCTTCTTTTTTGTCTTTTGTAATTAACAACTCTAAAGCTGTGTTGGCGTGTTCCATCCTGCCGGCCGCGTTAAGCCTTGGCGCAATCTGGAAACCAATATTCCAAGCTTCAAGTTTCTTACCATTATTAATCTGCCCAACCTTAATTAATTCCTGAAGGCCAATTCTATTCGTATTATTTAAAATTTCCAATCCTTTTTTTACTAAAACCCTATTTTCACCCAATAAGCTAACACAATCCGCTACTGTGCCAATCGCCACTAAATCCAAAATTCGATCTTCTAGTCTCTGCTTTTGTTTATCCGATAATTTAGCTTTGCTAATTATTGCTTTAGCTAATTTAAAAGCTATACCAACTCCGGACAAATATTTAAAAGGATATTTTTCATTTTCAACTAATGCGTTAATTATTAAACAATCCGGTAAACCACTAATATCTCCCCCTTTATTAAAGGGGGCTGGGGGGATTTCACTCGGGGGTACATGATGATCAGTTATTACTACTTCAACTCCCTTTTCTTTCGCGTATTCAACCTCTTCTTTGCTACGAATCCCTCCGTCAACAGTAACAATTAATTTTATGTCGTCTTTTATTAATTCATCAATTGCCCCTTTATTTAAACCATACCCTTCGCTAACTCTATCCGGAATATAAACATCCGCCCTTGCTTTTAGCGTAGTTAATGTATCGTGTAAAACAGCCGAAGAAGTAACACCATCAGCGTCATAATCGCCATATATTACAATCTTGTTTTGCTCTTTAACATGCTTAATAATTAATTCAACAATCTCTTCCATATCATTAAACAAAAATGGATCATGAGTATCTTTTTCATAATCAGAATTTAAAAACAAATCAATATCACAACTCTCTGTTAAACCGCGATTAAAAAGAACCTGCAAAACATGCTTGTTTAAATCAGGATATTTTTCAATAAATTCGTTTGTAATTTTCGGCATTATTTGCCAATTTTTCTCTATACTTGACATTTCCATATTTCTTTGTTATATTATAAAAAACAATAAAAAATATTTTATTAGATATCCCAATAACCAAACTCAAAGGAGGAATTATGGAGCCAATCATAATCATCTGTGAAAACCACGGAAAAATACCAATGACCGCAGTAAATAAGGTCGGATGTTGCAAGTGCTGCGGCAAGAAGGTGTACGGAATAATTTAATCAACACTTTTTATTATCTGCAGGCCGCCGACAAAAGGCGGTCTGTTTTCTTTTACATAAAAGCTACTCCAACGGTTAAAAAGGCCATTGAAATAATTACCATAATACTAATTATAATCCAAACAATTTTTACGATTTTTTTTCTTTTCATATTTTTATTATTAACGTTTTAAAATTTTAACGAATGTATCTGGCGGAATATCAACACTCCCCTTTCCTGATTCCATCATTTTCTTTTTTCCTTTTTTCTGTTTTTCCAATAATTTTCTTTTTCGTGAAACATCTCCTCCGTATAATTTAGCAGTTACATCTTTCCGCATAGCGGATAATCTTTCCGCCGCGACAATCTTTCCTCCGACAGCAGCCTGCAACTTAAGAGCGAACATCTGTTTAGATAAAGTTTCTTTTAAAGTTTTAACTATTTCCTTACCTCGACTAAAAGCCTCATCACGGTATACAATTATAGCTAAAGCTTCAATAGACTCCTCGGCCACTAAAATATCCATCCTAACAACGTCCGCTTCCCGATAATCTAAATATTCATAATTAATTGAAGCGTATCCCGAGCTTACACTTTTTATCTTATCATAATAATCAGTTAAAATTGAAGACATGGGGATATCGTAATGCAAAATCGCTCTATTTTCATTAATGTACTCGGTAGTTTTATATATGCCTCTTTTATCCTGCGTTAAACTCATAACCGAGCCCATATAATCTTTCGGCGTAATTATGTCTAGCTTAACCCAAGGCTCTTCTATTTTTTCTATTTCAGTCGGATCTGGCAGCTGGCGCGGAGTCCTAATAATCAATTCTTCTCCATTTTTTTTATACACTTTATACGCGACACTCGGGATTGTAACAATTAAATTTAAATTATATTCTCTTTTTAGTCTTTCTTGAAAAATTTCTAAATGAAGAAGTCCTAAAAACCCGCATCTAAATCCAAGACCTAAGGCCTCCGATTGTTCATTCTCGTAAACAAGCGAAGCGTCGTTTAATTTTAATTTCTCAATCGCATCCCTTAATTCTTCAAACTCGTTTCCTTCTTTAGGAAAAACTCCGGCGAACACCATTGGTTTAACTTCTTTATATCCCTGCAAGGGAGAATCCGCTTTTGCGTTTACTAAAGTCATTGTATCACCAACCTTCGCCTCTCCAACCTCTTTAAAGCCAGTTACAACATAACCAATTTCTCCTGTTTTTAATTCACCGGTAGATTTGTAGTCAGGTTTAAACACGCCGACATCTAACGCTTCACTAGTCGCGCCAGTTTCCATTAAATAAATTTTATCTCCTTTT
The DNA here is from genome assembly GCA_913009695.1 of uncultured bacterium. Lineage (GTDB taxonomy): Bacteria > Patescibacteriota > Patescibacteriia > Patescibacteriales > SZUA-104 > CAJVWV01. Next base: position 10,402 of record CAJVWV010000018.1, read on the forward strand.
TTTATAGCTCCATCCTGAACACGTACATAAGTAACAACACCCTTATACTCATCATAATTTGAATCAAAAATTAACGCCCGCAAACCACCCTCGCCCCTCCTTCGAAGAGGAGTGTCTGTTGCGTCGCCCACCTTCGAAGGGGGGGTTGGGGGGTTAATTGGCGCGGGAACACGTTCAATAACCGCCCTTAATATATCCTCCACCCCTTCGCCTGTTTTTCCAGAAGCTATCATTATTTCGTCTTCAGAGCACCCTAACAATTTTACAATTTCATTTTTCGTTTTTGGGACATCAGCCGCCGGTAAATCAATTTTGTTTACAACCGGAATTACTGTTAGGTCCTGCTCCATTGCTAAATACAGGTTCGCCAAAGTTTGCGCCTGAATCCCTTGTGTTGCATCCACAAGCAAAATAGCGCCTTCAACAGCCGCTAAACTTCTTGAAACCTCATAAGTAAAATCAACATGCCCCGGAGTATCAATTAAATTTAAAATATACTTTCCAGAAACCGAGTTCCCTATAGGGAGCTCGGTTTCTTCCGTTGCCCTGTATTTATACTCCATTGTTACGGGCTGAAGCTTAATAGTAATCCCCCGCTCTCTTTCTAAATCCATCCTATCCAAAATCTGCTCCTTCATATTCCTTTTCTCAACCGTCCCGGTAATCTCCAACATTCTATCAGCTAATGTTGATTTTCCATGATCTATATGAGCCAATATTGCGAAATTTCTTATTTTACTCATTTCTTCTTTCATATAAATTTTTTAAACAATTATTCAAATCTTTTAATCTATTTTTATGTTTTAAAAAGGGTTTGATTAGTATAAATAATTTTTCCAAAGAATATTGTTCACTTGCCCTTATTCTCCATAAATCATTATTATATTTATACTCCATTTTTTTATTATAAATTTGATTTTTTACGCCTATTTTTTTTGTCTTAGGACAAAACACTTTATTTTTTAAAAACCAACGATAAAGCCAAAATAATATATTTTTATCATAACTATCAATTTTAAATCGCGCTCTTTTATCATATACGCCTAAATTACCTTCGGCATCAATGTAACCGGCGGCGAAAGAAGCGGAAAAACTATTATTCTTTGAAATCCAACTATTTACCTTATCATGCTTTGGCAATAAAAAATCAAAACTTCTATTTAAAAAACAATTAATATGGTATGAATTTGTTTTTTTATTCATTTTAAAGCTAACTTTCCCGTATTTAGAAAAAAGTTTTTTCATGAGCTGTAATTGCGCGTCACATGTTGTATGGCATCTAACAACAATTACATCTGAATGTTTAACTGTTTGATACACATTTAAATCGCCCAGTCTAAATCCTATTAAGTAAGCTTTCTCTATATTATCGCCGGAAAAATCTTTCTTTTCATATTTACTTTGTATAATTGATCTGGATAATGGCTTCATTCCATATTCTCTCATCCTATTTAATACTGTCTTAAAACTGCAATTATACATTTTCCCGATTGTATATTTTGATTTTTTTTCTTTATAATACAATCTCAATAAATCTTTTTTAGGAATTTTTATTTTTTTTCTCATGTATGTATATTAACATGAAATTATAAAATGTGCAATAATACAAAAATTTCTTATTTTATTCATAAAAAAATTAATTTAAAGCCCCCCCCTTGCCTGCCCCGTTAAGAAAATCTTTTTACGGGGATAATAAAGGGGGTTTGGGGGATTTTTTTATAAATCCCACTTTTATATTACTAATTTTTTCCGTTTTGGTCAAATAAAAAAGGCTCATACAATGAGCCTTAATGAATCCCAAAAATAAATATATATTAGTTTATAATGGTTCTTTCCTGTATTGTCTTGGCTAATAACTCTTTTCTAAGCTGTTCTGGCGTCCTTTATAATTCCGCTTCTCTTGATATTTTTCTTATAGGTTTATTTTTATAACTACATATTAGCTATTTTGTCCATTTAAGTCAATCAAAAACATATAATCTTTTGTTACGTGTTTTGTGTTGCATGTTACGTGAATTTTAAATTCCTCTCGCCTCTCCCTGATCTCCTGTTTCAACCTTTCTATATAATAACCTCCGTTTGATTCCATTCCATAAATTAAATAATTCTTCACTTTTTAAAAGCCAAGAAACTACTACAAATATAAATATCCCCGATAATCCCGCTACTACGCCTTGAGAAAAAACTCCGAATGTTTTTGTCATGTCCACAAACTGCCAGACAACCAACTTCATTCCTTGCACAGTAATACCGCAAGCGAGCGCCGCTATTGAAAACTTAACTACTGAATACAAAATTTCTGTCTCATCCATGTTACCAATTTCTATGCGCAAGATAGCCCAAAGCAATATAAAATTAATTATATTTGCAATTGAAAAAGCTAAAGCCAGACCAGCAACACCCATATTTCGAGCCAACCACAAAGATAAAAATACATTTACTACAGCAGCGATAAGACCGATATAAAATGGGGTCTTGGAATTATGTCTAGCGTAAAACATTCTTATAAGCAGCGGTATAGTGGCTTGCGCAAAAAGTGAAATCGCGAAAAAACCTAAAGTACTGAAAGTAAGCACCGTGTCGTTCCAGTCAAAATGGCCTGTTCCCAGTACAACACGAATAATTTGCGCGCGCAAAGTAAGTACTAAAACCGTTGAAGGGACAATAAAAAATAAAATCTGCCTTATTGTTTGAGAAAAATTTTCTATTAACTTTTTTTTGTTGAAAGCCACCGCGGATAATGTCGGAAAAGCGGCAACCGCGAATGAAATACCGAATATTCCAATCGGAAAATACTGGAGATTGTTGGCAAGGTTAAATACGGTCAAAGAACCGCTCTGAAGTGTTGAAGCGATTATTGTAATGACCAATAAATTGATCTGCACGATTGCCAAACTCATTGTTCGTGGAATCATCATCATTCCTATCTTGCGCGTATTTTTATCCTTATAATTAAATATGGGTCTATATCTAAAGCCTAATCTAGAAACTAACGGCAATTGAATTAACATGTGCAAAAACGCGCCCAAAACAACCCCCCAGGCAAGTCCGTAAATCCCATAAGCAGGCACAAAATATAAAGCGCCAATAATAATTCCAACGTTATACATTATCGGTGCGAGCGAATAAACAAAAAATCTTTTAAAAGATTGGAGCACTCCACCAAGCACACTTGAAATTCCTAAAAATATAGGAGACAAAAACATAATACGGGTTAAAGCGACTGTTAAAACCTGTTTATCACCTGAAAATCCGGGGGCAATTAATTTCATTAAAATTGGAGCAAAGACAATCCCAACTCCGGCTAAAACCAACAAACTAATCCCTAAAATATTTAATATGTTATTTGTTAAAATCCAAGCTTCTTTATTTTTATCATGAGAAAAGACATCACGAACTTTTGCTAATGGATTTTTTAAGAGTTTGGCGAATATAGGTATAAACCCCGCAGACAAAGCGCCCAAAACAAGTAAATTAAAAACCAAATCAGGTATACGAAAAGCCGCATAATAAATATCTAACGTATCACCCGCCCCGAATTCTCCAGCCAAAATACGATCTCTAAAAATCCCAAGAAATCGGCTCACAGTTGAAGATAGCGCTATAAGAAGCGCCGCAATCGTAATACTATTAATTTGCCCTGAAAATAATTTTTTGATCATAATAACTGCTTAAATGACAAAGCTCAAATGCCAAATCAAATCCAAAATCCAAATGTAAAAAATATTTTAGCATTTAATAATTTGATATTGATTTGGCATTAGGATTTTGTCATTTTAATTTACCAGTTTTCTAACCTCTCTCATTATCGCAAGCTCTTCGTCGGTTTTTGCAACTTGTACAGGAATGTCACCCAAAAATTTTAATTTTTTCATAACATTGTTCCGCGTCATTGGGTTGCCTGCGCCAATCGCGCCGGTAAACACTATTGCGTCAACATTACCTTCCAGAACTGTCCAATAAGCTCCAATATATTTAACTAGTCTGTAAACTGCTAAATCAAAAGCCAGTTTTGCGTCTTTGTAGCCCAAAGAAGTATCTTTTAAAACGTCTTGAAAATTATCTAAACCTGTTAAGCCTTTAAATCCAGAATTATGATTTAATAAATCATAAATTTCTTCGCACTTTTCTTCTCCGATTGGGCTTTCGGAATTTTTTATTAATTCAATAACTATCCCTGGGTCAATATCGCCTGCACGAGTCATCATCATAAGCCCCTCCATCGGCGTCCAGCCCATTGAAGTGTCAATCGGCTTTCCATTTTTTATAGCCGTAACCGACCAACCTCCGCCAAGATGGCAAGTTATTAAATTTATCTTATCAACTTTCTTTCTTTTATTTTTGGCCGTCTCCTGCATCGCGTATTCATGAGAGATACCATGAAATCCATATCTTCTTATTTTATATTTATCAATTATGGCCTTAGGCAGAGCATAGGTTTTCGCAACTTCGGGCAAGTCAAAATAAAACGCAGTATCAAATACTGCAACTTGCTGAACGTCCGGCATAAACCCCTGAATCGCTTTTATGCCGGCCAAATTATACGGATTATGAAGCGGCGCCAATTTATTAAATTCTTCAAGCTCACCTATAATTTCATCGTTCAATAAGATAGACTTAAAAAATTTATCTCCACCATGCACAACCCTGTGACCAACTGCCGCTAAATTTTGTAAATCGCCGATTTCTTTTAAAACACTTTTAACAGCCTTTTCAGTATCTTGAACATCAACCAGCTCCCCGCCTCTTATCTCTTTTTCTTTCTCATCAAATAATTTATATTTAAGGGATGTTGATCCACTATTTATAATTAAAATATTTTCCATATGTGTTATGTGTTATGTGTTATGTGAGCAACAATTCTCCATAATGATTTTTTTCATCTATCCCTGCCGCATTAGCTTCATCAGTATCCAAGTGCATTGATAATTTAAAATTCGGATCTACGCGAACTATTACGTTTTCAAAAATTAAATCCCTTATTCCATTAATATCAACCTTAACTTTATCTAAATTTTTTAAACCTAATTTTTCCGCGGTTTTAGTATCTATGTGTACATGCCTTAGGGGAATTATTACTCCCTCTTCTAAATCAACTTCGCCCTTTGGACCGACTATTTTTATGCCAGCGCTCCCCTCTAAATCTCCCGACCTTCTTAAGGGCGGGTCAATTCCTAATTTTCTAGCTCCGGTTTCAGAAACTTCAACTTGAGTTTTTCCCCTGAAGGGCCCTAAATATTTTACAATATCAATCTCGCCTTTTTGTCCCGCCAATTTTACAGTTTCTTCATAAGCGAATTGACCGGGTTGAGACAACTCTTTTATTTTTTTAAACTCATGCCCCTTGCCAAATAAAACCTCGGCATGAGGTTTTGATAAATGAATATGTCTTGCTGATATTTCTATTGGTATTCTCATAAACTTACGCCCCCTTTACTAAAGGGGGTTGGGGGGATTTTATTTTATATCCTTCTTAGTGAGCAATCCATTCTGCGCTCCCTGTTTAGCAATTACTGACGCTGAATTTTTCGCGCCAAGCATCATGGCTTTTTTAATATCTCCATTATACAATTCCAAACCGGCCGTAAAAGAAGAATTAAAGGCATCACCGACCCCAGTAGTATCAACTCTTTTTTTCTCTTTAACCACTTTCTGACGATATAATTTATTCCCGTTATAAGCATGCGCTCCGTGCCTGCCATCAGTTATAACCACAATATTCGGGCCATAAGACTTTAATATTTTTAATAAATTTTCTATTTTATTTAAAAACGAAAATGGCTTATTTCTATATTTTCTATCTGACACGACTAATTCTATGGCTTCATCTTTATTTACCATTAAAACTTCTGTTTTTTTCAAATATTTACCAATCATATTGATTCCGCCGCAAAGCTGAATATTGCCCGGGTTCCAAGAAATCTTTGGAGAAATTCCCCCTTTATTAAAGGGGGTGGGGGGGATTAAACTAAAAATTTTATTTAAAATAATATTCCAATCTCCCGATAAAGACGTTAAATATACTTGTTTTGTTTTTTTAAGCATTCGTAATTCACTATTCGTAATTCGTAATTCGCTATTTGCCGCCCTATTTGAAAATACAATATGCTCATTATCGTTGCCTACAAGTAAAAAAGAAAACCCTGTTTCAACATCTTTTATTTTTTGAATTAATTTAATATCAACTTTATAATTTTTTAAATTTTCTATTATTCTTTGCCCGCGAATATCTCTGCCAACAGCCAAAAGGCTAACAACCTTAAAGCCAAGCCTTGATAAACTGATAGCGGAATTAGCTGCGCCTCCGCCAAAGGTGGAGTGCGATTTATCAATCTTTATTTTTGTTCCATACTCAAAAGCCAAAAGCTTCTGCCTTGAAATATCTTTTCTATTAGCAATAAGCATGCCCTCTTTAGTATAAAAAGTTATATCTTCAGTAGCTCCGCCGATTGTTATTACGTCGTATTTCATAATCTACAAATTACAAATTTATTACAAATTTACGAATACATAAAACTATTAACTGTCGTCTGCTGTCTGTTTTCTGTTGTCTCTTTTATTATACCACAAGTTTAAACAAATAAAAAAGGGACGGAAACCGCCCCAATAGAGATATTCTAAATTCTAAATTCTCAACTCTAAACTTACTTCATTCCCCAAATCTGCTTCTCCAACTCATCCCTCTGCGATTTCGTAATCAAATAAATATTATCGCTATCTCTTTTCTTCGCATAATACAAATCCTCACCATTGTCATTCCCAACATACAAAATATTATTAATTCCCTCGCCGGCCGCTTCTATAATTATACTCGGTTTATCCAACCCCGTATCGGCAGCATTCTGCTCCGGAATTTTAACCGCGGACAAATTAGACATTATATCTAAAATCTTACTAATTTTTTCTGCGCTTGCCTCAAATTTATACGGCGCTGTCCCGTTCCACTCTTCTTCACTCTTGTCCTCCGAAGCTTTAGCGGAGGGGGATTTCTCAACCGTAAATTCCCTATTCGGATATTTAAAATTTATTTTAGAAATTTTTTCCTTCTCTGTCTTAAAAATAGTTTTATCGCGCCAATCATTTTGGTTAAAAATGCTTGCTAAATTTACTTTAACTAAAAATGTTTCGTCTAAATCAGCTTTTGAAATATAAGCGCTCGCGTAATCGTTCCCGTATTTACCGACAATAAAATCGGCGATTACTTCTTCGCCCATATATAATTTGACCTCAGTCCCGGACTCATCAGTTTGAAAATCTATTTTTTTATCTTTATTCGCGCTTACCAATTCTAAATCGCTCGCGCTCGCGTCTTTTAAATTTTTAAGCAAATTTTTAGCAACAGTTTCGCTCGCGTAAAAATCTCCCGCTCCCGCTACTTTTAACTTCCCGCCATTTTTTTCAAGCGTAGTTGTTTCGCCGTTTTTTATAATTTCAATTTTATCTATCGCATCAGCTGAAACCGCAGACAAAAAATTATCCGGCTTATTAGAATTAACGCGCCAATCCTTAAAAGGCCCTTGGTAAATATACGCAACGGCTACTAAAACTATTAAAATTATTCCTAATGTTATTGTTTTTTTATTCATATGTATTTTTACAAGAGATCCAATCTCCAAATTTTTTTAAAAAAATTTGGAGATTGGATCTCTGTTTCTCTGCTAAAAGCAATGACAAAAAAATTACAAACTATCAACAAACTTACTGCGTCTTCTCGCGTAATATCTTATTAAACCGAACGCAATAACAATTAATGTCAACCCGAAAATATTTCCGTATCTCATTGCGGCTTTCGCGCCGTCGGAGATTTCTTTAATCGGCCGTTCGGTTACGCCCTGGGAACGAATACTTATTAAATCGGAATCCAAGCTTAAAGAGTCAACCAAATTTTGAAATAAAATTAGATTATCCGGATTTCTTTTAACAAAACCGTCGCTCATAAAATCGCTGTCCCCCACCACGATTAACCGCGCCGCATCCGTACTGCCTTCGCCGTAAGCGCTATTAAACTTTCCAGAAATTGACACGGCTAAATTTTTTATCCCCATATTTCCGCTCGGCGCAAACATCTGCTGCGGATTTAAATTAAAATTATCAGTTTGCGTCCATGCCTTATTTGTGGTTTGCGCTAAATAAGAAATATTATTATCACCCATTTTATCTTTAAGAATCTCCAAACTGCTCGCCCAAGGAAAAACCGCGCTTTCTAATTTCGCTACTGCCGGATTGTCATAGTCAAAACCCGTTTTCAAAACTTTCGGCCAAAACGGATAATTAGTGGAAAATGTAACAAAGCCCTGATTAAACGAAGCCATGGCCGAAGAAACATCCAAGACCAAATTATGATTTAATTTAACACCGTAGTTTTCTAACAACCCGCCCAAACCGACATCATTCGCGCTCGCCTGTAAACCATCTCCGATTTCAACGCCATTTGCTAAAACCAAGAGCGAACCGCCATTGATAATAAATTTATCAATCACTTTTAGCTCATCCTCAGAAAAAGGCGTTTTTGCTCCGGGGATAATTAAAGTATTTATATCGCCCGCGATATCGCCCGCGCTTAAATCAATATCCCGCGTTTCATAAAGTTTAGCTATTTCTCCGTAAGCCGCGCCAATTTCATTTTGCGGACTTAATGTTCCGTTGCTCGTTACGAAACCGACAACTGAATTGATTTGCCCGGTTATTTTTTTTATCGCTAAAGTAATCTGGTATTCTAAATTTTGCGTATTTTCCACAACCGGAATCGCTTCGGTTTTATCTCCGTACTGGACGGCAATTCCAAGATACCCGCGGACAACCTGATACTTATCTTTTTCCAAAACATTAAATTGGAGTTCCGGAATTCCGGCGATCATTAATTCTCTTTTTAAATCTTCATCATCGCCCGGGCTGATGAACTCCACGCGCACTTTACCGCCCGAATAATTCGCGTACTCGTCCAAAATATCCCCAACTTCCTGCCGAAGCGTAATATATTGGCTCGGCAAATTATCGGAAAAATAAACTTTAATATTAACAATATCGTCCAGCTTATTGGCAGCCGTCTTGCTTACTTTTGAAATTGAATAATCATTATTTTCGGTCAGGTCCCAGCGGAGAAATAATTGGTAAGAAAAAAAATTTACCACCGCCAAAATCCCGACAACAATCAAAATAATCGCGGTAGTATTAAAATTAGCTATTGACTTTTTAGTTAGTTTCATAATTTATTTCCAAATACGATTTTTAATAATATTGGCGTTCAGCCATAAAAATATAAAAATAAATGACAAATAATAAATTATATCTTTTGTGTCAATTACGCCTTTGAGATCGGAAGAGCGTCGTGTAGGGAAAGAGTGTAGATCTCGGTGGTCGCCGTATCATTAAAAAAAAAAAACAATAAAAAGAAAAAAATAAAAATAATAATAAGCAAATAAAGGGTGAAGATGTGCACGCACTAGAAAAA
>CAJVWV010000019.1 GCA_913009695.1 uncultured bacterium
TCAGAAGATAGAATAAACTCTACTAAACAAGTGATTAAATATTTAATTAAGAAATTCAATTTACCACAGACACGAGAAATCTATTTCTCAAAGGACGAAAATTAATTATTACATCGTCTAACACCGCCAGACTGTCTAATAACTCCATTTTGAAAAATTTGGTATGCTAAAATTAGCTAAAAAAATTTTAAAAAACGGCAAAAATTGGGGTTTTTCGACAGCCTGACGGGATATCTGGCTACGCCCAAAAAAATATTTATATATAATTTTTTAGTTTTTATAATTAAGCTCTTTTTAAAAATAAAAAGGTCTGCATAAACTAAGTTTATACAGACCCTAATGGAGAGACTTATTTGCCGAATTCTGTATTTACGATAGGCAATATTGCCCTGATGTGATCAAAGAATACAGTATTATTGTCAAACAATTTTCCCGATGTCATACCGAGAAGTCTGACCATAATCCAGACAAACACATCAGCAGAGATCATCTTGTCTGCGGATATTGTCTCTGGATAATTTACTGTTGTCAAGCTATCTTCGATCCAACGACGAGCTTGTTCTTCTGAAAATTTTGGGTCTTCTAATGCTTTAGTTAAAGTCCTGACAAAAAATTCAGACGGAACCGTTTTTTGTCTTTCCTCGCCCAGCTTTAAATCCTTTAATATTGACATCTTACACATCCTTAGTGTTTTTTAATTGATTAAAAAGAACTTATTGATTAAGGTAAATTATATATAAATATTTTTTCGGGCTTCGCCCAAATTCAGCCCTTTTCTGTTAACGCCCTTAGTGATAAAAGAGCTTCATATAAGCATACACCATTTTACGAAAAAGTCAATGGGGCTGAACTTCAGATAATCCCGAAACGTTAAATGAAATTGGCTCAATATTTTAGCACATTCCATAGAATACTCGATAGAATATTCTATTGTGTAATCAAGCTTAATTGTGAGCCAACATCACTTAACACTCGATTATCTGGCTGCGCCAGGGGGATAATATTGTGTTTTCTTCCGCTTCGCTACAGAAAACGATTTATTAATAAAAATAATTCTTCTTAAAAAATACGACAACTCTTTTCTGTTTTTAGCCAATGGTCTACAGTCGCGGGTTAAAGTATTTTTTAAAAAAATACTTAATTAAAATGCTTACAATCCAAGAAATTTTAAATCTTAAAACTGACATATTTAAAAACTCTAAAGTAAAGCTTGTTAGGCACAAAGATAACAGAGTTGAATATCGAGAGTTAATAAAAGACAGAGAGGGATTATTAAATTATTAGAAAGAGCAAGGTAGGCCAATTTTTCACGAGTGTGATTATATTATTTCATTTATAGGAAAAGAAAGAATGAAATCGATTCTCTTTGGAATTTTTAAAGTAAACGGCTGGATAGAAAAAAAAGGAAAGTATTATTATAAACTAGAGGAGCTTGATAAGTTTAAATACTTATTGAATCGAATAATTATTGATTGGGGCGGCAATGCTCTTGCGTGGCATCAGTGGTATGACCAACAGCCAAAAGAAATAATTCAAATTCTGCCAAAGGGATACCTTGGGGATTTCCTAGGATTATTAAATTTTATTCTGGATTTTAATGAACTTGAAAGATTGATTAAAAATCCTGAAGCAAATGAAGATTGGAAAAACCATTTATCATCTGTGAACGGAATTTATTTAATTTTAGACGACAACACAGGAAAGCAATATATCGGCTCTGCAAATGGCAAGGTCGGGATTTGGCAAAGATGGGAAGAATACGCGAATACCTTTCACGGCGGCAATAAAAAATTAATCAAGATTTGTAATTCCAAAAAAGATTATCACAAAAATTTTCGTTATTCTGTATTGCAAAGTTTGCCAAGCAATATAACCCAAAAAGAGATTATTAAAATTGAAAATTTATACAAGGAAAAATTAGGAACTAAAGCGCATGGATTGAATTGATAATTAAATTTACGCCTCCTATTTTTAACAATCTATAAACATTCTTAAAAATTTTATTAATATGAAAAAAATAACTCTAATTTTTATTTTAGCACTCTTATTCTCTGGCTGCACAGTCAACAATAATCACGCCGAAATTAATGTGCCTCAAGTTAATATTGACAATAATTCATTAAATCAAATCTTAATTAATTCCGGCGTACTAAATAATAATATCTATAGTGCAGATAACCATATAGCAGAAATAGAAGCAGCTCAAGGTATAAAATTTGAAATACCCAATGATTATGAGATAGCTCTTGACGCAGAATATTCAATTAAAAATTTAGTCACCACCACCTATAGAATTAAAATACTAAGACAAATAGACAAAAAATTCACTGATGAAGATATTGAGCCATGGGGGGATATTGACATAACCTCAAGGATGCCAAAAAACCCATTAATTGTAGCCATAGTTAAAGATGGTAACATTACTAATTTATTTGTCATCAACAGTTTTAGCGTTTTAGGAGGTAGTAAGGGCTGGGGCGACTATGACAAGAAAAAAATTTCCAAAGCAATAGAATTAAAAGACTTAAATAATGATGGAATATTTGAAATTTTAATATATACATTCAAAGGATACACTGCTGATTTTGAAAATGGAATGGCGACTATATACTTTAATATAAAAAATAAAAAATTTGTCCCAACTGATAAAATATTCAGTACAACATGGAAAAGAGCTTATGAAATAGTTAATATTAATAAAATTTATTATGTAATCGAAGCCGAGCCAGGTAGTGGTAGCTGTAGGGTATGCCAGACACCATATATGGTTAGGATCAACCAGTTTTTGGGAAATGCTTATTTTGATATCGGATCAGTTGGCGTTGAAGAAGAATATGAAATGGGTCACGATGCAATTAATGACGCTCTACCAAGAATAAAGAAAAAAGTATTATCCGACGACGTTTTTCCTCTTTAAAATATTTAGTGTGTTTATGTAAAGGACCCCCTAATCTCACTACTCTAAGTTTGTATACATTACTCTTGCCTTATTATAATAAAAGTGCTATTATTAGAATAAGTTAATTGATTATTCTAATACACTATAATAAGGGTAATCCTTGTTATAGTCACTAATTAATATGAGTAAAAAACCATTTATTCCCCCAAAATTACCAGTAAAAATAGATTATGAGCCGCTTATAGGCCACATAACAAAAGCCCATCGGGCCATTGCTAGTCTGAATTCACTTTTAAGCGCACTGCCAAATCCCAGCCTTCTTGGCCGCACCATGCAAACAAAAGAGGCTGTCTTGAGTTCACAGATTGAGGGCACGCAAGCCACTCTTAATGAAGTTTTGGCACGTGATGCTGTTATTAATAAAAAAGAAGGCGAAACAAAGAAACAAGACATTAATGAGATTATCAATTATCGTAAAGCTTTGGATTTAGGAATTAAAAGTTTAAAAATATTGCCCTTAACGGAAAACCTAGTTAAAAAAATACATGCTGTTTTGCTTAAATCCGGTCGTGGCGCGAATAAAGCGCCTGGAAAATTTCGAAAAATTCAAGTGTACATCGGCATACCTGGCGCCGATATTTCTGAAGCATCATTTATTCCACCGACAGCCAATGAAATTATTCCATTATTTGCTAATCTAGAAAAATATTTAAATTCAGACGAAGAAAAAGATAAATTAGTGCAAATTGCTATCGCGCATTATCAATTTGAGGCTATACATCCTTTTTTGGATGGCAATGGCCGTGTTGGCCGCTTGATTATTTCGCTTTTTTTATATGAAAAAAAATTACTTGCTCATCCGTTTTTATATCTAAGTGAATTTTTTGAAGAGCATCGGCAAACGTATTACGAACTGCTCCGCAATGTAAGCGAACAAGAAGGCTGGGAAAATTGGATTAAATTTTTCCTTAATGCTTTAACTGTCCAGTCTCAAAAAGCGGAAAAAACTGGTAGATTAATTCTAAAATTACATAGCGAATTAAAAGAACAAATAATCTCAATTAACTCTCAGTATGCGCCATATTTATTGGATGCAATTTTTATTCGGCCTATTCTTACCACGGCGAGCATGCACAAGCATGTCAAAATTAAAAATACCCAAACATTTTTTAATTTAATAAATAAATTTGTTGCCGCTGGAATTTTAAAAGAAACAAATCCGAAACAGAAAAGAAACAAGGTTTATGTATTTGATGAATTAATGAAAATACTTAACAAAGTATAAGGAGTTTTAGGCAAAGGGAATTCACCCCTTTAATTTCCCTCTCCCCTTTGCCTAAAACAAAAAATCAAATTTTCTTTTCTTGTAGAAAAGAACTAAAACAATTAAAACGAGATAAAAAATTTACTCTGCGCCCAGCCCCAGTTTTTGTTGTATGTTCAGGTCATATTCTATTAACTCCGTTCCTCTTTTAGTAAAATATTATCTCATTTACATTGAAAACTGGAGCTGGGCTTGCCTCGCTGCGCTCTCACCCTAACCTTTTATGAATTATAAAATAATAAGGTATAAAAGGTGAGGGTTCGGGTCGTACAACAAAGTATATACGGAAAATGCCTCGGCTCGGCATTTTCCCAAATTTTTGTCTCTTTTTTCTTTATAAGTTATGATAACGAAAAGAGCCAAAAACTTCGTATATACTAAACGTTAGCTGAAATATTCCTTTTCTTTTCTGGGCTATCGCCCAATTGTTTTAAAAAATTTTCAAATTTCTTTTATTGATTTATAAAGGGGATAATCTGATATTTTTTGCTACGTACCTCCGCAAAAAATGTTTATTTATTAAGAAAAATAAAGTATAATAAAGTTATATAAATAGAAACTATGTCATATTTAAAATTCATTTCGGACAAAGACCTGTGCTCTGCAGTCTCTAATGTTATTAAAATTATCGAGACAGCAGAACATGACGCACAAATTAAATTACACAAAAATGTTGTAGATCCTTTTTCTGCTTTATTTCATGGCGTGACGCACTCAATATCCTATAAAGAATGGATTGAGCAAGAAAAAGCCAGACAGACTCAAAAAACCACGCAAAATGCTATCGGTATTTTTCATCAAGAAATACTAGGCTCCTCATACGGATGGAAAGATTTGGGCACAGGAGGTGGTTTAGATGTTGAAAATTCAAAAATGAAAATAATTGCAGAAGTAAAAAATAAATTCAACACCACAAAGGGCAACCATAAAATTGAAATTTATGACGCGATTAAAGTAAAACTAAAAATACCTAAATATAATGACTTCACGGGGTATTTTGTAGAGATTATACCGCAAGGCAAGAAAAAATACGATAAACCATTTACTCCGCCAGATAATAAAACTAAAAAACGCAGGCCAACTAAAAATAAAATTAGAGTAATTGACGGTATAAGCTTTTATGCAATGGCAATTGGAAGAAAAAATGCTCTTCAGGAATTGTTTGAAGTGTTGCCACATGTGATTATAGACAAACATAAGTATAAATTGAGTAAAAAAGAAGCAAAGGAATACTTTGAGTTATTCAAAATGGCGTTCTCCACAGAATAACCTTTGCATAGGCATTGGTTATCTGCTATAATTATGATAGATTAATCCTCTATCATTTTTATATGAAAAATAAACAAAAATATTTTACTGCTGGCGAAGCGGCAATTACATTAAATATCTCTATTGACACAATTAGACGTTGGGATAAATCAGGTTTAATTAAATCATTTCGAAATAATAGAAATGCAAGAATTTTTTTGTTAGATGAAATTAAAAGAATCCAAAATAAATCTGGCAGTAAAACAAAAAAATTCAAAATTTTAAAAAATAAAAAACAATCTCCATACACAGTAATAGAACTATTTGCTGGTGCAGGTGGGACTGCTATCGGTATGGAAAATGCAGGTATTAAGCACGTCTTGTTAAACGAATATGACAAATACGCTTGTGAAACCTTACGAACAAACAGGCCAGACTGGAATATTATTGAAGATGATATCCGAAATTTAAAATTTGAGGAAGGACAAGCAGATATAGTGCAAGGCGGTTTTCCTTGTCAAACTTTTTCTTATGCTGGAAAAAAAATGGGACTTGACGATATACGAGGAACTTTATTCTTTGAATTTGCTCGATGTGTAAAAGAAGTTAAACCTAAAATTGCAATTGGAGAAAACGTAAAAGGTTTATTAAGCCATGATAACGGGAGAACACTCAAAACTATGATTTCTGTTTTGGAAGAGCTTGGCTATAAAGTGAAACATAAAGTTCTTCGGTCACAATATTTAGATGTGTCGCAAAAAAGAGAACGCTTAATAATTATTGGTGTAAGAAATGATCTAGATATTCCTATTATATTCCCAAAAGAAAAAAATTATATTATTCCTCTTCGTGAGGCATTACATAAATGTCCAAAATCTGAGGGTCAACAATATCCTGAAAAGAAAAGGAAGATTTTAGAACTCATTCCTCCTGGCGGATATTGGAGAGAATTGCCAGAAAAACTACAAAAAGAATATATGGGCGCAAGTTATTATATGGGCGGAGGTAAAACTGGTATGGCAAGGCGACTTTCTTGGGATGAACCATCCCTCACTTTGACTTGTAGTCCAGCTCAAAAGCAAACAGAACGATGTCATCCAAAAGAAACTCGTCCACTGACCGTGCGTGAATACGCAAGAATTCAAACATTCCCAGATAGTTGGAAATTCGCAGGTTCTGTTTCACAGCAATATAAGCAAATAGGAAATGCTGTGCCTGTAAATCTTGGGTATCATATTGGTGATATTCTTATAAAAATGTTAAGCGGAGAAGTTGAGGAGGAAGTGGAAGAAGCAATTCCTGTTCAACAACAAATGTTTGCGTTTGCTCAATAAAATAGCAAATTGGATTAAAACAGATGAAAACAAAAAACAATTTGATAGTTTAATGAGATCGGGAGTAATGGCATAGGAGCCATGTGGTCTCTTTTGGCAAAAAAAATGACCGTTTAAGATTTGGTTATTAGACGGTCTGAGCGTATATCTGGCTGCGCAGATGAGGATTAATTTATAATTTTCTTTAACAAAATAATTTTTTAGCTTTTAGATTTGCTTTTTTGAAATTAAAAACCGCTCTTATTTAAAATAATAAGGTAGAATAAATAAAACTTCAGATGATACGCAAACGTTATATGAAATAATAAAAAACATTAAATTAAACGAAAAAGAATATTATTGGGCTGGTGTTGGGTCATGCTCTGCGCTTCGTGAAGATGCTGTATGAGGTGGAAATCCTTTAGAGATAGCCCTCAATAGGTGAAAGTACACTATACGGGAAAGTGGGCTTCAATTCACCGAACCGCCTCGCTAAGGGGTTGCAAGAGGTTGATTGAGGGACTAAAACACCAGCCCTCAATCTTCTGTACTATGCGTGAAAATAATGGTAAATTTAATGTTTTTGATTTGTTCGAAAGTACGTCAAATAAATTTATAAAGAAGCATAAAAAAATTTTTGAAAATAAAATTATTAAATAATAACAAAACATGAAACATATTAAATCAAACGAAAAAGAATTAAATTAAAAAATATGCCATTCAAAGAAGATGATCAGCTTAATAAAAGAAACCAACAAACTGAAGATACAATATCAGAATCAGATAAAGAGATTATTGATATGGATTTTTTAAGCGGAAGAATGTTGTATCAAGATGTATTAAATTTTTGGTCAACAGTAATGATAAAAACAAGAATGCTGGAGAAAGCATCTTCTGACGGTGAAAAACAAGAGCATTTAAACGAGTTGAGCCCAATACCGCGCTATGAACAGGGATATAGAGACGCGGGAGAGAAAGACGCTAAGATAAGTTATATTATAAAGCTTAGCGATCCTGAGCAGATTAAAAAATATAATGAACTTGTTGATGAGTTTAACGCTGATCTTAATTGCATTAAAAACGAAAAAGACAATGATAGTCTTAGAAAATATTTTAAGAGAGTAAAAGAAATAGTTGAAGAAATAAAATAATATGAATTTTCAGTTTATTTATATAACAACAAAAAACAAAGAAGAAGCGAAAAAGGTCGGGAGAGAATTAGTTGAGAGTAAATTGGCGGCGTGCGTAAATGTTATTGATAATATGAATTCTATATATTGGTGGAAAGGCGAAATTAAGGACGACAACGAAGCGGTTTTGATTGCTAAAACAAAAAAGAGCTTGGTTCACGAAGTAATTAAGAAGGTCAAAAAAATGCATAGTTATGATTGTCCGTGTATTGTGAGCCTGCCGATTAAAGACGGAAACGAAGATTATTTAAAATGGATAGAAAAAAATACGAAATAAAGTTTGTTTGTACACAAAAACTTAGAGACGCATCGCTGCGCGTCTCTACTTTTTTAAAAATAAAGCAATAATTATATCACAGCAACAAAGATTAAACAAAGATTAAATATTGACAAAAGAGCATGTTTTTGCTACACTATTATTATAATTAAGTAATATTTACGTTCATTTACATAAAGTATTTTTGCGTAAATAAAAAACAATGGATTACCAAAACAACTCCGGTGATCGTCAAATGCATCAAGGTGATTGGGCTTGCTCAGGGTGTGGAGCGAAAATTACCGAGTTGCCTTTTCAACCAGACGGAGAAAGACCTCTTTTTTGTCGTGATTGCCACAGGCAGAAGAGACAGGATCGTCCAAGCCGATTCTAAAGAGGAAAATATTAATTAGATAAAATATTATCATTTAATATATTTTCGTAAAAAAATCGCTCCTCCGCCGGCTAGCGGATTACAGGGGCGGTTTTTTATTATTAAAAACTTTTAAATATTTAATTTTATAGTATACTTATTATATAACTATTAAATCAGATAACATGAATTTAAAATCAAAAATTAGAGAAATACCAGATTGGCCGAAGAAGGGCGTAAATTTTAAGGATATTACTACCCTGCTTGAAGATCCGCTTGCTTTTCAGGAGGTAATTAGGCTGATAGTTAAGCCATTCGTAGGGAAAAAGATTGATAAAATTGTCGGGATTGACGCGCGCGGTTTTTTACTCGCTTCCCCTGTGGCCTATAAACTAAATACCGGACTAGCTATTGTTCGAAAGAAAGGCAAATTGCCGTCACAGACTATTAGCAAAAAATATGCCCTTGAATACGCGAGCGACATCATTGAAATGCATGACGACGCTGTTAAGCCCGGCGAAACAGTCGTTCTGGTTGATGACCTATGCGCTACAGGCGGAACGGCTCTAGCCTCCTGCGATCTAATAGAAAAACTAGGAGGTAAAATAATAGAAGTTAGTTTTTTAATTGATTTACCGTTTTTAGGCGGATCTAAAAAAATAAAAGAACTAGGGCTTAATGTCCGTTCTCTCATAAGTTATGACTCGGAATAAAAAAATTGCAATAATTGGAGGAAGCGGGATTGACGACCCAAGGCTTTTAAAAAATGCCGAGGAAACAAATCTGGACACCCCCTTTGGAAAAACTTCAAGTCCGTTAATAAGCGGGGAAATTGATGGAGTTAAGGTTGTGGTTTTAGCTCGGCATGGCAAAGGGCACACTATTATGCCGACTAAGGTTCCCTTTCAGGCCAACATCTGGGCGCTTAAAGAATCGGGCTGTACGCACATTATCGCCACAACGGCTTGCGGATCTTTAAAGGAAAAAATAAAACCGGGTGATTTAGTTTTTTTAGACCAGTTTATTGATTTTACCAAGCATCGTAATCTAACGTTTTTTGAAGACAAAGTAGTGCATACTCCGATGGCTGAACCGTTTTGTCCCAAGTTAAGGTCAACGTTTATTGGCGCCACTAAAGAATTAAATTTAGCGCATCATGAAAAAGGAACAATGCTAACTATTGAGGGACCGCGATTTTCTACGCGAGCCGAAAGCTTGTTTTTTAAAAAAACAGGTGCGGATGTTATTAATATGTCAACTGTCCCAGAAGTTGTTTTGGCTCGTGAATTGGGAATATGTTACGCGTCAATAGCTATGGCAACCGATTATGACGCCTGGCGCGAAGGGGAAGAAGCGGTTACATGGGAAATGGTTTTAAAAGTCATGGAAAATAACGCCGAGAACGTAAAAAAACTTTTATTAAATATTATTCCAAAAATAGATTTTACTAATTGCGGCCATTGCCAAGGAAAATAAAAAATATGAACCCCGTTAAACATTTTATGTTTATCAGGGCTAATTATTAAATACAATATATGTCTAACGGGGTGAAAGATTTATTAATTTATTCAACAAAAAGTTCAAAATATTTTTCCGAATTAATCGCTAAAGGATTAGAGGTTGAAACAAGCGAAATTATCCGCGACAAATTCGGCGACGGAGAGCTTTATCATCGGATTAATATTAATGACCGAAGCGAGCTATTTAGTAAAACAGCTATTATGGTTTCCAGTACACACTCGGACAAAGATTTTGACGAATTGGAAAAAATCGGTGTTACCCTAGCCGGACTTGGAACAAAAAGAAGAATTTTTGTAATCCCATTTTTTGGCTACTCAACCATGGAGCGCGCTATTTTACCGGGTGAAATAGTTTCGGCAAAAGTAAACGCGCGCAGATTGTCGGGCATACCCAATTCCGATCGCGGTAATATTTTTTTAATGCTTGATTTGCATGTATCGGGCATAGCGCATTATTTTGAGGGCGATTGCCTGCGCTATGAACTTTATGGGGAGAATATTTTAAGTAAAGCTATTAATGAGCTTAAATTAGAGCAGTTTGTTTTCGGCACAGCCGACCTTGGCCGCGCTAAGCGGGTTGAAACTTTTGCCGGTAAATTTAAAACCGATATAGTATTCGCGCGTAAATCGCGCGAGTTTGAAAAAACAAAAGTTTTGGATATAATCGGCGACGTAGTCGGCAAAAACGTTATTATATATGATGACATGACCCGTAGTGGCGGAACATTAATAAACGCCGCTAAAGCATACCTTGAGCGCGGGGCGAATAAAATTTACGCGGTTCTAAGCCATTTAGCCTTAAACAACGCGGATATAATTAAAAGACTGGAAGATTCTCCGATTGAAAAAATTATCTCAACTAATTCTCATCCAATGTCCGAGCATCCGTCAGTAAAAGATTCTAAAAAAATAATTATAAAAGATATATCGCAGGAATTTGTTTCAATTATTAAAAAGGTCGTACAGGAAGATTAAATTTTTTACAACAGTTGAAAACAAAACAATCCCGAACCTTCGGGATTGTTTTAAATTTACTTTACCTTAAACTTTATTTATGCTTTTTTTTCTTAGCTTTTTCTTCAAGCATAAGCCGCTTGATTTCAAGCCTCTTTGCGGTTTTATGAGAACGTGATTTTTTCTTCTTCCCAACTCCAGTGCTTCTTTTTGCCATATAGATATTTTATGATTAATAATTATTTGCTACCCATAAAGCATACTGTAAATAATATGGCCTGTCAAGATTCGCGCTTTATTTTATTTATATTACTTATTTATAAATTATGGTAGAATATTGTTATAATAGTTTATTATTAAATTTTTTAAGTTATGTATTTATTTTTTGATACTGAAACAACCGGACTGCCCAAAAATTATAACGCGCCGATTGATGATTTAAATAATTGGCCGCGTTTAGTGCAGCTAGCTTGGGTTGTTTATGATGAAAACGCAAAAGAAAAAATCGGGAAAAACTTTATTATTAAGCCGGAGGGCTTTCAAATACCGAAAGAGGCTTCTAGCGTTCACGGCATTACCACTGAAAAAGCAAATAAAGAAGGGCAGCCGTTAAAAGAAGTTTTAGAAGAGTTTGCTAACGCGGTTGGCAGTTCAAAATTATTAATTGCCCATAACATGAATTTTGATGAAAAAATAATGGGAGCGGAATTTTTACGAAAAAACACAAACCACGATCTCTTTGATACTGTTAGGTTTTGCACTATGCAAGAATCAACTGATTTTTGCCAGTTGCCCGGCAACTTTGGCGATTATAAGTGGCCGCGCTTATCAGAACTGTATACAAAATTATTTGGTAAAGACTTTGAAAACGCCCATGACGCCTTAGCCGACGTAAACGCCTGCGCAAGATGTTTTTTTGAGCTTATTGACAGAGGGGTTATTCTCAAGTAACACGAAATATATAACAAGGAACACAAAAAATAAAATAAAAACTCCCAAATTGGAGTTTTTATTTTATGGGGTGGCTAGAGGGAATTGAACCCTCGTCACAAGCGCCACAAGCTCGTGTTCTACCATTGAACTATAGCCACCATGATTCCGGCAAAGCCGGAGAATTTTTTAATTTTTAATTCTAAATTTTTAAACAATTTTTAATTTCTATATCTCGTAAAAATAAATTTTATCCTTTTTGTTGTTTTCTAGGTCAATTACTTTAACGGGCTCCATGTCGGGCAGACTAAACTGATAGCTTATTATCTGCGTTCCTTTTTTACAGTCATTTACAAATTTATCTTTTAGTTTTTTCATAACTCCTGGAAGTAAAAAGCAATATATAATATCCGCTTCTTTAAAATTAATATGATAAAAATTTTTTTTTAATATTTTTATTTTACTTTTCTGTAAACTTATCTGTATGCTGCCGATTAAATAAGGAAAGAAAAATAATTCTATTCCGACTAATTTTTTTATTTTAGGAAATTTCTTTTCTGCCCTTTTTAAAAAACCCGCATTTCCACACCCCAGTTCATATACAACATCCCCATCATTAAAAGATATTTCGTTGATAATTCTTTTTATTACTTTTCTTTTTGTCAGAAAAAAAGGAGAATATCCTCCAAGGATAATATAAAAAAACTGTATTGACAATACTATGGACACAAACGCCAGTATTGTTATAAAAATTAATTGCCAAATCATAAATTAAATTATTTATAATTTTAGTACGCCCAGAGGGAATCGAACCCCCATAACCAGCTTAGAAGGCTGGTGTTCTATCCGTTGAACTATGGGCGCCCAGCTACATTAAAATTTCGTAGGACTAGTCTAACAATATAATAGCATTTATAACAAAATACTTGTCCGCCGAAGCTTTAGCGTAGGTGGAAACTATGGGCGCATAAAAAACAGAATTGCTTTAAAAGAGAAGCAATTCTACTATACTTTACTAAAAAACATACATTATGTCAAGCAAAAACCAAAAAATGACATTTATTAGTGTTTAGATGACACTTAAAGTTTTTTATTGTATAATACTAACAGGTATTTGCATTATATTTTTATGTATTTAGAAAAATTAGAAATCCAAGGATTTAAATCATTCGCCAATAAAAACACCTTAGTATTCCCCGGTATGCTTAGTAAAAGCAAGCGGGGAATTACTTGTATTGTCGGACCGAATGGCTCGGGAAAATCCAATATCGCGGACGCGGTTAGGTGGGTTTTGGGCGAACAGAGCATGAAACAATTGCGCGGGAAAAAAAGCGAGGATATTATTTTTTCCGGCTCGGATAAAAAAAGTAAACTTGGCATGTCCGAGGTTTCTTTGTTTTTAAACAACGAAGACCCGCGCCACGGCGGGGCGGGCACAAAAGCTCCTGTTGATTATGGGCGATTAATTTTAACTCGTCGCCTCTTTAGGGACGGCAACAGCGAATATTTGCTTAATAATAGCAGAGTGCGGCTAGTGGACGTACAAATTCTTTTAGCCAAAGCGAAATTCGGGCAAAAAACTTATAGCGTAATCGGACAGGGCATGGTTGAAGGTTTTTTAAATACTTCTCTGGCTGAAAGAAAAGAGTTTTTTGACGAGGCTACCGGCGTAAAGCAATTTCAAATTAAGCGCGATGAATCTTTAAATAAATTAAAGCTAAGTTATGAAAACCTGTCGCAGGTAGAGATGCTGCTTACCGAAATTGAGCCAAGGCTTAGGAGCTTAACCCGCCAGGTTAATAAACTGCAAAAAAGAGAAACGCTTGAGGGAGAATTAAAAGAGTTGCAGCTTGCTTATTATAGTAAAAATTGGCATGAAATTAATGATAAGTTTAATAAGCGCAACAAAGAATATCTTGAATTAGAAAAAATAAAAATAGAAAACGAAAGAAAGCTAAGTTCTTTAAATGGAAAACTTTCGCAAATGGAAAAAGAAAATGGAGTTGGTGAAGATTTTAATAATTGGCAAAAAGAATTGTCTGACTTACAAATCGCGAAAGACAATATCACAAAACAGCTTGCCAGGATTGACGCGCAAATGGAGATTAAAATGGAGGCCAAAGGAAATTTTGATTTTTCATGGTTAAATAATAAAAAGGGAGAAATTAAAAAAGAAATTGAAAAAATTATTGGAGAATTGGAAATACTGGAAAAAGACATTGATAGCGATAATAAAAAATTAAAAGAATTAGAAGGAGAAAAAAATAATATTAAAAGTAAGATTGAAGAATTGGATAATAATTTAACTAATCAGGAATCTAAGATTGACAACGAAAAAATAAATTTAAAAATAAAAGAATTATTAAATAAATTGGAAAAAGCCGACGCGGAAACCAATGCTCAAGAAATTAAAAAAATAGTCGAAGAAGTAAAAAATGATTTAAAAAAATTATTGGAATTATCTAAAGGAGTAAAGATGGATAATAATCTGGCAAACGCGCAAAAGGACTTAATAAGTTTTTCGCGCGCTCAGGAAGAAATTCTTTCTAAAGTTAATGAAAAAAATCTTAGCCTTTCTTCCAATGTAGAAAGAAAAAAATTATTAAAAGAAAAAAAATACGGGCTAGATAAAGACCTGGAAGATATTGACAGTAAATTAAAACAAGGAAAGGGCCAGACCGATACGGCAAGCGAAAAAAATAAATTTAAAATTAAATTAGAAGAAGTAGATAAAAAATTATTTGAAGTTAAAGAAAAAATTAATAGTTTTAGCGAGCAAGAAGAAAAAAAACGCGCCACCCTTTTTGAGCTTCAAAAAAATATTCAGAGTTTGCAAGGCGAAATAAATAATTTAAATAACCAGCTAAGCGAAATAAAAATTAATTCAACAAGATACGAAACAAAACTTGAAGATTTGGAAATTGAAATTAGGCAAAGTTTTAAAGATTTAAAAAAGATTAAAGAAACGAGAGTCGGGGAAACTGTTGACGTAGAAATGGCGCGGGATAAAATTAATAACTTAAAAAGGCAGCTTGATATGATCGGCGGGATTGATCCGGAAATTGAAAAAGAATACATTGAAACGAAGGAACGCTACGACTTTTTATCCGGACAGACTAAAGACTTAAGCGAGGCCATTAAATCTTTAGAAAAAATTATTAAAGAATTGGATATTACTATTAAAGAAAGGTTTGATAAAGAATTTAAGGTAATTGCGAAAAAATTTGAGGAATATTTTAGAATTCTTTTTGATGGCGGTCATGCTAAAATTATTAAAGTTTTAGCTTCTGATCCATCCTCCGCTGAAGCGTCGGAGGGTAAGGAAGATAAAGAACAGGTTGAAGAGCAAAAACAGGTTATTTCAGAAAGTGAGATTGATTTAAAAAGAATTAAATTTTTACAAAAACACAACGCAACCGGTTTAGCCGGAGTTGAAATACAGGCTACTCCTCCCGGGAAAAAAATTAAAACCGTTACTATGCTTTCCGGCGGAGAACGCGCTTTAACCGCTATTGCGCTTATTTGCGCGATTATTAGCGCTAACCCATCCCCCTTTGTAGTTTTAGATGAAGTTGACGCAGCTCTGGACGAAGCCAATTCGGAAAGATTAGCTAAAATTTTAGATGACTTATCCCATAAAACTCAATTTATAATAATTACTCATAACCGCGCTTCAATGCGCCGCGCTAATATTCTTTATGGTGTGACAATGGGAGATGATGGAATTTCTAAACTTCTCTCTATTAAATTGGATGAGGCGGAGAAGAAGGTTAGATAATATTTTCGCCCCTCCAAAAAACAATAAACCAAGTAAAATCACTTTATGATAACGGGACAAACAATGATAATTTAGGTAATTTGACAAACTAACCAAAATAATATATAATTAGGGTACTACATTAACCTAATTTATATTAAATATGATAAAAAGAACTATACAACAAAACGTAGAAAATGCCTTATTTAAAGGCAAAATCGTTATAATTTATGGAGCGAGAAGAGTCGGAAAAACAACTTTAGTTAAGGAGATCATTAAAAAATACCCCGAAAATTCAGCTTATTTTAATTGTGATGAGCCAGATGTTCGCGATAGCCTGCAAGAAAAATCATCAACCCAAATTAAATCATTTTTGGGAAATAGCAAGCTGATTATTATTGATGAGGCGCAGCGAATTAAAAACATAGGATTAACACTAAAAATAATCGTTGATAATTTTCCCGAAACGCAAATTATCGCTACCGGTTCATCCTCATTTGAATTGTCTAATAAAATATCGGAGCCTTTGACAGGGAGAACATATGAATTCTATCTCTACTCTTTTTCTCTGGAGGAATTACGCTCAAAATATTCTAAAATTGAGATGCGGCGCCTTTTGGAAGAAAGAATGGTTTTTGGAATGTACCCCGATATCGTTACGAATGTTTCCGGCGCTAAAAAAAATTTAAGTTCGCTTGCCAGAAGCTACGCTTACAAAGATATTTTACAATACCAAAACATAAAAAATCCCGATGTGCTGGAAAAACTTTTACAGGCGCTGGCTCTTCAGGTCGGCAACGAGGTTTCCTATAATGAACTTGCTTCCATGGTCGGGGTTAATAAAAATACAGTTGAAAATTATGTTAGAATTTTAGAACAGGCTTTTATTATTTTCAGGCTCAACCCCTTTAGCCGAAATTTACGGAACGAACTTAAAAAACTGCGAAAAATATATTTCTATGACACGGGTATTCGAAACGCTTTGATCAACAATCTCAATCCTTTAAATTTACGCGCGGATGTCGGAGCGCTTTGGGAAAATTTTATGATCGCTGAAAGATTTAAGTCGCTGAATAATCACGAAATTAACGCTAGGGGATATTTCTGGAGAACACAGCAAAAACAAGAGATAGATTATCTGGAAGACAGCCAAGGAAAAATTTCCGGTTTTGAATTAAAATGGAAAAAAAATAAATTCAAAATTCCAAAAGTTTTTTCCGAAGCGTATTCGGATAGCGAGGTAAAATTAATCAACAGGGATAACTATGAAGAATTTGTTTTTTAAATATACGCGGATAGGCAAGTGATTTATAGAATAGTTTATTACTAAAAAGGGCGGAACCACCAGGTTTCGCCTTTTTTATTTTATTCTACCCCAATCTTCCAAACGCCTTTTTCACGGTTTTGAAGTGTTTTTTAATAAAAAAGATGGAACCGTTAGATTCCATCTTTTATACTAAATCTTTTAGGCCAATTTTTCCTTTACGTGAAACTTTATAAAGTTTGTTAATATTGGTATCTTTATAAAGTTTTGCTATGGCAGTATGCTGTAATTTCCGTCATACTTAATTTTCTGGACCAGTCCAACATCCAATAATATTTTCCCCGATAATCCGCTTGTGAATTTTCTTAATCGCCCTGCTTCAAAAGCATTTTATCCTTAGACCTATTGTACTTTTTTAATTGCTCCCTGACTTTCTTTTCCATTTCAAAATGCGAAACATTTCCGGAGTTTTTTAAAATTTCTTTATCGTTCAAAATTAAAAAACCGTCTAATTTCTTGATCCAGTCCTTCATATACATTACTCTCTGCTCCACGCTTTGCAATTCGGCAAAAGACAAAAATTGCTCTACCAATAAATTCAATCTTTTCAATTCCAACTCCTGCAAATAATTCTTGGCGATCTGGGATTGCTCGCGGGTAATAATCTCTCCTTTCCAATTCGTAAGCCCTAAATTTTCTCTATCGCCGTCTATGCGGCTGCTTACGATTTCCGCCGCTGTCAAGCCGGTGATCGCAAAATGAAATTTATTCTGTACTATTGAAAAAAATCGCTTGGCATAATCAACCTTAGGATTATAATCCGCGCTGGTTGCGAAAACATCTCTTACTTTTTGATAAAAATTGGCCTCCGATGTCCTGATTTTTCTAATCCGCTCTTCCCATTCTTCAAAATATGTCTTTGGAACCCGCCCCTCAGCCAACCGTTCGTCATCCATAGCAAAACCCTTAATAATATAATCCCGCAATTTCTGCGTCGCCCAAATGCGGAATTGCGTGCCGCGATGCGATTTTACCCGATAGCCGACCGAGATAATTATATCAAGATTATAAAAATCAATATCTCTATTAATACTGCGGCCGCCTTCTTTTTGAACTATCCGGAATTTCCGGACAGTTGAATTTTCCGCTAACTCTCCCTCAAAAAACACATTTTTAATATGTTCGTTTACTGTCCTGACATCTTTATTAAAAAGCTCAGCCATCTGTTTTTGCGAAAGCCAAACCGTATCATCCTCCACCTTAACCTTAATCTTCATTTCCCCGTCTTCGGTGTTATAAATAATAATTTGATTATTTTTTTCTTGCTCCTTTTCTTTAGGCATATTTTAAATTTATTTTTTTGTTTTTTACTCAATCTCCCCAACATCAATTTTCCTAATATCGCTATTGGTGATTCCTAATCCCAATTCCCGCATAACTCTGAAAGCGTCCGCAGGGCGGTTAAGATAATAACCCTTTAAATCATCAGGATTAATATAATACGCCTCGCCGTTCTGTTCAACATCCAATAATATTTTCCCGGATAATCTGCTTGGGAATTTTGAGTTTAGATAATTAGAGAGTTCGCTGTGTTTAATTCCTAATCCCAAATTCCTCATTATGCTGAACGCGTCCGCCGGACGGCCCAAATAATACTTCTTCTCATTATCCGGATTCACATACCACCCCTCGCCGTTTTTCTCAACTTGCAGTAAAATTTTACCGCTTACTCTTTTTGATAAGTTATTATCTATTTTGGTTATCAAGTTTTTTTCTTCTTCAATTACTATTCTACTTTCTGTCGTATTATTAACAGGACTTTGTTGATTATTAGATACACTACTTGTTGATTTTAGGGTCTGTTTATTTGATGGGGTAAAATTTGCACTTAATGTTTTATAAGCATCAATAATCCCATTGTTAGAATTGTTAATCAATAAATTAATTGCTTCTTGACTTGTTAATGTTGGATAAGTTGCTTTAAGTAAAGAAACAACCCCTGCCACAATAGGTGAAGAAAAAGATGTTCCGCTCTCCGTGCCATAAAAACCGCCAAGGGAGCTATATGCAGGAACGGCAGTTGATACTATATTTACTCCTGGCGCATAAATATCAACACAATTTGATCCATAATTTGACCAATTTGTTCGGTATATTCCGTCTGATGCACCAACGCCAATGATCATATTGTTGCCGCCGTTATTGCAGACGAGAGACTGTGGTATTTGATTTAAGTCATACCCAATTCCGCCCACGGTATCACCATTGCCCGCAGCGACAACAATTAATACATTGCGATCATAAGCGTATTTTATCGCAGCATCATATTCAGTAGTATAACCCGAAACGCCACCAGTACCCAAGCTAATATTTATAACCTCTGCGCCATTATTAACGGCATATTTTATTGCCTCACTAACTTTATTATTTGCGCAACCATTTTTATCACAAACTATCAATGGCATTATTTTTATATTATTATTCACTCCTGCAATCCCAATATTAGATCGGAAGAGCACACGTCTGAACTCCAGTCACACTGATATATCTCGTATGCCGTCTTCTGCTTGAAAAAAAAAAAATTTATTTCTCTTTCTTTTTTTTTTAATGAACAAACCTCACTTCCCCCTCCTCTCACACATCTCCCTACTTCATCCTACCTACCCAGCTAC
>CAJVWV010000020.1 GCA_913009695.1 uncultured bacterium
TTATGTACGACTATTGTGTTAGTCATTGACGTATTCTACTACTTTCTCTTTTCTTTTTTTCTTCTTTCTTTCTTTCTTTCTTTTCTTTTTTTTTTTCTTTTTTTTTTAATGATACGGCGACCACCGAGATCTACACTCTTTCCCTACACGACGCTCTTCCGATCTATTTAGTGTTCAGTTTTTTTCTCATTTTTGATTTTAATTTTTCCAGTGTCCAATCCACGCAGATTTGTTTGTTTCTCGCTTTGGTGCATTTTGTTTTTGCTTTGCATTTCTCGCAGTCATTACAGAAGTATCGCTGGTTGATTATTTTTATTCTATCATCTTTGTCTCTATTAATAATTTTTAGTTTTAATATTCTTCCTTCCGGACAAATAAATTCATCTTGTTTTTTACGCTTAAACGAAAAAGAAATTTTACAGCGCAAAGGCAGCATTTCAAAAAGGTTGGCTGATGAAAAAGCAGAAAAAGATTTTAATAAATTTAAATCAAAACAACTAAAAAATAACGAATCAGATTTTGATAAAATGACAAAAAAATATTTAAAATAAAAATAAAGAGTTTTAGGCAAAGGGAATTCACCCCTTTAATTCCCCTCTTCTATTTTTAAAAACAAAAAAATGACCAGCGGAAATGCGCCCCCAAGAGTACTTCCTACGGGCGCCTTTGTGGTGCAAATTTTCTTTTCTTATAGAAAAGAATTAAAGCAATCAACACGAGATAAAAAATTGACTCTGCGCCCCGCTGCGCTCTCACCCTTATCTTTTTATAAATTTTAATGATCTAATGTATAAAAAGATAAGAACTTTGGTCGTACAACAAAGTATATACGGAAAATGCCTCGGCTTGGCATTTTCGCAAATTTTTAGAAAATAAGCACCAGAATATTAACTTAAGCCAAGTATCTAAAGAATCATGCTTTCAAGAATTAGGTAAGTTGGCTGACTTAATTTTTCAAAGCATACATCATTGAATCCTATTTTTTTATCTAGGATTCTTTTTTTACTAAAATTAACTTAAAATAATAAAATACTTGACTTTCGCTTTTTGTTCGTATATAATAAAGGTAACTGTTGATAACTTTTTAAACTAATCATTCCATTCCTTGCTAAGCGGGTGCAAGTGGAGGCTATATCTCTACTAGCTTTCCTCTTTGTAAGGAGTGGGGATTACATAATAAATAACGACAATTGATAATTCGCCCGCCCGCAACGCTATGCGTAACATTGCGGGTAGGTAATTGTTAATTGCCAATTGAATAATATGGGGGACAATTTAACAAAAAGACAAAGGCAAATTTTAGACTTTGTCACAGAATTTAAAAATAAATATGGATACGCGCCAAGCTATCGAGAAATCGGCGAAGAATTCAAATTGGCTTCGCCAGCCACGATTCACGCGCATATTCAAAACCTAGCGCAAAAAGGCCTTCTTAAGGTCGCGCATAATGAATCGCGCTCAATAGAGTTAATTGAGCATGAAATTAACTGGGCGGAAGCCGTTGAAATACCTCTTGCAGGTTTAATTACAGCCGGAAAACCAATTGAAGCGATTGAAGAAAAAGAACCGATTGCGATTCCAACTAATTTTGTTTCTGATCCGGCTAATAGCTTTGTATTAAAAGTAAAAGGGGAATCTATGATAGAAGAAGGAATATTAGACGGAGATTTAGTAATCGTTGAACGCAATAACTCTCCGCAAAACGGCGACGTTGTTGTCGCGCTTTTAGATAACGCTTACGCGACTCTTAAAAAATTCTATCGTGAAGCAAAACGCATTAGGCTTCAACCGGCTAATTCTACAATGAAGCCTATATACGTTGCTGATCCGCTCATTCAGGGAATTGTAAAAGGAATTATCAGAAAATTTGCCTCCTTTTAAATTGTTATTAAAATTTCTTTGTTTATTACCTCTAAACACAACTTTTATATAATATAATATTTTTAATAGCTTGTCAAGAGCTATAAATTTTTGTTATTTTTATTTGAAATTTTCTCTAATTTAAGGTAAAATTAATGTATTATTATTTTACTTCTCTTTATGCGTTGTTCCATTAGAAAGGGGATAAGTTTTGGATTAACTTCGGGGATTATTACAACCCTGGGGCTTATGGTGGGTCTTCATTCCAGCACCCATTCCAAAATAGTCATAATCGGGGGTATTTTAGTAATCGCTATCGCGGACGCGCTTTCAGATGCTTTAGGAATTCATATCTCCGAAGAATTTGAAAATAAACACACTGTTAAAGAAATCTGGGAATCTACTATAATAACTTTTTTAACAAAATTCTTTATAGCCTTAACATTCGTCGTGCCTATTGTTTATTTTTCACTTTATACGGCTATTGTCGTGAGTATAGTTTGGGGTCTTTCACTTATTACATTATTAAGTTGGTATATAGCGCAAGAGCAAGAAAACCATCATCTTAAAGTAATTTTTGAACACCTTGGCATCGCGATTCTAGTTATTGTTATTACTCATTATGTCGGCGACTGGGTCGCGACTTTAAATTAAATAATTTTCATAATAAAAAAATAACCCCGATTATTACCGGGGTTATTTTTTATTTCTTTTTCTTTACAA
Organism: uncultured bacterium; assembly: GCA_913009695.1. GTDB lineage: Bacteria > Patescibacteriota > Patescibacteriia > Patescibacteriales > SZUA-104 > CAJVWV01. The sequence goes on from CAJVWV010000020.1 coordinate 2,584, forward strand.
CTTTTTTCTTTTTCTTTTCAGTAGATTTTTTAGCGGTTTTTGGTCCGCAGCTACATCCGCATCTCATAAATTTTGAGGCTCAAAAGCCTTTACGAATTAATTTGTAGCCCTTAGGGGAGTCGAACCCCTCTTTCATGGATGAGAACCATGTGTCCTAGCCGATAGACGAAAGGGCCGAATTAATGTCTCTGCCAGAGGCAGACAAGCTAACCACTAGATTTATCAGACTTTGGCTGGCGATGGAAGCATAAACAACCTTGTTTACAGCATTATTTTACTTCCGCGCGAGCTGTTCAACAATTTTATACACAACAAATTAACACTTTCCCACAACTTATATACTGCTTATGCCCTTGACAATTTATCTAATTTAAGATAAAAAGGATATATGCTTTGCTAGTGCTATTAGTTCGGGTGGGTTCTAGGACTGGCCCTAAACTAAAAGCATTAAGTGATTACAAACCTTTTCAGGTTTGAGCATGGGGATTAAAGCGCCCGCATATCCAAAAAAGATGTGCGGGTGCTTTGTTTTCTGGAATACACAAATTTTAACGAATGAATAACGAATAGCACGAATTATTTTTACAGTTTTATTTTATTAATCTAAAATTTTACCTACAAAATTTTTATACCCTCTTAAAAACTCTTCTGAATCTATTTCTTTTTTTCCTTCAAGCTGTAGTTTTTTAATAACCAAAGAATCTTTCCCGCATTGAACCGCTAATTTATTATTATCTAAAAATAACTCTCCGATTTTATATTTATTAATACTTAGTGACTCGCTCTCAGCCGCCAAAATTTTTATATTTAATTTTTTATTTTTTATATTGAGCGAAGCGAACGCGCCTGGCCAAGGATACATCGCGCAAATAAATCTTTCTATCTCAACTGCGGTTTTGTTCCAATCAATTTTCCCGTCTTGTTTTTTAAGCAACCCCACATAATTAGCCAGAGAATCATCTTGCGGATCAGGTTTTATTTTACCGTTAATATACTTTTTTAAAGTAGACGCTAAAAATTCTGCTCCTAATTCAGACAATTTTTTATAAAGCGAACCCGCAGTATCAGTTTTTAAAATATCTATTTCACTTTGCGCTAAAATGGACCCTGTGTCAAGCCCTTTATCCATTTTCATTATTGTAATTCCCGTTTTTTTATCTCCGTTTAAAATTGCCGCCTGAATACAAGACGCTCCCCGATATTTAGGAAGCAATGAACCATGAATATTTATTACGCCGTATTTTGGAATATTTAATATATTTTCCGGAACAACTTGCGCGTAAGCTATAACTATAATTAAATCAGGCTTTAAATTTAAAATTTCAAATTCAATATCTGAAATTTTTTCAGGCTGCAAAACAGGTATTACATTTTTTTCGGCTAATGCTTTTATCGGTGGCGGAGTAATAATCTGCTTTCTTCCGACCTTTTTATCCGGCTGAGTTACAACAGCCACAATATCAAACTGCTTATCATCTATCATGACCTTTAGCGAAGGAGTAGCGAAATCAGGCGTTCCTATAAAAATTGCTCTAACCTTGTTTTTTCCGCCCGAGGCGGATCCGCCTTTGGCGGACATATTTTTTGACATATTTAATCATTTTTTATTTCTTTAATATCTTTTGCCTTATCAATAAACAAAACTCCGTCCAAATGATCTATCTCATGTTGAATCACACGCGCCAAGAGTCCGTCAGCATCCAGTTTAATTATTTTTTTATCTTTATCTATGTATTTGCAAGTTATATTCTTGTGTCTTCTGACTTGGCCAAAAATACTCGGAATAGAAAGACATCCTTCTTCAGCCCATTCTTTTTTCCATGACTTTTTAGTAATTTCAGGATTTATAAGACAAATCGGCCCCTCTTTAGTATTTACAACGCAAAGACGTATGTTTTTACCAGTCTGAGGCGCCGCTAACCCAACACCATCTTTTTCCAACATTAATTTTTCCATATCCAAAAAAAGCCCTATCATTTCTTTTGAGCCTATATCTTTTTTACTAATCTTCTTAGATTTCTTACGCAAAACCGGACTTGGATTTGTTACTATTCTCATGATAATCAATTATTCTATTTATTGTTTAATAATATCTTATTTTAGACAAAAATTCAAGATAATAAATTTTATATGATATAATAATAATATGAGAATAAATAAAGGACCGGAAAACATAAAAGATATTTTAGCTACAAAAAAACCGGGCAAAAAGCCGCCGGCTTATCCTTGGCAGGATTTAGCGTTAAAAATTATTAAAGAATTAAATATTCCTAATTTTAAAAGAGGCGCTGTATTTAAAGTATGTAAAGAAAATCCAAAACATTTTATTGAGGGGTGTCTGAGCGATACAAAAGATTTATGCAAAACAGGGGAGAGATGGAAATATTTCTTTAAATTAATAAGCAAGTAATAAAACCTATTTAGAACAAAAAATTACAAATTCACAAATTTTAACACAAATAAATAAATTATTTGTGTATTTGTATTTATTTGTAGATTTATAATTAGAGTTTAAAATTCATTGTTAAATATCCAACTCCGAACGGAGCTTCGTATGACAATAACTCTGGTTCATATTTAATATCACTCAAAACTCCTAAAAGCATTGCAATTGATTTAAGCCCGCATTCCGATACTTCAGAAATAATACTGCTTTTCATATTCAAAATATCATCTACTTTATTTTTAGATAAAAATTCGATTATTTTTTTATCAAATTTTTTTGCCTTAGGGGAATAACCGGCAGGTGCGTCTTTAGACAATTTATGCGACAAATCACCCGAAGCAATAACGGCAATTCTTTCTTTATTGACCATAAATTCTCGCTTTAAAAGCTGTCCGAATTTAAAATGCGCTTCTATGTCTAATCCCGAATAATAAATCGGGATTATTTTTATATTGGGCAGATTTTTTGTCAGCAAATAAAGCGGAACTCCAGATCCATAATCAAGACTGGATTCACTCATCATCTGCAGGGGCGCTCGCGTTTCCATTCTTTCACGAATTCTATGCGCTAAACCGATATCGCAGCTAAAATTAATCTTCGTGGTTAAGTCGCCAAAATCTTCAAAATTAGTAGTAAATTCAGGAGACAAATTCATGGAAAAAGAATTTGGCTGTATATTGCCATGCGGAGAAAAAATTATAATTGTTTCCACCTTGGAAGAATATAAATCTCCTTCTAATTTTTTAAACGCTTTCTCGGTTTCTTTTAAACGCTCTAAATTCTCCTTACCGATTGAAGGAATTAAAAATGGAGAGTGTGGAGTAATGGCGGAAAAAACCAAAGACATGGTATTTAGGAATTAATTACTTAGTTGCTTAGGGATTAGTTTAATAACCTTTCTAGTCACTAGGCAACTAATTACTAATTATCCTCAACCATCATTTCGCCTTCGTCATATAAATAAAGCACTTTTGGTGATACGCTAATAACATTTTCCCATCTGTAGCCCAAATCTTCAAAAACTTTTCCTGAAATAAATGGCCTTTTCTTGCCTTCTGATATAAGATAAACTGCTGACGAAAAAGGGGACTTAACCAGTTCTCCGTCGCCATAAACAATCGGATCAAGCGTTGTATAGCCTTCTAATTCTTCGGGAGACACGGGAATTATTTTTTTATTTTTATATTTTGTTTTTAAGAACACAGCATCAAGAATAGGGGACTTTTCGCCTTCATAAACCCAGTAAACGCCTCCTGTTTTATTGTTTTGGAGTAATGCTCCCGTTGGATAAGTTGAAGTTGCGGTAATGGCCCGCCCTTCTTCATACGCGTTAATATCTTCCCAGCTTGCGCCTATAACTTCCTCGGGATTAATGCCTATGCTTCTAAAAGCTTCCGAGCTGGCAAAACCGCGGCGCTTGTCGTCAACTAATAAAAATATTGTGCCTCGCGGCGAACGCACTACGGAATATTGCGGAAATTTAATCGGCGCTCCTTTAAGATACGAATCTAAATCAGTTTTATTAACGGTTATTATTTTATTCTCATCATATCTTGATGTTAAGGCTCCTTTAGTTATAAATGGGCGTTTTTTCCCGTCTTGAATCAACCAAACGCCAACCTCTCCTTCTGCCTGTAAAAGAGAACCGTCCGGATAGACTCTTGTAAAATATCGCTGCCATATTTTATAAAAATTATAATTACCGTTATAAACATGTGGAGTATAATTATATAAACCGGCGGTTGCCTGGTTGGCCGGAGTCACTAATGTTGTTTCTTTCTCGGTTGTTGAATAAGGATTCGTGAAAGTATATGTTTCTCCGGCTTTGTATGTATAGAGATTGGGATTTTCCATATAATCTATAAATTGTAATGAAGCGCTGTTGATTTGCTTCCAAAATCCTTTCCAGTTTGGGAGGCATCCGTTGCCTCCGTCAGGGCATCCATATCCGGTCGCCCAGTCTAACTGGCTTTGCTTAGGCGAGCTGTCTTCTATTAAACTTTGCTCTTTTTGCAGCAACACAATTAAAAATTTAGGATTTATTTTGTTTGTTATTGCCCTATCATAAATAATTTCAGCCCCGCTCATCATCTTTCCTGAACATTCGGTTTTATTAAGTATATCTTTTTTAGTGCAGGATTTTATTTTATAATTAGCTAAATATGAACCTTTATCTTCTAAAAATTCCTGAATTTCGTTTAAATCCATAGAATCATAATTAAGCACTTCAAAATCACTAATTACGTAGTTAGGATCAAAGTTATCGTCCGCATGGGCGTTTTGCGCAAGCGCCAGACAACAGACAACAGACAACAGAAAACAGAATAAGTTTATTTTATTTTTCATGTTTGTTTATATTATTAATTTTTCTATACAACAATATTATAGCATATTTATTAATACACACCAAAGCTATCATAGCAACCAAAAAAGCGAGGAATAATCCTCGCCTTTTTTATTATAAATCCTTATAACTTTCAACTTAAATCTTACAACTTACCCAACCCTCATCACAACCTTATTCCTAACTCCCAGATCAATTGTAATCTTGTCTCCCTCTTTAACTTTTCCTTCAATAATTTCCAGCGCCAGCTCGTCCAAAATCATATTCTGAATTATACGCTTTAATGGTCTTGCGCCGAAAGTCGTATCAAAACCTTTTTCAGCAAGCATCTTCTTAACCTTGCTTTCAATTTTAATTGATATATCTTTATTTTTAAGTCTTGTTTTAACTTTATTTAATTCTAGATCAACAATTCTAGCCAACGTATCTTTGCCTAAGCTCTTGAATATTACTATCTCGTCAATACGGTTTAAAAACTCAAGCTTAAAGTGATCTCTCAATATACTGTCAATTTTTTCTTTCATTTCACTTTGGCGAATTTTAACTTCTTCTTTTTGAGATGTTGCGTCGCTAAATCCAATTGAATATTCTTTAATTACTTCATTACCAAGATTTGAGGTCATAATAATAATCGTATTCTTAAAATTAACCGCTCGCCCCTTAGCGTCAGTCAGACGTCCATCATCTAAAATTTGCAGTAATATATTAAATACTTCCGGATGAGCTTTTTCAATTTCATCAAAAAGAATTACGCTATAAGGCCTTCGTCTTATTTTTTCGGTTAACTGTCCGCCTTCGTCATGCCCGACATATCCGGGAGGGGAGCCAATGAATTTCGCTACTGAATGTTTTTCCATAAACTCAGACATATCAATCCTAATTAAAGACGCCTCATCATTAAACATAAATTCAGCTAAAGTTTTCGCTAACTCGGTTTTTCCTACACCTGTGGGACCCACGAACAAGAATGAACCAATTGGCTTTTTCTCTTCGGATATTCCGGCGCGAGAACGCCTTATGGCGTTAGCGACGTGTTTAATCGCTTCACTTTGCCCAACCACCCGTCTTTTTAATTCAACCTCAGCGTGCGCTAATTTTTTAACTTCAGATTCCATCATTTTTAAAACAGGAATTCCAGTCCAGCGGGAAACTACTTTAGCAATATCTTCTTCATCAATCTCCTCCTTTAAAATTCGCTGACCGTCTTCTTGAATAGCCATTAATCCAGCCTGCTGTTTTTTAATTTCTTTTTCAAGGTCAGGAATCTGGCTATAACGAATTTCAGCAACTTTTGTTAGGTCGTCTCCTTTTCGTTCAATTATTTCCGCTTGCGCTTTTAATTCGTCAATTTTCTTTTTTGATTCCCTAATATTACTAATTTTATCTTTTTCATTTTTCCAGTGAATTTCAAGCTGATTAGCTTTTTCTTTTAACTGGGAAAGTTCTTTATTTATATCTTTTAATTTTAAATCTGATTTCTTGTTCTTGTCTTTAATAAGACCTGCTTTAGCAATTTCCAAACGCTTAATTTCACGTTTAAGATTATCAAGCTCGGCAGGGGATGAATCTATTTCCATACGAAGTGCGGAAGTCGCTTCATCAATTAAATCAACCGCTTTGTCAGGCAAAAATCTATCCGATATATAACGCACGGAAAGCTTAGCGGCTGAAATAACAGCTTCGTCCGTAATGCGAACGCCGTGATGCACCTCGTATTTTTCTTTAATGCCGCGAAGGATAGCTATAGTATCTTCAATGCTTGGTTCGGCGACATAAATAGGTTGGAAGCGCCTTTCTAGAGCCGCGTCTTTTTCTATATATTTCTGATACTCTCTTGTAGTCGTAGCTCCGACAACGCGAAGCTCTCCTCGAGCGAGCGATGGTTTAAGCATGTTTGACGCGTCCATAGCTCCTTCAGAAGCTCCGGCGCCAACAAGAGTATGTAATTCATCAATAAATAAAATAATACGCCCTTGCTGAGAATTAATTTCTTTAATAACGGCCTTAAGACGATCCTCAAATTCACCTCTAAATTTAGCGCCGGCAAGTAGCGAGCCTAAATCTAGACTAACCAATTCTTTATTTTTTAAAGTCTCAGGAACGTCACCATCAACAATTCTCTGAGCAAGACCTTCAATAATAGCGGTCTTGCCGGTTCCGGCTTCACCGATTAAAACGGGGTTGTTCTTGGTCCTACGGCTAAGCACCTGCATAATTCGTCTAATTTCATCATCACGACCGATTACCGGATCTAGCTTTTTCTGCCGAGCTTCTTCGGTTAAATTAAGAGTATATTTTTCTAAGACTTTATATTTTGATTCCGGCTCAGCGCTATCAACTTTTTGACTGCCGCGCACTTCAACTAAAATTTTTAAAATTTTATCATACTCAACGCCGGCGTTAATTAAAATTTCCTGCGCTTTTGATTTAATGCCAATTATGGCTAAGAGGATATGCTCAGTTGAAATAAATTCATCTCCCATTTTACTCGCTTCTTTTTTTGAACGTTCTAAAACCATAGCCACCTCAGCGGTTCCCTGAACAACGCCGACATTAGGTCCGCCCGTTGAGGCCGCTTTAGGCAGTCTATCAATAGCCGACAAAATTTGTCCCTCAATAATTTTCGGAGCAATTTTCATTTTTTCCAAAACAGACTTAATTAAACTTTCCGGCTGTTCAAGTAAAGAAGTAAGAATATGCAAAGCCTCAATGTGCTGCTGCCCATTTTCCTGCGCTATGATTTGCGCGTTTATAACCGCTTCCTGCGACTTGTTAGTAAATTTATCAAATAAGTTCATAATTTTTTTAGCTTATTAGCTTGTAGCTTTTAGGTTATTAGATTTAGCCCACCTTTATTAAAGGGGGTTGGGGGATTTTTTAGCACTCTTAACTTTAGAGTGCTAATTTGTAGTATAAATATATATAAATTTAAGTATTATGTCAAGCTAAACCTTGACATATTTTATGATTTATGCTAATATTAAATAATTCGTAAATAATTTTTATAAAATATAGGAGGAGAAAATGTACCTTAATTTTAATGATAAAGATGTGGAAATAATAAATAAAGAACCGATAGATGAGAGATGCCCTGAATGTAGCTCCGTTAAACCCTTTATTCATTTTGATTGTAAGTGTTGCGGAAGACATAATAGGGTCTGCTTAGCATGCAGCTACACAGAAGAGATTGAATTAAGAGACAAAACTACATGTGGTTGCGGGAAAAATAAAAACTTTAGTAATCTGAATGTTAACGACATCCTTAATGATAGCTCAAAAAACTAATAGCAAAATTAAAAGGAGGTACGCCTTGTCAAAAGAAATAAAATTATATTGCTCTAAATGCAAAAAAAAAGAAAACTTTTTGATATTGCAGGATGGAACGATTTTGCGTTGTGACGATTGCGGTACATGCTTCGACTTAGTCGAGCATAAAGAAGGATGCCCACAATAAAACAATATTCAAGGCGTTGGCTTAAAAACCCAACGCCCTTTTTTATTCCCAAACTTAATTAAATGTAATAATTTATCAAAAAACCAAAAAAAGAAAGGCACCTCTTGGATGCCTTTCGCAATATTTTTTACCCTGATTTTTGTGCTGCTAGAAGCCATTGAGCCGCCCACACTATCTCATCCATTAAATCAAACCCTTTATAGGGATTTTTAATGGAAAAAGCCTCTTTTTTTATTGCTTCCATGTCTTTGCCGTGTTTTTCAACTAATTTTTCAGCTTCTGCCTGAGCGGCGAGAGCAGCTGATTGTAAGTCAACTATATCCATAATCTGAGTTGGTTTCGGTGTTAATTCCTGCCTCAATCCTTGCTTCTGCATTATTATCCCTCCTTTTTTTAAAATTTAAAAAAGATCGCATATAATTTATTACTATAGCACAACCCCTTAAGCTTGTCAACCAAATTGCTAAAAACACTGGTTTAAAGTATAATTTAGTTATGAGTAATATAATAAACATTTTAGGAATTAATATATCAACTTTAAATAAAAAAAATGTTCTTGAAAAAATTGAACAATTTTTAAACGACGGTAAACAGCATCAAATCGTAACGCCAAATCCTGAATTTATTTTAAACGCGAGAAAAGACGAAGAATTTTTTTATATTTTAAATAAAGCCGACTTGGCAATTCCGGACGGAGTTGGATTAAAATTCGCTTCTTGGGCTATGGGAAAAAATTTATATAGATATACCGGCGCTGATATAGTTAAAGATATTTTAAAAATCGCGGAAGATAAAAATTTGAAAGTTGGTATAGTAAATTGGAGTAAGGGGCTATCCAAGAGTGAAGATATTAAAAAAACATTAAATAAAAAATATCCTAAATTGCAGTTTATAATAAAAGAAACCGAGCTCCCTATAGGGAGCTCGGTTTCAACGGATTATTTTCGGCCGGATATATTGTTTTGCGCGCTAGGAGCTCCTTATCAAGAAAAATTTATTTATCATGCCCTCACTCTCGGCTACTCTCCCGATCAGGAGAGGGTGGCAGAAAAAAAATTACCTTCAGTAAAAATAGCAATAGGCGTAGGCGGAGCATTTGATTTTTTAACAAATAAAATAAAAAGAGCTCCGAAATTAATGCGGGCGTTAGCGTTAGAGTGGTTATGGCGGTTGATTTTAGAACCAAAATATCGTTTTAGACGCATTTATAATGCTATAATAATTTTTCCGTTAACTTTTATAAAATGGAAATTCATTTCGCCTTTAATTTATAGGCCGAATGTCGCGTGCCTGCTATTTAAAAGAACGGAAAATAATTATAAAATTTTATTAGTAAAAAGAAATGACGATAAAAACCATTGGCAGCTTCCGCAAGGCGGGACTGACGGAGAAAACATTATTAAAGCGGGGGACAGGGAATTAAGGGAAGAGTTAAATACTAATAAATTTAAAATCATAAAAATACATAAAAATTTATGGAAATATAAATTTGGAGAAAGAATAAGCGAGTATAGCGCTCAAGTTAAAGAAATAGTCGGATATAAAGGGCAAAAACAAAGCTTAATTATTGCTGAATTTTTAGGAAAAGACGATGATATAAAAATTAATTTCTGGGACCATAGCGGATGGAAATGGGTGGACTCGGAAAACTTAATCAATAAAGTGCATGAAGTAAGAAAAGAAGCGAATAAAATCTTTTTAGAAAAATTTTACGCGTCTATTGACAATAAAAAAGCGTGATGATAAAGTAAGAATGTAAGGAATTCTTACTTTATTTATTATTAATTTAAAATTATGGCCACCATAGTAAAAACTACAATCAAAGGGCAGGTTACTTTGCCTGCTGTTTGGCGCAAAAAATTCAATACCAACCAATACTTAATGAATTTTAATAAAAACAAACTTACTATTGAACCAATAGTAATTATGGATAAAAAAAGTAAGGAGCTTAGCTTAAAAAAAATAATAGAACAGGAAAGTAAAAAATCTGATTTAATTATTTTTAACGCCTATCGCGATAATAACGGCAAAGGTATTGAAGTGGATAAGTTCATTAAAGTATTAGAAGAAATTGATGAATAAAATAAAAAAATTTTTAAATAAAATTAATAAAAAGGAGCGGATTCTGCTACTTGCGAAATTAAAACTTTTAAAAAACAGGAAAATTAATAGCTTAGACATAAAAAAGATTAAAACTTTAGGCTTTTACAGGTTGCGCGCCGGTAAAATAAGAGTTGTTTTTTGTTATCGCGATGGTTTATTTAAAATAATTTTTGTCGGCTGGCGAAATGATAATACTTACAAAAAATTATAAAGATAATTAATGAAATTTAAACTTAAAAAATATATTTATCTATTAAACGATATTACTAACAATCTTCTTGGGAAAGACAGAGAAGAGGAGTCCGAAAAAGCAAAAAAGTTGCGAATTACGTTAATTATTGTTAGTATTATTTTAGTTTTATCAATTATATTAAATATTTTATATTTTTTGTCATCTTGAGCAAAGCGAAAGATCTATAATAGACGAATAGCGCAATGAACACTTATTATAGATTCTTCGTCGCTACACTCCTCAGAATGACAAAGAAAAGGAGTTTTATGTCTAAAGTAAGAACACGTTTCGGGCCGAGCCCAACAGGATTTTTACATATTGGCGGACTTAGAACAGTCTTGTTTGATTTTTTATTTACTAAATCACAAGGCGGTAAACTTATCCTGCGTATTGAAGATACTGACCAAAAAAGAGAAGTAGAAGGTGCAGCAGAAAAATTAATTGATATTTTAAGTTGGGTGGGAATTAAATTTGACGAAGGGCTTGATATCGGCGGAAAATACGGTCCCTATATCCAAAGTCAAAGACTTGATATTTATAAAAAACATATTGAAGAATTATTGAAATTAAATGGCGCATATCAATGTTTTTGCACACCGGAAAGATTAACAAAAATGCGCGAAGACCAGCAAAAGAAAAAACTGCCGCCAAAATACGACAGAGCTTGTCGAGATTTAAGCGAAGACGAAGTAAACAAAAAAATAAAAGCGGGAGAAAAATTCGTAATTAGACAAAAACTGCCCTTAGAAGGAGAGATAAAGGTTTATGATAAATTAAAAGGTGAAATAAAATTTAAAGCCAAAGATTTAGATGATCACGTCTTAATTAAATCTAGTGGTATCCCAACTTATCAATTTGCTAATGTAGTTGACGATCATGAAATGGAAATAACCCATGTCTTAAGAGGAGATGAATGGATTGCGTCTTTCCCAAAAAATATCTTACTTTACGAAGCGTTCGGCTGGAAACCGCCAAAATTTATTCATTTGCCGCTAGTACTGGATAAAAATGGTGGAAAATTAAGTAAAAGACAAGGCGATGTCGCGGTTGAATATTTTCGCGAGAAAGGATATTTGCCTGAAGCTTTAATTAATTTTTGCGCTTTACTCGGATGGCACCCAAAAAATGATGACGAAATATTAAATATGGACAGATTGACAAAAGAATTCAATATTAAAGGTATGGGAATTAGTCCGGCAATTTTTGACACTGAAAAATTAGATTATCTTAATGGGTATTATATTAGACAAAAATCACTAGATGAGTTGGTTGAGTTATGCAAACCATACTTAAAAAAGAATATCAAAAAGTCGAAAGAATATTTAAGGAAAGTAATCGCGCTTGAACAGGAAAGATTAAAAAAATTGTCCGAGATAGGGGAGTTGACGGAATTCTTTTTTGTTGATAAATTAGAATATCCCGATGAAATGTTAGCTTGGAAAAAATTAACGGTTAGCGCGGCAAAGAAAAACCTAAAAACAGTTTATGAACTTCTTGAAAAAATTCCTGAAAAAAATTGGACAAACGACTCAATTGAGGACGCTCTAATGAGCTATCTCAAAGCAAAGGAGTTAAAAGTAGGGGAATATCTCTGGCCTATGCGCGTCGCTTTAACGGGCCGCAAAGCTAGCCCCGGACCGTTTGACGTTGCTGAGGTACTGGGCAAGGAAGAAAGTTTAAAAAGAATAAAAATATAAAAAAGCAAAAAAAGACTATACTTAATTAAAATTAGTCTTTTTTTATTTCTAAAAATGTGCTATAATATAAATATGAAAAAAATAATAATACTAATATCAATACCAATTTTAATTTTGGCATTTTTTATGAATGTTCAAAAATTCGCGTTAGGAGACGACGTAAATAATAATATTAAAGATTTAAATAAAGAAATTCAATCAAAAAAGGATGAAATTCAACAAATACAAAATAAGCAGGAAAAATATGGCCGCGCGCTAAGACAGACACAATCGGAAAAAGTAAGCCTAGTCAACCAGTTAGCAATACTAGATAATCGCTTAGCTAAAACCGAGCTGGATATTGAAGAAGTTGAAACAGAAATTGATGTGACAGACTTGGAAATAAAAAAAATAAACGCGGAAATTGAAGATATTAATAATGAAATCCAAAACGAAAAAAATCATTTGTCGTCCATACTTCGCTTAATCTATAAACAAGATAGAGTCAGTTCATTGGAGGTTATTTTAATGAATGACAATCTTTCTGAATTCTTAAATCAAATAAAATATCTAGAAAATTTAAATAGTGAAATAGGGAATAGTCTTGATGACTTAAAAAAATATAAGGAGGAAAGTGAAATAAAACTTACTTCACTTGATGAAAAAAATAAAGAATTAATTTATCTAAGAAATGAAATGGAGGAGAAAAAAATTGTGCTGGAAGATAAGCAGGGCACAAAAGTTTTTATTTTAAGCCAAACAAGGTCAAATGAAAAAGAGTATCAAAGACTGGTTGAATTAGCTAAAAGAGAGCAAGCGGAAGCTTCCGCTGAAATTGCGCGAAAAGAAAAATTAGTCAGAGAAAGAATAGCTAAATTAGAGGGGAAAGAGTTGGAATTCAACGATACCGGATTTATTTGGCCGGTTCCGAAAAATACCATAACGTCTTATTTTCATGATCCGGATTATCCATTTAGATTTATTTTTGAACATCCGGCGATTGATATTAGGGTGGGGCAGGGGACCATACTGAAAGCGGCCGCGTCCGGTTATGTAGCGCGCGCTAAAAACGGCGGTGTCGGCGGATATAGTTACATTATGATTGTGCACGGAGATGGTTTAGCTACTGTTTATGGGCATGTTTCTAAAATATATGTTAAAGAGGATGAATATGTCGTCCAGGGACAAACAATAGGTTTAACTGGCGGTCTCCCCGGCACTTCAGGAGCAGGACGGCTAACAACCGGACCTCATCTGCATCTTGAGGTACGATTGAACGGTATTCCTGTTAATGCTTTGGAATATTTACCGTAAAAAGCGCCGTTAATATTATATCTATGAATAAACAAAACAAAAAAGGATTTACTTTAATAGAAATTTTAGTGGTAATATCAATTATCGGATTTATTGCCGCTTCGGCAATGTACGCTCTTAATAATGCCCGAGTAAAAGCAAGGGACGCGAAGAGATTATCTGATATAAAAATATTACAAAAAGCGCTTGAAATGTATTATGACGATAATAATTTATACCCGGGCGGCAGTAATGGTTGGTATTATAACGATGCTTGTGATGCGACGGGTTTCGCGGGAAAAATTTCAAGTATCCCATCACTATCGCTGTTTTTATCAAAAGTTCCCGATGATCCTAACAATAACATAATGGCTAATTGGGGTTGTTATTGGTATAACAGGTTAAAAAACGGCCAAGGATATAAGCTATTAATATATCCTGAAAATAGAAAACTAATGAAACAAGACATGAATTGTGAATGTGCTGGATTCCCATCATGCGACGATCTTAATGATTATTATTGCATAGGTGAAAATTGGTAAGTATTTATATTCAAAATACAAAATTACCTCGGTTAACCGAGGTAATTTTTTTATTTAGGAGAATTAGTTTTTTAATTTTTTGCCACTATGAAATTTCTTATGCACGTCTTTGAGTTGTTTATTGGTTACATGAGTATAGATTTGCGTTGTAGATATATTCCTGTGGCCTAAAAACTCCTGCACTAAACGCAAATCTACGCCCTCTGAGAGAAGATCAGTCGCGTATGAGTGCCTTAGAGTATGTGGAGTTGCCATAATCGGCAAACCGGCTATTTTTACGTATTTTTTAACAATATCTTCAATGCTCTTTGTGGTTAATCGGCGGGATTGGTCATTTTCACCCGAACCAGGTTTATAGTTAATAAATAGGGCAGGATCCACATCAGTTCTTTTTTCTAAATATTTTTTTAACCACTCAATAGTTCTTTCGGAAAAATATACAGTTCTTATCTTTTCGCCCTTTCCGACTATAGCCACTTCTAATTCTTTTGTTGTATTGTGAATCTTAATTTGATCTAAATTTAAGCTAACTAATTCAGCAACGCGCAGGCCGGTAGAAAATAAAGTTTCTAAAATAACGCGATCCCTTAGGCCTATTTTATTTTTAATATCCGGCGCTAAGAGAAGCCTTTCAATTTGCTCAAGTTTTAAAAATTTAACTTCCTTATCGCCCCTATCTCTCGCAAGCTTAATTTTGCTATTCGGAAGACTTTTTATGTCCTTTTCGGCAAAATATTCCAGTAAACTTCGTAAAGCTATTAAGTAATAATTTTGCGTAGATTTTTTTAACGGTTTTTTTGACCTTGGATCCATGTGGCGGGATAAAAAAACCCTGTACTTCCATACAAGGGCAGGGGAGATGTCTAATGGTTTAATCCCATCAAATTTATTGTCAGATAACCATTTAAAAAACTTATTTAAAAAACGAGTATAGTTTTTTTGGGTATTATCTGATAAGCCTTTTTCAATTTCTAAATAATCTAAAAAGTCTGTTAAATATTTTATTACAGGTTTTTGTTTCATTATAGCCATGATTATAGGGGATTAGTTAAAAAGGATCTTAATATGCTTATTAATCAATATAACATAACTTCGCATAATATAGGTTAATCAACATTATACAGTAAAAAAACAAATAAAGCAAATTGACTTTTTACCTTATTATAAGGCCCATAATGCCAACTTGATCCGTAAACAACAGCATTATTTTTAAAATTAATAAAAATACTCCGACAATAACAAAACAAAAAAGAACTATTGCTAAAAAGAAAACGAATTTAAAAGTTTTTTCCATAAGTTTAGTGATTAATTGATTAGTGATTAGGAATAAATATTATTATTTTAATCTCCCAATTAACC
>CAJVWV010000021.1 GCA_913009695.1 uncultured bacterium
GATTACATGGTGACATAAAATAGATAATATTGGTATGGGAGGGGGGGGGGGTGGATGGAGTTTTTTTTTTTCAAGCAGAAGACGGCATACGAGATATATCAGTGTGACTGGAGTTCAGACGTGTGCTCTTCCGATCTGTATTTTCCTTCGGCAAGATATTTTCGCAACAGCATAGCTATCTCTTTATCAACGGGTAAAAGCTCTATTCCGAGCTGAGGGTGCTTTCCGGATTGTGCAAAGAATTCTAAACCTCCGTTTGAATATTTGTGGTACCAAAGCAATGGCGTGCCGTCAGAAGCAAAAAGTTGAACGTTGTTGTCAGGAACAACTCTCTCGAACTTTAATGGTCCATTTTCTTTAGCATGCTTGGCAAACACCATTTTCTTTATTTGTTTTCCAATTCCATCTCCAATTTCAACGAAAGCTTTCTTTTCCCCTTTTGCTAGCGTTACCGTTTTTTTTGCCGTAAATTCAGTAGCCTCGGCTTCTTTTGAGGCCTCAAGGACTTTTCTTCTCAATTCCTTAATGGTGTCAGGCAGAACAATGTCAGTTACAACCATGCTGTCAATTTCTACTCCCCACTTTTCTAAGTCCTCTTCAACTGGGATTTTGTAATTTTCGCATTTTATCACTTTCTGTCCAACCGCGGCCAAATCATCATCGTTCTTTATTTTGATCCCGTTAAAAACTATCTTGAGCTTAAAGTAAACCCGCAGTAAGGACGCCTCATCAATTTTGTATTTACTTAAATAAGCTCTAAGCGCGGCATCCATCCTTACTATTAGTCAGAATGCGCTTTATTTATTATTTCACCAATATCGTAAAGCGGAACGTGAGCATCTTTTGCTCTTTTTACGGCGTCGGCCAAAGACTCTTTTAATATCTTTGCGCTTTGCCGATTAAGTCCTTCGTCAAGCATTTTTATCATTTTCTCTACATCTTCTTTTAATCTTTCAATAGCTACTTCTATTTTTTTGTCTTCCATGATATCTCCTTTTTATTTTCTGTTTTCTATTTTTTATTCAATTGTTAAAGTCCGACAAAGCCGAACCATTTTTCTTGTTTTTTTATTGTTAATCTATCTTGTTTTAAGTTTCATTTGAAGCTAAACAAGAGAGTAGCTGATTCAACTTTAATATATTATTTTACTACATTTTTTTACATTTGTCAATAGCTTGCGTGAAAATACAAAAAATTAGCTAATATTAAGTAATTTTAAATAAAAAAATAGGGCAAACCATTAAAGATTTGCCCTCTTGCCCCGCGCCTTTTAATAGTGCTGGATTATTAACTTTTTTACTGTCGCTTTTTAGTGAAACCCTCCCTGTGGCAGAGACCGCAGGGCGTCAGGCCTAACAGGGATTGATTAACCCTGCGACAGAGACCGCGGGGTGTTACGCTTTTATAAAGCGCCTGAAAGCCAGCATTGAACCGCCGACTAAAAACAAAATTAAGCTTGTTGGCTCAGAAATAACTGGTACATCTTTTCTTACTGCCCACGCATAACGTGTTGAGTCTTTGTCGCTAAGTCCTTGCGTGCCGAAATTAAAACTAAAGCGCCAAGCGTCATCACCGTCCTCATCACCAGACCAATACATATAAGATTTTACATTACTAAAAGGTCCTTGGGATGTTGCAGTTATGCTTTCAACATAAAAAAGATGTCCCATTTCACTTTCAGTACAACCGCCTCCGGAGCAAGTTGTGTCGGAATACGGCAGTCGCCAGTCATCATATCCAGCGTAAACTAAAGTATCTGCCCAGCCCATAGCTTCGTCCCACGTCATCGTCCCGCTGACATCAGCATTCTGAATCCACATCAAGTTAGTGTCAGCATCGGTTATGGTTTCATTCCCATTGTCTATCAATGCGGCATTAGCTACAGATAAAAATGCAAACCATACAACCACGAAAAACAAAAAAATACTTTTCATAATCTCCTCCCTTGTCTAGCCATAGCTTTATGCGTCGGCGGATTTTATTTTTATGTTATTGCCTACGGCAACCCGCACTACGAATACGGGACATGCTAATTATTTTATTGGTATTTTATAAAGAACGACTTTAAACTATTTTTTTATTTTTCACTGTGCTTTATATTGTATGCCCCCCCTTTTTTTTATTTATATTTTATTTATTCTCCCAATTCTTTAAAATTCCCCTAACAACAGCTCGATCATCCCAAGTTACTTTCTCTCCGTTAGCGACGCACATTGCTTGCTCGCTTCCTTTCCCGGTTATTAAAACAATGTCGTTTTCTTCGGCGAACTCCAAGGCTTTTTCAATGGCTTCATGGCGATCCAATATTTTAAATAAATTTTTATTTAATTCTTTTCCAGCATGAAGCGCTCCTTCAGCTACCGCGTCAATAATAACTTGCGGATCTTCGTCGTACGGATCTTCGTTGGTTATTATTGCTACGTCAGCGTTTTTACCTGCAAGCTCGCCTAGTTTGGGCCGACGAGCAGCATCGCGTCCACCGCCGGTTGAACCTAAAACATGAATTACTTTTTTATATGGAATTAATTTTATTGTTTTATATAATTTAGAAACCGCGTTAGGCTCAAAAGCGTAATCTACGATTACTGTAAAATTTTGGCCTTCGTTTATTTTTTCTAACCGACCGGCCACGCCTTCAATTTTTTCTAAACCTTTCTTTATATCTTTAGCATCTATGTTTTGCGATAGGCTTACGCACACAGCATTCATTGCGTTTACAATATTAAAATCACCCAACAACTGTAATTTCACCTTAATTCTCCTCTCCCGCGAGGAACGAGTGGGGGAGGGGTTAGGGGTGGGGGCATTAAACATAAAAGTTGTGCTGTCTCGATTAGCTTCAACAAATTTATATTCAACAACTTCTTCTCCGTTTATTTTTTCTTTATCTTCTTTAGTATACGCAATTTTTTCCTCTGCCCAAAAATCTAAAAAATAATTAGCATTTTTATCATCTAAATTAATAATGCTCGTTTTTCTGACCCTATTTAAGTCCGTCTTCTTAAGTCCGCTTATGCCGCTTTTAACAAATTTTTTATCATCCGCGTATTTAACCTTGCATTTTTTAAGATGTTCAAATAATTTACCCTTTGCTTCTTTGTATTTTTCAAAACTACCATGCGACTCAATATGTTCGGGATAAAGTCCGGTAAAAACTAAGATGTCATAATTAATAAATTTATGGCGGAATTGCTTAATTCCCTCGGAAGTCGTTTCCACTATCGCATATTGACATTTATGCTTTACCATTTTTCGTAATATCTTTTGCGTAAAAAAACGTCCGATCATTGTCATCTTTTTATCGTTAAGCCATTCTTTCTTTCCGTCGTTAAACATGGCGGTAGAAGTAAATCCGACTTTATATCCGGCTCCCTCCAAAGTTTTCGCGATTAAAAATACGCTTGTCGTTTTTCCGGTTGTACCGGTCACGCCGATTACTATTAATTTTTCGCTCGGATGTCCATAGACAAAAGCCGCCAGCCAATTTAAAGTAAAATGATAAACCGGCTGGAGTGCTTCAAAAAGTTTATTGGGCACATACCTCTTAATTTTATTTAAAATTTTATCTATATAAATCATAATTTTCAATTTTCAATTTTCAATTTCTAATTTTCAAACAATTTTCAATTTAATAATTTATTAATTAGTAATTGTTTAGAAATTGAAAATTAGAAATTAGAAATTTTAAAATGTTCTTCTCGCTCTCCTCACCATTTTGTATATATTATACCATCCTGAATCAAATATTAAATCAAACGTTCCCGGATAATCTATTTCGTTTCCAGAAAAACCTTTTTTAAATCTTGTAACCCCCGGCCATTTTTTTTCATCAATCCCATAAAAGTCATAATACTTAAATCCTCTCGCTTTTGACTGTCTTATAACATACCATTGCAGTAAATAGGGCGCCATTACATTTCTACTCTCATGGCTTGAAGCGCCATGCATATAAACAACGGTGTCGCCAAAAAAAGAAATAATATTAGCCGCGATTATTTTTCCCTCGTATTCCGCAACATATAATTTTATAAAATTCGGATTAATTTTTAACATTTCCGTATAATAATCCTGCCCATGAGACCTAAATTTATCTCTGTCGGTTGTTTCTGCTAAAAGTTTCCAAAAACTATCAAAATATTTTATATCAGCCTCAATAATTTTTACGCCCTTCTTGCCGGCTAATCGGATATTGTATCTTGTCTTTTGACGCATATTTATTAAAAGATCATCTTCTAACTTTGTTAAATCTAAAACTAAAGTTTTGCTAGGCTGTACATCTATGGTTTTATTTAGCTTATAGCTTATAGCTTTTAGCTTATAGGCGCTAGGCGGATCAAAACGCAAAAACATTGCTCCTTCCTCTTTCGCAATTCTTTTTATCTCCTCAAACAAATTTTCAAAAATTGATTCGTAATTGTTAATTGTTAATTGATAATTAACTATCGGCCCTCGCGGACAATAAAAATAACTCTTGCCCATTGGCAGTTGTTTTTTAATAATAGTAGCGGCGGCAACTAATTTACCTTCATCTTCTACCCCTATTCTAAAAACTTTTCCGCTAACTTTTTCCTGAAACTCTCCCCACTCATAGGACTGTAAAAACTGGCTCATCTTTCGCGAACCAACAAAATTATTTAACTGACCCTTATTTTTTATGTAAGCTATTTTCATATACATTATATTCTCCCTTTAGTAAAGGGGGCTAGGGGGATTTAATTCACTGTTTGCGTATATCGTTTTTTGGTAAAATTTTATTATCCTTGCTTTATGATAAATCAGGATAGAAAGGAGGGAACATGAAAGGAAACACGATGGCTCATGCATTCTGGGATAAAGGCGCAAAAACCCAGATAAACCACAGACATCAGGCTGCCATCGAGAAAAAGGTCTCTGTTCTGAGATAAGTGTAATGCTGAGGAAGCCCACTCCCCAACCAGACGGTCGCCTAAACACTGTGCCAAACTAATACACGCTCTTTATAAACAAATTCAAACTCAATCTGTTTGGAACGGGCACTGACCCTATGACTTATATATCCGGCTTAACGATAGCCGATCTTCAATGAAGATAATAGATAATATAAGCATAGGGTCTTTTAATTTTGTAAAAACAACTTGTGTTTTAGACACTCGGTGTCTTTACGTTTTATTTTAAATTAACATCGGGGGTTGTATGGGAACATTATCATAATAAGAAATTATACTCGTAGACACCGAGTGTCTTTTTTAATAAAACCATTTGCGCGTTAATCGGCAGAATCCCCTATCGGGAGATTCTGCCGCGACGTAAAATGTTAAAAAACTTGACAAATCGTTTAATTTTGTTAATATATAATAAATACAATAAAATATTAAACTACATTATCTTGTGGGGCTGAAATGCAGAAATTCGGCTCTACTGCGGGGTGTTAGTAGACTCCTTTGGAGTATCCAACGCGCTACGATGGGGGTTGCCGTTCCCCCAGTCCCACAAGAGAGTGTAGTTTTTTATATACTTTTCATTGCGCAAGCGAAACGCAGTCGCGATTGTAATTTCTTTTATGTTTAAATTTTCGCCAATCAAATTTGTTTCCAAAATTTCAATAGCACAAATATACTTCTCATTTCCCATTTTTTTAACAAAACAAAAATTCCCTCTTTTCCCATTTCTATTTTTGTATATTTTATCAGGATACTTAACAATTTTATGCAAATGATTAATAATAAAGAAAAATTTTTCCGCCGGTTTTTTGTCAAATAAATGTTTTACGCATCTTGATGTAACATAAATATTTTTTGCTGAATTATCTATATTAATTCCTTCCATAACCGCCTTTGTAAGATGGCATAAAAGCATTTTACGATCAGCTACCACCGCTTTTTCAGGACTGTCTTTTATATATTTTTTAAAAAATTCTTGTAAAAACATACTATAAAATCACTTATTAAGCCCCTTCAACGCCCCCTTAATCCTCTCCCCGCTGTCTTTAATTTTAGCGTCAACGCCTCGCAAAGCGTCCCTTGACTGCTGCATAGAATAACCTAGCGCCATTAAAGCGTCTATTTCATCACCGCTCGCCAATCCTCCATTTTCTATTATTTGCTTATTATCTATTATCTGTCCGACTTTTTCCCTAAGCTCAAGTACAACCCTCTCAGCTGTCTTTTTGCCAATTCCGGAGACCTTGGTTAAAAGATGCGAATCGCCCCGAGAAATAGAATTTTTAATATCGTTAACAGATGCGACAGCTAAAACCCCAAGAGCTGACTTAGGGCCAATTCCGGAAATAGATAAAAGCAATTCAAACATTTCCAAGTCCTCTAAAGACTTAAAGCCGTATAAATCCAAAGAATCTTCTCGGACATGCTGATGCGTATAAACCTCAACGTCCTGTCCAATATCAAAATCCGCGTACATAATTGAGTTAACAAAAACTTGATAGCCGACATTGTTAACTTCAATTATTATATACGACTGTCTTTTATTTTTAATTTTTCCGTTTAAATAACTAATCATATATATAAATTTCTAATTTTCAAATAATTTTTATTTAATAGCTTGCCTTACGCGCAAAACTCTTTAACACGCCTCCACCGCCTCCACCGCCCAGCCATAAATGGCAGGGCTACATTTTTATTTTTAAATCCCCATAAATGGGGATACTGCTTACAATGTCTTATTTATTAGCCACATTTATGGGGCTTTAAATCCGCTATTTAGCCTGGATATTTATCCCTAAGCGGTGGAAATGATAATCCTGTTATGTTTGCGTAAGCGAGTTAATAATTATTAATAATTATTTGAAAATTATTTTATTTAACAATCCTCCTGCGAATTACACTAAATTCAGGGATATCTCTACTAATCTCTATAATCACTGCCTTCCCCTGCCCGCCGTGCGCTTCCTTTAATTTTTCACCAGTTTCAGCATCAATCATTTTTTTTAACTTCATCTTTATTATATCATATCCGGGCATAACAATCTCAATACTATCTCCCACCTTTAAACTATTATGGATTTTAATCCGTACAGACGCATTGTTATGCGTCTCTACATTACGGACAACCTGTCCGCAAAACTCCCACTTCGGTACTTTATGTGAATTATCCAGATTCTGCGCCATCTTACCTTTTTCAAACATAAACCCTTCCGTATATCCGCGATGATATAATTTTTCATTCAACTCCTGAAATAAAAATTCTAACTCTCTGTTTTTTTGTTTTCTTGTTTTTTTGTTTTCTTGAATTAAATCAATTGCTCTTCTATAAGATCCAACAATACAGGCTAAATAATAAACACTCTTGGCGCGACCTTCAATTTTAAAAGATGAAATACCGGCCTTAGCTAATTCGTCCAATCTTTTAATTAAACACATATCATTAGAATTTAAAATATAGCTTCCGTGCTCTTCTTCAACTAATTCTAAAACTTCGTCATGTCCTTTAGCTTTAATAAAATATTTATCCTTTCGACTTTCGACTTTCGACTTTAGACTTGTTATATCGTATTCCCAGCGACACGGCTGGACGCAGTCTCCCTGATTAGCGCTACGATTTACAAATAATTTTGACAGAAAACATCTACCAGAATAAGCCATACACATAGCTCCATGCACAAAGGTTTCAATTTCCAGTTTTGGAACTTTTTTTCTAATTTCTTTAATTTCATTAATAGTGGTTTCTCGTCCTAAGACTACGCGTTTAAATCCCTGATCATACCAAAACTTAGCCGCTTCTTTGTTAGTGCAGTTGGCCTGGGTTGATAAATGAATTTTAGCGCTTGGCCATTCTTTTTTAATAATTTTCATAACCCCTGGATCAGAAACAATAAAACCGTCCGGTTTTATTTTTTTTAACACGCGAATATATTTAGGTAATTTTTTAATATGTTTCTCGTGCGCGAAAATATTTATAGTTATATAAATTTTTTTCTTCTTTTTACGCGCATAATTTACAGCTTCACTAAGGCTTTTAACCGTAAACTCATTAATTCTAACGCGTAAAGAAAAATCCGGTATACCGGCATATACCGCATCCGCGCCAAAAGCAAAGGCAATTTTCATTTTTTCAAAACTCCCCGCCGGGGCGATAAGCTCAGACTTTTTAATTTTATTTATATTCATTATTTTCATCTTATTAAATTATATTTTCTGTATGGCAGGCAAGCCCGACGGAGCTGTTAATTCAGGTTTTTTTACGCCCCCTTAAGGGTTAGGGGATTTTTTGTTTTATTCATAAATAAAAGATACTAAATTTATATCTAAAAAGCAAATAAAAAAAGAGGCTTAATATTAAAACCAAAGCCCTATGTTTGTCTTAAATTTGCGCCTTTTCAATAAATATATTTTATATTATTTTAAATATTTCAAAATGTCAATAAAAAAACGACATTAGCTTTTATAGCCAATGTCGATTATATTTTTATTTAATCTTAATGGTTTCAACCAGATCTGTTAATTTTTTAGTAATTTCTTTGTAAGAACAGGTTCCGAAGCCATTTATGACAACACAACGGCTATTTTCGTCCAGAGGTTTGGGCAGCTTATCAAATGAAATATAATCCATGGCGACCATATAAGTAAAAAAGCTTTTTGCTTCTTTTATTTTCGACTTTCTGAACGTAATCACTACAGTGAACGAACCGCTAATTACCTTTAAGATTTCATCTTCCGTTGCTATTGTTTCTTCAGTGGATTTATTGTACATTATCTATTCCCCTCTTTGTGCTAAAATTATTTCAAGGTTCGTTGTTAATTTAAGTTTAACAAAAAAATATATTATTGAAAAATAATTAAGTCAAGGCTGGTTATTGGCATTACCATATAATTTTTACATATTTCGTTATTTATTTTTTTAAATAAATTTTTCTTTTTTCCTCGTTTAATTTTTCAATAGCATATCGCAACATTGTGCGTGGCATTTTTTTAATGTGCTTATTTAAAAATTGTGTTAATATTTTTTCATCTCTTTTTCCGACTTCGCGCAGCATCCACCCAGTAGCCTTATGAATTAAGTCATGTTCGTCTTTTATTAATGTTTTAGCAATTTTAATTATGTCTTTAAAATCGTTATTTCTAATAAACGTAAAAGTAGCCAGAACCGCAATCCGTCTGTCCCATAAATTTTTGGATTTAACTAATTTATATAAGATGTTACGTGGCTTATTTAATAAATAATTTCCGACAATATTAGGAGCCGATGAATCAACTAAATCCCAGTTATTTATATTTTTTGTGTTTTTAAGATAAAAGTTATAGATTT
Source organism: uncultured bacterium (assembly GCA_913009695.1). Taxonomy (GTDB): domain Bacteria; phylum Patescibacteriota; class Patescibacteriia; order Patescibacteriales; family SZUA-104; genus CAJVWV01. The sequence continues at coordinate 9,241 of CAJVWV010000021.1, forward strand.
TCTTTTTAATTTTTTCATCGCCATTAATATATTGGCTAATCAAAATAAACAAAGAAATCAATCGTTCTTCATGAATTTTGCTGTTTAATAATTTTTGCAAATCACTTAGTTTTAAATCTTTAAATTTTTTAGAGATTTTTCTCTGTACGGGAACTTTAATCCCTAAAAATACATCCCCCTCGCCATATTCGCCCTTTCCAGTTTTAAAAAATCTCTGCAGAATTTTTGCTTGCTTGGAGCTAGCTATTTTTTTTAGCTCTTTTTTTAATTTGGTTATTGTTGCCATAGCTTTATTTGAAATTTTTAACCATATAACTATCTTTTAATTTATAACCAAGCTTTCTATAGTAGCCTCTCGTGCCTATTCCAGAAATTACGGCTATTTTTTTGTAGTTATTTTTTTTAGAAATTTTTTCAGCTTCAATCATTAATTTTTTCCCTAATCCGCTGTGCTGTACAATCTTTTTACTACCAACAGGAACCAACTCTCCATAAACGTGTAATTCACGAACTAAAGCGGAACCGTCAAGGACATTGTTTTGAGAAAGATGTAGTCGGCAAAATCCGTAAAGTGTTTTTTTGTCCTTACTTTCTGCCTGAATAAAATATTCTTTTCCGCCTGATGCTTTGTATTTTGTAGTTTTTAATTTAATGCTACGTCGGAGACGGGACAATGTCCCATCTCTACATTCTCGGCATCTTATGCAACGGCATTTTATGCCTTTTTGATGTAGAACTTGTCTTAGGTTTGTAATTAGGTTGCCGGCTATAATTGATTCTCCGGGAATATCGCGAATAAGTCTAATTATTCTAACGTATTCAGGAACAGCTTTTTTACAATCTATAATTAATTTTTGTAAAACTTTATCGCTGTATGGCTTATACTTACCACGTTTCCACCATCTATATAATAAACTTCCCTTGGTTACTATTGTCGGATAAAATTTTAATTGGTCCGGTTGAAAGCGCTCGTCGCCAAATAATTGTTTAAACATTTTTAAATCTTTGACAGCGGTTGAACCTGGAAGTCCTGGCATAATATGATAAGTTATTTTAAATCCAAAATTACGCAAAAGTTTTGTGGCATCCACGATTTCTTTTACGCCGTGTCCGCGTTTATTTTTTTTTAAAATTTTATCGTCAATCGCCTGCACGCCTAATTCAACTCGCGTACACCCCAGCTCTCGCATCTCTAATAATTCTTTTTCGTTAATATAGTCTGGTCTTGTTTCTAAAGTTAAGCCAATAATTTTGTATTTCGTTTTTTCATTTTTTTTCTGTTCTTTAATTAATATTTTTTCTAAGTTTTGAATCTTGAATTTAGAATTATAGCTTTGAGTTTTGAGTTTTGAGTTTTGAGTTTTTGCATTATAATTATTTGCTCCCCGAAAACATTCTTTTATATACCAGAATTTATATTTTTCCGGTAGCGCGCTCCACGTTCCCCCAATAACGATTATTTCTATTTTAGTCGGTTCATGTCCGTTAGCCTCTAGCGCGCGCAAGCGCAATTGCACCTGCTTATATGGATTATATTCGCAGCGAATAGCTCTCATAACTGCCGGCTCGTTAGAAAGATAGCTTTGTGGTACGTCTTTTTCAGTTGGGCAATAGGCGCATTTGCCTGGACAAGGATGTGGCTTTGTTAAAACCGCTACCGGGGCAATACCAGATAACGTTCTAATAGCTCTTTTACGCAGAATTCTTATTAGCCCCCTTGATAAAGGGGGCTGGGGGGATTTTAAGTTTTTTATGTATTTTAAAATCTCGGAATTTTCAATAATTTTGATTCCGTATTTTTTAGCAATTTTTCTCTTGGCCAGCATTAAGTCATTGCTAGTTTTTATATTTAATTTTAGTAATTCTTTTATTGTTTTTTGCATAAGTATAGTAATTTTTATTTGTATATTTGTAATTCGTAGATATTTGCGATACTATAATACTATAACACGCTAACATTTAATGTAAAAATTATAGTATGAAAATTAATCCATACATTTTTCGCGGCTATGACCTTCGGGGGGTGGTTGATAAAGATTTAAACAAAGAAATAGTTGAACATATTGGTAAGGCACATGGTACCTATATGAAGCGTCGTGGTATTACTAAGGCGATCGTAGCAAGAGATTCAAGGGCAACAAGCCCCGCGTATAGTGAAGCGTTAATTCGAGGTTTTAATTGGGCGGGAGTTGATACTGTTGATATTGGAATGAATTTAATTGGAACATTTTATTGGGCTCAGTATTTTTTAAAAATTAAAGGTGGCGCGTACGTAACAGCTTCGCATAATCCGGCTGAATACAACGGTTTTAAGTTTGCTATTGATTACTCTGAAACATTAGTTAGCGAGGGCATGCAGGAGCTTAGACGAATGGTTGAAGAAGAAGATTATGAGAAGGGGACGCGCCCCTGGAAAGTGGAAATAAAAGATATTAGTAAAGATTATTTTAGCGATATAATTAAACGGCTGCCAATTACTAAAAAATTTAAAGTGGTTATTGACGCAAGTAATTCCACTGCCGGCGTAATCGCGCCAAAACTGCTTAGAATGGCCGGGTGTGAAGTAATAGAAAGTAATTGCGAATTAGACCCAACATTTCCGCTGGGAACGCCTGATCCGACTGAACAAGCTGTTGCCCTGCGCTTAAAAAATAAAGTTCTTGAAGAAAAAGCCGATATCGGGTTTACGTATGATGCTGATGGAGATCGTATTGGAATCGTAGATAATAAAGGAACTATAATCTGGAACGATGTGCTTGTAGCTTTATTCGCTATTGATGTATTGCATAAATATCCAAAGGCAAAAATTATGTATAATACTCTTTGTTCAAAAGTTGTAGAAGAAACTATTTTAAAATATAAGGGAAAACCCTTTATGTGGCGAACCGGACATTCATTTTTAAAAAAGAAAAATCAAGAAATTAAAGCCGCTTTTATTGGAGAGCTGTCGGGTCATTTCTTTTTTTCCGCTGATTTTTATAATCATGATGACGGGCTATATTCAACCATGAGGTTGTTAAGCTACTTATCAAGAATAAACCAATCGCTTGCTGAGGCCATTAAATCTCTTCCAAAATATATTTCCAGCCCGGAAATTAAGGTGGGTTGTGATGATGATAAAAAAGTAGCTTTAATAAAAAAAATTGGAAAAGTTTTAAGAAAAGATTTCCCTGATGCGGAAGTTATTGACGATGAACGGGCGGGAGACGGAATAAGATTAGATATGCCCGATTCTATGTTTGTAATTCGTTATTCACAAAACGGTCCATACATAACAATTAAATTTGAAGCTAAAACTGATGAAAAATATAATGAACTTAAAAAATACATAGACAAACTTTTGCATAGTTATGATGAGGTTGATTGGGGATACGGTGTTAATGTTGATAGTTTAGAATAAATATAAATAAAATAAAAAGAAGGCGAACAAATGTTTGTTCGCCTTCTTTTTATTTGTAAATTTGTAATAAATTCGTAATTCGTAGTTATTTTCTAAACATATTCATTACTTCCCGAAAATCTTTCATGTCCTCATAAGTTAAATCTAATTCTTCTCTTTTTCCATGGAATTTAAGCATATCCCTTCTTATCGTTTCGCTTGTTACGCTATAACCCTTTCTTATTTTAGAGATATACTCTTTAATAGTTTTAAGAAGTAATTTTTTATTTTTCGCGCTTAAGTTTCTGTATTTATAGTTTTCACGCACAAGCCTATTAAGCCTTCGCTCAATTTGAAAGCTTGGAATATCTTTTGCGTTTTTTAATAAATCTTTTACGTTCATAAATGTTGAAAACCGAGAGATCCAATCTCCAAATTTGCATTCGCAAATTTGGAGATTGGATCTCTTTTTTAAATTCCGCGTATCTTCAAAGCCCTCCCCAACTTTTCAATTGCTAACATATAAGCGGCTGTTCGCATATTTACGTTATGATGCTTTGTGTTTTCCCACACTTTGTTAAAGGCATTAGTAATTTGTGTCTTTAATCTATCGTTAACCTTTTTTTTGTCCCAGTAAAAATGGCGGATGTTTTGCACCCATTCAAAATAAGAAACGATTACGCCTCCGGCATTGGCGAGTACATCAGGCACGATAATTATTCCCTTCTTATATAATTTTTCCCCTGCCTCAATTGTAGTTGGACCGTTAGCTAATTCTAAAATTATATTTGCTTTTATTCTTCCGGTATTTTTTTTGTTTATTGCGCCTTCTAAAGCTGCCGGCGCTAAAACGTTAATAGGTAAAGCAAGTAATTGTTCATTAGTAATGTTTTTAGCTCCTTCAAAATTTATAACTGATCCAGTAGTAGCTTTATGTTTAATAACTTTTTCAATATCTAAACTTTGTTTATTATATATTCCGCCTTTTGAGTCTGAAACAGCAACAACTTTGTATTTTCCTGCATTGGCGATTTTAGCGAAATTCATGCCCGCATTTCCAAAACCTTGAACGGCAATAGTAATATTTTTCTTTTTTAATTTTAATTCTTTGAGCAATGATTCAAAAACATAAAATCCGCCTTGAGCCGTGGCAGTACCGCGTCCTTGCGAACCGCCTACTTCAAGCGGTTTGCCGGTTACCGCGCTTGGAGTATTTTTTCCGTTAATTCTTGAATATTCATCCATAATCCATGCCATAATTTGCGGATTTGTGTAAACGTCAGGCGCAGGTATATCTTTGTCCGGCCCGATAAAGTCGGCGACCGCCCGAATGTATCCGCGAGTTAGTCTTTCTATTTCTCCTTGGCTTAATTTTTTTGGGTCAACAGTGATACCGCCCTTAGCTCCGCCATAAGGAATATCCGCAACCGCGCATTTTATTGTCATAACAAGGGCCATGGCGTTTATCTCGTCAAAATTAACTTTAGGATGATAACGTAACCCACCCTTAAATGGCCCTCTTACGTCGTTATGCTGTACTCTAAATCCGGTAAAAACTTTTAATTCTCCGTTATCCATTTTAACGGGAATAGAAACCTCAATAACGCGTTGGGGAGAATTTAATATTTCTACTTCATTATAACTTAAGCAGAATGGTTTATCATCGCCTTCCGCGTTGCCCATCACTGAACAGGTTTTGCTTAATTGATTTACGCACTCTTTTAGATATTTTCCCATATATGTTGGTTGATTAGTTGTTTAGATTCTATATTTTTCTTTTTTGTCATTTTGAACGGAGCGGAGCGAGGTGAAGAATCTGTAATATGCCAATAATTAAGATAATTACGTATTATAGATCTTTCGCTTCGCTCAAGATGACAAAAAAATCTATATTTTTATTCCCAATTTTTCTTTAACTCTTCTTAAGGTTTCATCAGCCACTGGTTTTACTTTTTCTGCTCCATTTTTTAATATTTCTTTTATTTCATCATCTCCAAAACTATTATATTTTTTTTGAAAACTAATTAAAAATTCTCCGACCGCTTCAGCCAGCTTCTTTTTAAAATCTCCATATCCTTTACATTCGCATTCACATTTTGATTCTAATTTTTTTATATCTTCGCCGGTTAGCAAAGAATAGATTGTTAAAAGATTTGAAATTGCTGGTTTATTTTTCTTGTCGTATTTAATGTCGCATCCCGAATCAGTAACGGTTTTCATTATTTTTTTAGTAGCAACTTCTGGCGAGTCGGTTAAAGCGATATAATTCGCAGGATTCGCGCTCTTGCTCATTTTTTTAGTCGGGTCGTCTAATCCCATAATCCGCGCCCCTTCTTTTCTGATTTCAACTTCCGGAATTCTAAAAACTTTTCCGAATTGCGAATTAAAGCGTCGCGCTAAAGTGCGAGCTAATTCAACGTGTTGTTTTTGGTCCTCGCCCACCGGAACTAAGTCTGTATTGTATAATAAAATGTCAGATGCCATTAAAACAGGATAATCAAAAAGCCCAATACCAGACTTGCGAACATTATTAAGGCTATTAGATAATTCTTTAACTAATTTTTTAACCTCTGAAGATATAATATAGGTTTCACTATTACCAAATGTTTTTAACGTTCTTTTTTCTATTTCTTCAATTATCTTTTCGAGGTCAACTTTCGTTTTATCTTTAAATTGTGTCATTTTAAATAAATCAGACATCCGTGCCGTACAATTCAAAATCCAAGCCAACTCAGTATGCGCGCTAATATTGGACTGCTGAAAAATTACGGCCTTCTCCGGATTAATTCCCGAAGCCATGTAAATTTTTACAACGTCTAAAATATTTCTATTTAATTCTTTTGGTTTTTGTCTTACGGTAATAGCGTGATAATCTACTACGCAGAAGATAGAGTTGTATTTATCCTGTAAATCCACCCAATTAGAAATAGCCCCTAAATAGTTTCCTATGTGGAGCGTACCAGACGGCTGAACGCCTGAAAATATAGTTGGTTTATTATCTTTAGTCATGTTTTTATTATACGTTCTATTTTTCAATATGTAAACTCCGTTAGAGGGTTGTGTTTTGCTGTCGGCCATATTAATAAAAGTTTTTCCTTCTAACGGAGTAAATAGGGGAGGATTGACTTTATTGAAATATTTTAGTAATATTATAAAAAACAGAAAATATTAATGGGGTAATAAATGAAAAATAAAATATCCGATGCATTACCTGGTTTACGAAAAAAAGTTGATAATATTGACAGCAAGATTGTATCTTTACTCGCGGAAAGAGTAGAGACAGCACTAGAGATTGAAGAATGTAAAAGAGGCGATGGAAAACCAATTTATGTAAAAGATATTGAAGAGAAAAGGTTGCGCAAAGTATGGGACGAAGCAATGAACCTTGGTCTTAATGTAGACTTTGCTAATTTCGTAAAATCAATCTTTCCTCTAATAATTGCTCATTGTCGAAAATCTGAAGAAGTTCAAAGACAAAGCGCGGAAAAGCAATAACTTTTCCGCGCCTTTTTATTTTAAATTATTTATTTTCTAACGAGTCCCAAATTAAATTAAACATTACTTTCTGGGACTGTGCTAACTCTTTACTTTCAACAACCAAAGCCATCATTTCATCTTTAAATGAAAACATGGCAAATTTGTTTCCCCAAATAGCGGTTAGGGAGTGATATTCATAGCTAGGAGAAATAAGCCTAACCTTTCTTAGTTGTTCTTGCCCAAGTTCTTTTCTTCCTTTTGCTTTAGGAGATTCCCTTAAGATTGATCTTATTGGAATTCTTTTTTTTAATCGTTTTTCTAAAAAAGACGGTAAATAATCTTCTAGTGTTGCAATATAATCTTCAGCTGAACTGAATCCCAATATTTCTTTTGCTTCACTAAGCATTTCTTCTAAAATCATTTTCATTCCAGTCTTGCCTTCATAGAAACGAACAGCGAGATCGGAAGAGCGTCGTGTAGGGAAAGAGTGTAGATCTCGGTGGTCGCCGTATCATTAAAAAAAAAAAAGAAACAAATAAAAAAAAAAAACAAATACTAGACGCTAGTATAATCTCATAGACGA
>CAJVWV010000022.1 GCA_913009695.1 uncultured bacterium
TTATTACCGACTGTAGTGACTTTAAGTGTAGAAGTTTTTTTGGTCGATGCATTTTATTTTTTTCTTTTTTTTTTTTTTTTCAAGCAGAAGACGGCATACGAGATATATCAGTGTGACTGGAGTTCAGACGTGTGCTCTTCCGATCTAAACAGCGTGCCCTCCGCCATTAATTTCATTTTCCTCAAAAGTCATGCCATTTATCTTATTCACAAATATTCCCGAGTCTGAACTTGAATAATACCACTGACCCCAGTCAGAACGGGATATGCCTTTTGTCCCATACTCAATGAGATTATTCTTAATGACAGTAGTATTAAAACTGCCGTCATTTGTCCACGAATTTCCAAGGGCAATGCCCGAAGCGCGTTCTCCGTAAGTCAGCCCTGATGTCTGTGGAATGTACCAGTGGGCGTTTCTGCCGTAATACATAATATTTGAGTTCTGAACAGTAACGCCGGTTGTTACTGTTGCAGAGCCGGTATCAAATAACAATCCTGCCAGTCCCGTGTACTCAGTTCTGATGTTGTTAAAAGTATACTCGGAATAATCTCCTGAGTTGGTGAAGAGAAAACCCTCTTCTTTGGTTTTTTCACACTGGATATTCTGAATTGCAAGATACCCCTTGTCTGTAAATGTCATACAGTTTGTCCGTGTCGGGTAAGAAATTTCTGAACTTTGCGGGGCTACGCTGTCTGATAATCTCACATGCAACTCATTATCCGGAGCATCATAAAAATATTCTCCGGCATTGAGATTGCCTTGTTGCGTGACAGAAAATAAAACATAACCGTCTGCCTGGATAGCCGGATCACTGCTGTCCGGCAGATGTACATACAATCTTATAGAGTCGCCCCCCGACATATGATACCACTCACCAGCATTCAGCGGCGGATCATTATCAGAACTGTCCCATGTTGTATTTTGGGTGAGTAATGTCGGGGTTGAACTGTTGGCATTTGCGTATACGGCTATCGGAGGTTGTTTGAATGGTTTTGCCTTATAGATATTAGTGAAGCCTTCCAAGCTCCAAGCCGAAGCTGCTATGCTTTCTTGATAACCCTTTAACTGTGTTGTACCATTTTCATAGACAGCTTCTGGTTTTGCGGATAGGATTATCTTGTATTCATCGCCTGTTGTATTAGTCCAGGCACTCGTAATAAATACCTCTCCGCTAATAATAGGCAGATTGCCTGAGCCGTAAGCGTCAAAAATCACCGGATTGCCGCTTGATCCGTTTGTGTTTGGTGCCGTAGATTCGTACCACGTCTCTCCTCTTTTTAAATACACTATATCTCCGGCAACCAACGTCAATGTATCTAATTTAGCGAGAGTTTTATATGGGTCATTCTGAGTACCCGCCCCTAAATCATTGCCATTAGTGGCGTCAAAATAATAATTTGTCGCGGCAAAAGTCCGTATTGTTATTGCGGATATAAAAACAGCCACAACAATAAATATAAATAATAATTTACGCATAATTTACATAAACCCCCTTGATGCTTGATATATTGCTTTAATTTGGGCAGGGGTTAAAACTTCTCTAGTAATTCCCACATCTCCCAATCGTTTATTAAATTTATTTCCGTTTAAATAACTTGCGCCGATGTAAAGAGGCGAACCGACTATATCTTCTATGGCCACAAATCCTGCGCATGGGGCAGCTGTTGTGCAATTTTGTGTTACATCAGTTGAGGTAATATCTACCCCATTCACGTAAATTTTTGTGCCGTCATTAAATGTAGTTCCAGACCCAACAGATTCATTATGCGTGACAGTATAGAAATACCAAGTGTCCTCAACGAAATATGAAGAGGGAGTTTGACTTGAAGCACTCACCGCCGCCGAATCATCATAAGCATATATATTTACCCCCTGCGCAAGTGTGTATGTAATGTCCAGCTCTTCACCTGAAGCTGAATTCTTATGCAGCAGCATTTTTATAGAACCTGTAGATGGCGCCTGAAACCAGAAGAAAATAGTAAAATCATAACTATTTGTTCCATCGCCAAAAGCAATAGAATCATCTTCGCTGACCGTCACTCTTTTGGTGGGTGTAGAGAAATCCAACACCCATGAAAGCCCTTTTGTCACCCTGTCAGATGATGTAAAATCAGCGTCAGCGTCATATGTAATTGTATTACTGCCGCATAAATCCGTTTCAGTTCCGCCATCTGCCGGATTCTGCCACATTATCATCAGCTTGCATTGGGTCATATTACTGAGATACGCCCCTGCTTTCATATAACTCCATTGGGCATTAGGGGAGCTGAGTTTTGCGCTGCCGCCTGACAATGTTAAATCTCCGGTCACGCCAAGGTCGCCGGAAAGAGTGGTTGTCGCCAATACCGTATTTCCGTCAACATTAAACGCCCCCGTAGTGGTGGCGTTCGCGACGGACAAATCGCCGGTGGTGGTAAGATCCTCATTGCCAAAACTGATGGCGCCGGTGGCATCGGTAATAGAGCCGCCAGTTAGTGTTAAACCGTTGTCTCCGCCGATGTAGGCGGTATTTGATATTGATAATAATGTAGTTGAAGCGTTTCCGAGAGTAGTTAATCCGGTTATCGTTAGAGTTCCGGTTGTAGTTAAATTTTCATTGTCAAAACTAATAGCTCCGGTATCGGAGTTAATGTTTGCGAACCTAACAATGCCGGTTGAAGAAGCGGTTGTGAAAGTGGAAGCGCCAGTAACATCTAATGTGCCGCCGGTGGAGATATTAGTACCGACAGTAGTAGCGGCATAAATAATGCCTGTACATGCTAATGCGGCGATTAGGGAAGTTAGAATTACTTTTACCCCGTTAGAACAATATTTTCTAATGGGGTTTAAAATTTGATTCTTTTCTTTTAGAATTTTCATAGTAGTAGTAGTAGTAGTAGTAGTAGTAGTAAAATTATACTAATAACAAAACTACTTATTATTTAGTTATTTGATTTTTAAATTTTAATTAGCCCTATAAATCATTTTTCCTTCCTTTTTCGCTTGTCGCATAATGATTGATTCCTTGCCAATATTTTTAAATTCTTTCGGCGTATAACCGATAATATCCATAGGCGTGGAACGGGTTAGTTTGTTCGCGCCCTGGACATGCGACAAGAGAATCAATCTTTTCATAAAATCTATTTTTTCAAAATCCGACGATATAACTATTAGGTCAATATCACTGTCTTCACGTATTTTGCCGGTAGCGTAGCTGCCGAAAAGAAATACTCCCTCTGGCTTAATATGCGAAGGAAAATATTTAATATATTCTTTAATTATTTTTTTTACTTTATTTTTTTTTCTATCCATGAAAATAATTTTTTAGTTTTACCAAAATAATATTTCGCAGTTTCTTTATTGTACCTCAATATCGTATCCCTGTAAACAATATCCGGATATCGGCTTACTTAATAGTGCGGATTTAATTCTTCAATGTAATATAAAAAATCTTCAGGAAATTTAATTTTACTGTCATTTGCCAATACTAAAAGATTATGTATCTTTTTCACTTCCTTTTTATTCGCCACGATAACCGTTTTTAACAACTTCTCAATCGCCTGATGACAATGCAAAACCGCCAGCTGATATGAATAGTCGGATTTTGAATTTTTTACTAAAATTTCAGCCGCCTCCAAATCGGCTTTAGCGTATTCAAACCATTTTTTAACAATGTCACTCATAATAAAGTTATTTAATGTAGGTTGAAGAACTTAATTATATTATACTACAAAACAAGCCTGGCCGCAAGATTAAAACTGTAAAAATAATTCTGCCAACTTTTATCGGTAGATTGATATTCATTTTGAAAAACGAAATAATCGGCTAAAACTTCTCTAACTCGCATAATTTCCTTAAGTCGTTTTTTGTTTTTTTCGTCAGCAACAGTTAAGTCCAAAAGCTCTAGGGCCCTCTCAAAAGCCAACTGGCTATATTCATTATTGTTCTTATTCTTCCATTTTATGGCTCGCTCTACTTCACTGCCAATATTCGCCATCTGCGCGACAAACGACAGCTTTTTCCATTTTCCATCCGCTAATTGTTTATGCTGGCATTCCATTTATTTTTAACTTTCCACCTCACTTTAGTGAGAGTTTGATTTGGTTTAAAAAATGCTTCTCTTAAAATACTGATTAAAGTCAGGCGGAAATTATAAATTTTTTATTTATTTTTCTATTAGACTTGTTGCTTAATAAATTACGTAGCGAAATTTTCAGATTTTGAGGAAATTTTTTCGGTTATAATTTTCATACTTTTTGCCTTACATATTTATTTAATTTTATTATCTTATCTTGTGTCCCTATTATCGGGTCATACAGAATTTAACCAATAAATCAACGGGCTACCCGCCCTTTTTGTCATCCTGAACGGAGATATAATTTTTATTTAATCCCGAAGTTTCGGGATTAAATAAAAATTTATCGCAGTGAAGGATCTGTAATATGTCATTATTGCTGATTACCACGTATTATAGATCCTTCACTTCACCGCCTAAATTTTAGCTTCGCAAAAAATTTAGACAAGTTTCGTTCAGGATGACAAAAATAAGAGTATTTGGATTATTGATTAAATTCTATATGATCCCTCAAGTTCTCAATAACTTCTATAACTAAGCCCTTCTTTTTTTATCTATCATTTTTTCTTTATGCTTCTTTATCATCATATGCAAATGATCCTTAACTTTATCAATCGCCTTATATAGATCACCCTCGGTTTTTTCAACCCTTAAAAGGCTTCCCGGAATACTTAAATTTGCTTCAGCGCGAAATATATCCCCTTTTTGATGATGATGCGTTGTTAGCTCCACTTCAAAATGAGCGTTTATTACTTGAATATCGCCTAAATATTTTTCCAACATATCCATTTTTTCCTGAATATAATCTTTAATCGCCGGAGTTAATTCAATTTTTGTCGCTTTAATGTTTATGTTCATAAATAGTATAATGCGAATCTACAAATTATCCGAATTATACAAACTCACGAATTAAATTCGTGGGTTTGCATATTCGTAGAATTCACATAATAATTCGCATCGTTCGCATTATATTTATATTTTTAAATCAGAATACTCCCGTAAAGTTTTTAAGGTCGCCCGCACAGTCGCGTTTTCCGTATTAAGCAATTTTACATTTTTGAATTTTTCAGCAACCTTCGTAATTACTTCGTCAGCCCACGACGGAGTTAAAACTTTCACGCCTTCAAAATCAATTTCAATTAATTCATTTTTTTTAATATCCTTAGTGAGATACGCGGACATCGCTAAAAACGCCTCTCTGCCGGCAGGACGAGAAATTAATATTTCTCCAAATTTTATTATTTCAATTCTCATATATTAAAATGACAATATCGCCAAACAACCGTTTATTTTATCTTCAATTTTTTCTATTTCCATTTTTTCATTCAATTCAGCCTTGCCGTTTCCGGAAGTAAAAGCCAGACGCATTTTTTTATTTTGCACATTTTCTTTTACGAATTTCAGGCCATTGCCTCTATTTTCCGGCGCCCGCCCTGAAATTCTTTCAGTGAAAGCCGTTTTTATCGCCTCCATATCATTATTAAGCTCCGGCTTTACTCTTTTTAGCGTGGTCAAAACCCCTCTTCCCCTGTCAGCCAAAATTATTTTTAATTTCCCGCCGGAAAATTCATAAGCGAAAAATATTCCGGCAATATCTGTCCAATTTCCCAAATTATGATCAAAGGAATTGTTGCCAATCTCTCCCGCTATAGCGGAAATAACATACGCGTCATCTTCTTTAATTTTACCATCTCTTAATAAAAAAATCACCATCCTGTCCACTCTTGCCTGAAAAACATCCCGCGTCCGGCAATAATATTCGCTTTTTATATCAGTTTCATCAGTACTCGCTTTTATCCAATCATAAGCTATTTGTTCTATATTGTCTATCATAAATTTTTTATTTTTTTAGATTTATTCGTAAATTCGTAATTAATTTGTAATTCGTAGACTAAAATATCTTTTCCCAAAGCATTCTAAAACTATCCCCAAATTTCGCTACATCTTTAAACGTTACAATTAAAACTAAAATCATAAGCAATGCAAAACCGATATTATGTATTACGGCTTCCACCTCGCGTTTTACGGGTGAACCTTTGATCTTTTCAATAATTAAAAACAAAACTCTTCCTCCGTCTAAAGCCGGAAATGGCAAAAAGTTAATTATTGCTAAATTAATGGAAAGAAGAGCCGTAAATTGCAAAACATAAACAAACCCCATGCGAGCAACCTGCCCGGTTAAAACGGCAATGCCAACCGGCCCTGCCACATCCGCGCTTATTCCTTGGCCTACAATAAGCCCCTTTATGAGTTCATAAAACGCCACTATAATCGCCCATGTTAAAAATATGGTTGTTTTAATTCCCTCCCAAATCGCTAAATACCAAGGATATTTTACTATGCCAGTTTCAATTATTCCAATACCAATACCGCCTTTGCCGGTTTCTTCTATGGTAATAGGAGTAATTGTTTTTTCAAATTCTTCCTGCCCGCGCTTAATTTTATATTTTAATTCTTGATTAATATTATCAGCGTTAAATTTCTGTAAATTTTCATAATTAGTTAATTCATTTCCATTAATACTTACTACAACATCTCCCATCTTTAAGCCAGCTTCTTTTGCGGGAGATTCTCCCAACACTTCAACTATTTGAATTTTTTTATCAAAGACCTGAGCTCGCGCGTCAATATTATCTAGAGCCTGCGGTAAGCCGAACATAAGTCCGGCGGATATTAAAATTGCCGCTAAAATAATATTCATTATAACGCCGGCGGATATCATTATCATTCTCTGCCAAATTTTCTTGTTTTGAAAATGATTAGGATCGTCTCCGCCTTCTTCATCTTCTCCAAGTTTTACAAAACCTCCCAAAGGAAACCAGTTAATAGAATATATAGTATCTGACGCGTCTTCTACTTTTTTTCCGCCCATGACCTTAACCCATTTCCCATCTTTGTTTTTATAAATCCCAAATGCTCGCGGAGGAAAACCAATACCAAATTCTTCCGGCTTTAAACCGAATTTTCTCGCAGTCCAAAAATGCCCAAACTCATGAGCAATAACAAGTACTGATAAAACTATCAAAAATGTAATCAAAGTTAACAGCATAAAAAACGTAACAAATCCGCCGCGGCAGAATCTCTCCTCAGAGGATTCTGCCGGTATTCAAATATGATCTGGATTACCGGCAGAATCCCCTATCGGGAGATTCTGCCGCGGCGGATTAAAAATTAAAAATTAATTTATATCGTCATTATTTCTTGCTCCTTTTTATCTCTTATATTTTTTAATTCATCATTATTGCTTTTTGTCTCTTCGTCCAACTCTTTAATAAACTTAAATTTATCGTCTTCGCTAATTTCTTTATTTTTTTCCGATTTTTCAATGTCTTCTTTTATCTCATCCCGTGTTTGCCTTATTTTTATTCGAGCTTCCTCTTGTTTTTCATTAAGCTTTTTGACTAGGTCTTTTCTATTCTCCTCAGTCATTTGCGGAACCGATAATCTTATTTTGTCTCCTTCGTTAATTACCCCGACTCCCAACTCAGCTTCAACAATAGCTTTTTCTATATCTTTTATTACGTTTTTATCCCACGGAGCGACAATCATACTTTTGGCGTCAGCCACATTTATACTCGCTACACCATTTAAAGGAGTTTTAGCGCCATAAACCTCAACCTGAATGCCGTCAAGCATAGCCGGATTAGCTCTGCCTGTCCTCAAGCTCGCAATATCTTTTTTAAAAAAATCTATTGCCTTTTGAAATTCCTCTTGTTTTAATTCTATATATTGATTCATATATTCTAAAATAAAATATTAAAAAAAATTTAAACAATAAACTAATAAATTTTTGCATATTTTATATGTGTTTTTTATTTTTTATATTTTTTCACTCCCATATACATAATACTTGTGTCTTCAGGGTCAACTAATAATTTCCACCCAGCTCCGCTTGTCGGTAATTTCTTAATTATCCAATTTTCTCCGCCGTCTAATGATCGATAGAAAGTGGTGTTGGTAACATAATATATTTCTAACGCGTCCTTTGGACTCATCGCGATTGCGTTAATAGTAGCCCCTTTTTCGGGAGTAATTAATTCTATTTTAGACCAGCTGTCGCCATTATCCTCTGATTTTAATAAGCCGTAGCTTGTTGCTAACAATATTAAATTGGGCTGAGCAGAAGAAGTTATTAGGTCATTGAAACTCTTGCTGCTCTTAAAATCTTTTAAATTTTCATTTAAATCAACCCAAGAATTTCCACCATCATTAGATCGGAAAACTCCTTTTTGTTTTGTTGCTACAAAAATAATACGGCTATCATGCGGAGAAATTATAATTTTTTTAACGCTATTTTTAAATCTATATAAAGTCTGCCAGCTTACCCCCCTGTCCAGACTTTTAATAATTTCACCTCGTGATGTGCCTATATAAACATTCGCGCTATTATAATGATCTATGGCCATGGCATTAATTGTAACACTCTTGTTGTCGTCATAATACGCTTGAAGCCATGTGCGGCTGCAATCCGTTGATTTATAAACCTTATTGGCTATAGCGGCATAAATAATACATTTAGATTCATTATCAACGGCGATTGCGTTAACAGTAACCTGCCCTAAATTTGAAGCAATATGCCAATTTTTTGCGCCGTCATAGGTATAAAATAAACCGTTCTCTTTGCTACCCAAATAAATAGCATTATTGTCGCTCGGATCCATTTCCAAAGAATTTACGCTTATCCCGCCCATAGTTTTTGGTTTTCCGGTTATAGTGGGGATCAAAACATGCTGCGACCACACATCGCCGTTTGAAACAGTTTTATAAACCCCCAAGTCGTTAAATCCCTCGTCGCTTGATTTAAAGGTTATTGAACAACCGGTAACCGCTAAAGTTGAAATAATAAATAAAGTTGAAATAAATAATTTGTTTTTAAACATATTTTTTAAATTATTAGAAACTGTTTAGAAGTTGCTTTCGTGCCAAAATTTGGGAATTGCGGCAGAAATAAACTTTTAAACAGTTTCTTAGATATTTATGGCTATACTTTCTAAAACAAGCCTTGAATTAACATTCGCTTTCAAATATTTATCGGCTTGCCGTAAAGCGTCTGTTAAGTTTAGCAATTTACCTAAGTTTAATTTTGTTCTTGCGTTTATAAGCTCTTTTTCGGTAATTTCATGCTGAATTTTTTCCTTTTGATTAAATTCCAAAAGAATCATATCCCTAGTCAAACTCAACCACGCTTCAATCGTGCGGCTAGCTAATTTAACCGTTTCCTGATTACTGGATTTTAGAGCATGACCGGATTTTTTTTCTCCTAATAAACTTTCAACTGATTTAAAGCGCTCGTTGATATCCTGATTAAAAAAATTTAAAAAAGTATTTATCCTGTCTGTATAAGTAGAATAGAATTCTTTATCTTGCAAAAATTTAACCGCTAAGGCCGGCCTGCCTAGACTCATTTTAGAAAAATTTTTTGCCGCGCTTCTTGATGCCTTATGTTTATTAATCAAATAATCATAAATAATATCAGAGCTGACAGGATTAAATTTTAAAATTTGACCGCGCGATACGATAGTCTGGGGTATTAAATCAATATCAGAGGTTACTAAAATAATCAAAACTTTATCTTTCGGCTCTTCCAGCGTTTTAAGAAGAGCGTTGGCCGCTTCCTGGCTTAAGCTATGAGCATGTTTAATTATGCCGATTTTATATGAATTCAAAAAAGAACTCATGTTTAATTTCCTGATAAACTCTCTTATTTGTTCAATGGAAATATTCTTTTTATCTTTTTCTTTTTTTACCAGATGTAAATCTCCGTGCGCTTCACCCAACTCAACTTCTTCCGCGACTTCCTTATTTTCTTTTTTAACAGAAAATCTTTTGCATGAAATACATTCACCGCAAAGCACTTCTACGTTTCCCCCTTTATTAAAGGGGGCATGGGGGATTTTATTATTCTGACAAAGTAATGTTTGGGCAAAAAAATTTGCCACGGTTGTTTTACCCAAATTATCCGGCCCGCAAAAAATGTATGTTCCGGCTAGATTATCATTTTTTATACTTTTAGATAAAAAATCAATAATATGCCCATTCCCGACCAACGGCCAATTTTTATTATTTTCGCTTTTTTTCATGTTTTTATTATAACAGCTTAGGGTTGTAAAAGCAATATACGCATTGACATAGGGCATTTAATCGGTTAAACTAATATTAGATTTAATTCACTAAAATGCTAATTATATGTATTCATTGCCTATAACAATTAAAACTAATACTAAACAAAATAAAAAAATTATAGTAGAAATGGACGCTTATAAATTTGA
Source organism: uncultured bacterium (assembly GCA_913009695.1). GTDB lineage: Bacteria > Patescibacteriota > Patescibacteriia > Patescibacteriales > SZUA-104 > CAJVWV01. Next base: position 10,324 of record CAJVWV010000022.1, read on the forward strand.
AAAAATGGCCGCAATATTCGGATTATTCGGGAAAGAATTTATTAAAAGTTTAAACCGAGCGGAAAAAGACTATAAAGCCGGACGCGTAAAAAAAATAAAATCCCTCAAAGAGCTGTCAAAATAGTTATATGCCTGAAATTACAATCACTAAAGAATTTAAAGAAAGATATGAAAAACTGCCATCGTCAATTCAAAAAAAAGCTGAAAAACAAGAAAAATTTTTTAGGAAAAATCCTTTTCATCCCTCTCTCCACACCGAAAAATTAGAGCCGAAAGAAAAACAGGTGTGGAGTTTTCGTATTGACAAAACATACAGAATTATTTTTCGTTTTATTGATGGCAACAAAACTGTATTTCTTACAATTGGTACGCATGATTGGGTATATAAAATAGTTGATTGCCGTTTTTAATCTCATGAACCATAAACTAAAAAAATTCATTTTACTTGGAGGAGATATTGCGATTCTCTATTTTTCGCTTTATTTAACTCTTTTTATAAGATATTGGCAAGCACCAACATTAGATCTTTGGGAAAGTCACTTTATTCCTTTTAGCATTATTTTTGTTGTTTGGATATTAATTTTTTATATTGCCGGATTATATAACCTACACTTAGCCGTAAATAATGCTAACTTTTTTAAACTTACTTTTCGTTCACTGGCAATATCCAGCTTTATTTCTCTTGCCTTTTTCTATCTAACTCCGCAAATTACAATCGCTCCGAAAAGAAATTTATTAATTTACATAATAGTATTTATTATACTTTTCACTCTTTGGCGCCGCCTATACAATATTCTACTTAAGTCTCATCTGCCTAAAAATAATATTGCGATTATAGGAATCAATAACTTGGCTGAAGAATTAATAAAAGAGCTAAGCCAGAAGCCCCATTTAGGCTACAAAATAGCTTTTGTTGTTAGTGATAAAGATAATAGCATTGGTAATGTTCCTATTATTAAGGGGGCCGATAATTTATATGAATTAATAAAAGAAAAAAACATAGACACGATTGTTTTAACTTCAAGCCCCAATGAATCCGATGAGCTTCGATCCTCTTTATTTAAATGTCTACCATTAAAAATTAACTATATCAGCCTGCCGCATTTTTATGAAAATTTAACCGGAAAAATTCCGATTGAATCATTAAATAAAATGTGGTTTTTAGAAAATCTAAACGAAGGCAATAAAAAATGGTCTGATTTATTTAAGCGAATTTATGATATTATTCTTGCTTTAATAATTTTATTTATTACTATTATTTTTTGGCCGATTATTGCTCTAGTGATAAAACTGGAAAGCAAGGGACCGATATTTTTTAAGCAGGATCGCGCGGGCTTGAATAATGAGCCGTTTAAAATGATTAAATTCCGCTCTATGACTTCTAACGGCAATGATTTTGCTCCTACAATTAAAAACGATAAGCGCATTACAAAAATCGGTTCTATGCTACGTAAAACGCGCATTGATGAACTTCCGCAGGTAATAAATATATTAAAGGGAGAAATGAGCTTTGTCGGACCTCGCCCGGAAAGACCTGAATTGATTAAAGAACTGGGAAAGCAAATTCCATTTTATCATGAAAGAACACTGATCAAGCCGGGAGCAACCGGTTGGGATCAAGTTTCCGGAGAATATCATTCCCCTTCTTATGACGATAGCTTAAAAAAATTACAATATGATCTCTTCTATATAAAAAACAGGTCTTTTTACTTAGACCTGTCTATTATTCTTAAAACAATCGCCACTGTTCTATCAAGAGGGGGAAGATAATGGAAAGAATTTCTAATTTCTAAATTATAATATCTAATAAAACTTAAAAATCCAAAGCTCAAATTAAAAAAATCAGGCTTTATGCCTGTTTTTTGATTTTATCCTTTAATACCTATTGACACCTTTTGACACTTTGATATAATCACTAATATGAATAATAACGAAATAAAACCCAACGCGGTTTATACAACAAACGAAACCCAAAAACTATTAAAAATAAGTAATAGCACTATTAAGCGCATGCTTAAAAATGGACTGATAAAAGCCAATAAAGTCGGCGGGCAATATAGAATATTGGGGAAAGAAATATTGCGTTTAGTATCTCCGAAAGTTGAAAAAAAAGCTGTTAAATCTTATTTAAACATAAAGAAAAAAGTAGTTGATAGGATTAATAAATGGTAGGGCGGAGTTAAAAGTTTATAAAATTATAAAGTTTATAAAGTATGGAAAACAAGAAGGCGTTAATTACAGGGATAACTGGGCAGGATGGCTCATATTTAGCGGAACTTCTATTGGAAAAGGGGTATGAAGTGCACGGCATAAAACGCCGTTCATCATCTTTTAATACCGGCAGGATTGACCATATTTATCAAGATCCGCATGAAAAAAATAAAAAATTAGTACTGCATTATGGTGATTTAACTGATTCCACAAATACGATAAGAGCTGTGCGGAATATTCAACCCGATGAAATATATAATTTAGCGGCGCAAAGCCATGTGCAGGTATCATTTGAGACACCTGAATATACCGCCAACTCCGACGCGCTTGGAACCTTAAGATTATTAGAGGCCATTAAAATATTAGGGCTTGAAAATAAAACAAAATTTTATCAGGCCTCCACCTCGGAAATGTTCGGCTCATCCCCTCCTCCCCAAAATGAAGAAACGCCGTTTCACCCCCGCAGTCCTTATGGAGCCGCCAAAACCTACGCTTACTGGATTACGGTTAACTACCGCGAGGCATACGGCATTTATGCTTCTAACGGAATACTCTTTAACCATGAATCCCCCCGCCGCGGAGAGACATTCGTCACCAAGAAAATAACCGGAGCAGCCGCAAGAATAAAACTGGGCTTGCAAGACAAACTATACCTCGGAAATATTAACGCTAAACGCGACTGGGGGCACGCCAAAGATTATGTCAGGGCAATGCATCTTATGTTGCAGCAAGAAAAACCGAGCGATCTTGTTATCGCGACCGGAAAACAACATTCGGTAAGAGAATTTTGTGAAATTGTTTTCAGGGAATTAAAAATTAAAATTTCATGGCAGGGCAAAGGCGTTGATGAAAAAGGAATTGACGCGCAAACCGGCAAAACAATTATAGAAATTGACCCGAAATATTTCCGCCCCACGGAAGTTGAGTCCCTGCTCGGCGACGCGAAAAAAGCAAAGGAAATTTTGGGATGGGAGACGGAAATAAGTTTTGAAAAACTTGTTAAAGAAATGGCTGAAAACGACTTAGAGGAAGCCCAAAAAGAAGTTCACTTAAAAAATAACGGATTTAAGGCGTAAAATTCCATCCTTCCCGAGGTCTCGGGACTGAAGCTCGGTGGAAGATTTTAACTCTAAGCTGAAGCTCAATAGAAAATAGCTATGAACAAAAATTCAAAAATATACATCGCCGGACACCAAGGATTGGTCGGCTCGGCGCTGGCAAAAAAATTAAGCCAAGAAGGATATAATAATTTAATTTTAAAAACAAAAAAAGAGGTTGATTTATTGGACAGCGTTGCCGTTAAAAAATTCCTTGAGACAGAAAGACCTGAATATGTTTTTTTGGCCGCGGCCAAAGTCGGCGGCATAATGACGAATAACACTTATCCGGCTGATTTTATTTATGAAAATTTAACAATCCAAAATAATATCATCCATAACGCCTATCTGGCAAAAACAAAAAAACTGTTATTTTTGGGAAGCTCCTGTATTTACCCAAAAAATTGCCCGCAGCCGATTAAAGAAGAATACTTATTGACTGGAGGACTGGAGCCCACTAATAAAGCGTACGCTATCGCCAAGATCGCCGGCATAGTAGAATGCCAATCATATAATAAGCAATATGGAACAAATTTTATTTCGGTAATGCCGACTAATCTTTACGGGCCGAATGACAACTTTGACCTGAAAACTTCGCATGTCCTGCCCGCTCTAATCAGAAAATTCCACGAGGCAAAAATTAACAATAAAAAAGAAGTTAAGGCATGGGGAACCGGCAACCCGAAAAGAGAATTTTTACATGTTGACGATTTAGCCGATGCTTGCGTTTTCCTAATGAATAATTACAATGAATCAAATATCGTGAATATCGGAACCGGTGAAGACATTTCAATAAAGGAATTAACCGAGACAGTAAAAAAAATTATCAACTTTGAAGGAAAAATCAAATGGGATGCCACAAAGCCGGACGGAACTCCAAGAAAATTATTGGACATTTCAAGATTAAATAATCTTGGATGGAAACATAAAATTGAATTAGAGGAAGGGATTAAAAATACTTATAAATGGTATAAGCGCAGTCCAAAGCAAAAAGTCAAAAGCCCTTAAAGCCAATAAAAAAAATTCAACTTCATGGACTTTATGACTTTATAGACTTTACAGACTTTCAACTAAACTTATGGAAATAATTAAACCAAAAAAAACTTTTAGCTTATCTGATATTAAAGAAATATAGATCGGAAGAGCACACGTCTGAACTCCAGTCAC
>CAJVWV010000023.1 GCA_913009695.1 uncultured bacterium
AGTAGGGATAGAAGAGAGAGGGGATGACGGGAAAAAACTAGTGCTGGCCGTTTCATTTTTGTTGAGTTTTATTTTTTTTTTCAAGCAGAAGACGGCATACGAGATATATCAGTGTGACTGGAGTTCAGACGTGTGCTCTTCCGATCTATTTTAGATTTTATGGCAGGATCCGGAACAACTGGACACGCTGTTTTAAATTTGAATAAAGAGGATGGTGGAAATAGAAAATTTATTCTTTGTACTAATAATGAGTTGAACGGACTTGAAAAAGAGCTTCGCGAAAAAGGTTTAAGCGAGGAAGAGATTGAAGAGTATGGAATTTGTAGACGAATTACACACAAAAGAATTAAGAAAGTTATAAAAGGATATAAAAAACAAAATGGAGAAAAGGTCAAAGGGCTTGGCGGAAGTTTGGAATATTTTAAAACCGAATTTGTAGATGTAGAAAATATAGAAAATGTGCCTGATAAAAAAAAGTTAGAATTTACTTATAACGCGGGACAAATGATAGCGCTAAAAGAAGACGCTTTTAAAGAAGTTGTTAAAAATAAATTTTATCAAATCTTTACAGATGAGAAAGATAAATTTGTAGGTATTTATTTTAAAGAAAATTTGGATAAGTTATCGGAAATGGAAAAAAAGATTTTAGATAAAAAAGATGTAAAACTCTATCTATTTTCTTACGGAAAAAATGACTTTAAGAAAGATTATGTGAAATATAAGAATGTGATTGTTAAAGATATTCCAGAACCGATATTAAAAATTTATAAAAAACTAAATAATTAATTATGTTGCGCACAATACACATATATTCAGATGAAAGTAGGCATAGAGGAGAAAGGTTTTTCTTGCTTGGCGGTTTATGGGTGGATGAGAAAAATATTAATGAGGCGCAGAAAGCAATTGATAATTTAAGAAGCAGGAATGGATTTAAAAATGATGCTGGGGTATGCGTATCATTCGCAGGAGAGTTTAAATGGACAAAAGTTTCAAGACGGTACTTATCAGTATATAAGGAGTTGATAGATTTATTTTTTGAATTTAATGAGAGAGACATATTAAGATTCAATATGATGCTTGTTAATACTTTTGACGAGGTTATACAATCTCACAATAATCTTGATGGAGAGGGGTTTTATAAGTTGTATTATCAATTATATTTGCATCGCTCACTTATACCAGCCGAGTATCGTATTTTCCCAGATAGAATTCGTAATAAAGATGTGAGAAATGTGAATTTTGAAACAGTAAAAAAGACACTTGGGCGCGCTTTTGAGAGTAAGTTTAGAAATAAGATAAATCCGGCTGAGTGGAGTGGCGCGAGATATGTAAAGGAGATTAGACAAGTGGACTCAAGGGATGTTAATTTTATACAAATAGTAGATATACTTATTGGAGCACTTGGATATTATCAAAATAGGCATTTTGATAATAAGGATGCCAGCAAAGCAAAAAAAGAATTAATGAAGTATGTTATTGATAAGCTAGTATACTCCGGATCTATAAAATTTGATGGTAAGAATTATATTGTTACTAAGTCAAAGCAATTTAATATATGGGTGTTTCAGCCAAAGAGAATTATTGATATACAAACAAAATACACCACCAAAGGGTGATGTATTTTATAGAGTCTTGGGCCCTGGGTCAATGCCCCGTATGACATTAGTCATAGGTTACGTGACCCAACACTCTATATATAGTATAGCTTATTAATTGGCGGATGTCAAATTTTAAAATTTAGAAAGTATGAAACAAATAATATTAAAACCATTTCAGGAAAAAGCATTGACTGATTTGATAAATGAGTTTTTACATAAATGGAAAAAAGAGTCTATGCAGACAATACGATTTCAAGCGCCTACTGGTTCAGGTAAAACTGTGATGATGGCTCAATTTGTAAATGAGATTGTAAGTGATCCTAGATTGACGGAGGCAAATTTGGCTTTTTTGTGGGTTAGTATTGGAGGATCAAAAGACGGAGATTTGGCTTCGCAGAGCAAAAAGAAGTTTGAAGAATATTATGATAATAACACAGGAATAGATGTTACTGGTCTGGATGACTTGGACAGAGATAAGGTTTTGGAGCAAAATGAAATTTTATTTTTTAATTGGTCAAAAATTAAAACAGCGAATAAAGCTGGCAGAAAATTAAGAAGAGATGGAGAAACTGAAATAACATGGGACGGGATGTTGGAGAGAACGAAACTGGAAGATAGAAATATTATTTTGATAATTGATGAAGCCCACAGAGAAACAGGGACTTTATTAGCAGAAGAAGAAATTAAGCAAATTGATCCCAGAATAATTTTAAAAGTGACTGCCACTCACGACAGCGATGATATAGATGTTAATGTGGAATATGAAGAAGTGGTAAACGCCGGACTTATCAAAGAAGGTATTTTATCTCAAACACAGGAAGATTTTAAAGATAAGGGAGAGCAAGATCTTGATAGATATGTTTTAGATTTGGCATTAAAGAAAAGGCAGGAGTTGCAGAAAATTTATAATAAAAATGGTATTGATATTAAGCCTCTTTTAATGATACAGCTTCCAAATGATGAACAAAAAAATCAAGAAGAAATGAAGCAAAAGGATATTATTTTGGGGTATTTAAAAGAGCAAAAGGTAGATGAAAATAAAATTGCTATTTGGCTTGATAAAGAAAAAAAGAATTTAGAAAATATCACGAAAAATAATTGCGATAGGAATATTTTATTGTTTAAGCAAGCGCCAGCGACCGGGTGGGACTGCCCGCGCGCGCAAGTTATGCTTATGTATAGAGAAACCAAAAGCCCCGTTTTTCAAGTTCAGCTTTTGGGTAGAATTTTAAGGATGCCTGAGGCAAAGAAATATTTAAACTCAACACTTAACCATTCATATTTATATACAACCTATACTAAAAACGAAATTATAGAATCTTATAAAGATTTTGAAGGAATTGGCCCGAATGAAGCCAAGATTTATGATTCTTTTGTAAAGAGTGAGATTGATCAAATTGAATTGGAAACATTTGTTTCGCAAAGAACAAGTTATAATGATCTTGGAAAGACTTTCCAAAGTACATTTTTATCTGTCGCAAAAAAAGCTTTTAAAAATAAAAAGGTCTTGGAAAATGCAGGATTTTATTTCAAGGATCAATTAAATTTAAATTTAATTTTCGATCAAAAAATTACTGATTATGATAATTTTATTAAAAATTTAAAAAAATCAAAAGATTTTGGGCAGGAGATGTCTTTGTCTGATGTGGAAAAACTATATAAAAAACTTTGTATAGAAGTTTTATCAAGACAAGAAGAAGAATCAAAATATGGAGGCATAGCGCGGTCTTACGGAATTTTAAAATCAGCCATAAATGTTTTTTTGGAGGATATATTAAAAATTGGAGAAAAAAGAGAGTATTACCAATATATAGTTAATGATTTAATGAAAGGAGCTAACAGTATCTTAATTCCAGCTATAAATAAAGCTCTTTTGGAATATAAAGAGATTAGAGAAAAAGAGGAAAAGGAAAAAGATAAAAGAAAACACAAAACAAAAATGATAAAAGTCCCATTATCAAAGATAAAATATAGTAGTTTTTTTGAAAAAATAGAAAGCAAAAAATGCGCAATGCAACCTTGTTATATTGAAAAAAATAATCAAAATGAGAAAGATTTTGTTAAGTATTTAGATGGAAATGGCTTGGTGGTTTGGTGGTATAAAAATGGAGATCAGGGTTCAGATTATTTTTCAGTAAAACGAGAAGATGGAAGATTATTTTTTCCAGATTGGTTTATAAAGACAAAAAATAACATTTGGATTGTAGATACAAAATCTGGTTTTACGGCGACTGGCGATGGAGCAAAAATAAGAGCAAGAGCGCTTGAAAAATGGCTTGCAAAACATAAAGAATTTAAAGGAGGTTTAGTGAAGCCAGGTTCGGCTGGAATTTGGCAGATTGCTGATAGTGCGGATTTGACTAAGTGGAATAATTTGGAATTATAGTAAACCAGCAAAATTCAAATTTTGCCTTTGCATTTTTTTTCACTCCCCATAATTTTTTAAAAAAAGGCGGCGTATCCCGAACATAAACAAAGGCGAGAACCGCAGCTCTCGCCTTTGTTTTTATTTTGTCGGAGTGCTGGGACTCGAACCCAGGATCTCCTGGTCCCAAACCAGGCGCCTTACCAACTAGGCCACACTCCGGAATCAATTATCAATTAACAATTACGAATTATCAATTAATTGATAATTGTATATTGCTTCATTGAAGATTGAATACTGTGCCGGGGGAGAGAATTGAACTCACGACACATAGATTTTCAGTCTACTGCTCTACCACTGAGCTACCCCGGCTCAATCAATTATCAATTAAACAATTATCAATGTACAATAATTGATCATTAATAATTGTACATTAAGGATTGAATATGTTGCGGGGGTCGGATTCGAACCGACGACCTCCAGGTTATGGGCCTGGCGAGCTGCCAACTGCTCTACCCCGCGGCGAAATCAATTATCAATTAACAATTACGAATTAACAATAATATTAGTAATTGATAATTTGTAATTGTCAATTGACTGTGTGGGCATGCCTGGATTCGAACCAGGGACCTCATCCTTATCAGGGATGCGCTCTAACCAACTGAGCTACATGCCCCTACTACGCTAAAGCTTCGTAGGGCAGGCCCTATTTTTTACTAAAGCTGAGTGGGTCAAAATAAAATAAAAAAGACTGTTTCCAAATTATAGTTTAGAGCCAGTCTTTTTTAGTCCTCCAGCCCTCTTTATTTAAGAGGGTGTCAAATAGGCCCATAACACTATCTGTGATTCAATTAACAATGATTAATTTTCAATTAATTGTTCATTGATCATTGTAAATTGTTAATTGATTTACGATGCTAACAGGCACCAATTCATTTTTGCTAATACCGAAGTATCAGCGCATCTCAACTTATTTTTAAGTAAGTCTCTAAAACGAGATGCCGACTAAATCAATGTCCAATCCCGAGTAATCGGGATGGAATTGAATTACTCCCTAGAAAGGAGGTGATCCATCCACAGCTTCCGCTACGGATGCCTTGTTACGACTTCGTCCCTGTTACTAGCCCTACCTTCTCCCGAGTAATCGGGATTCGGGTATTGCCAGCTCCCTTGACGTGACGGGCGGTGAGTACAAGACCCGAGAACGTATTCAACGCGCCGTGGCTGATGCGCGTTTACTAGCGATTCCAACTTCATGAGGTCAAGTTGCAGACCTCAATCCGAACTGAGAAAAGTTTTGGGGGATTTGCTCCACCTTACGGTTTGGCGTCCCTTTGTACTTTCCATTGTAGCACGTGTGTAGCCCAAGGTGTAAGGACCATGCTGATTTGACGTCATCCCCGCCTTCCTCCCACTTAAAGCGGGCAGTCTCCCATGACATATAAAACATAGGATAGGGGTTGCGCTCGTTTCCCGACTTAACGGTACATCTCACGACACGAGCTGACGACAACCATGCAGCACCTGTATAGCACCCTCGAAGGCGACCCTATTTCTAGGGCTTGCAGCTATATGTCAAACCTTGGTGAGGTTCCTCGCTTATTGTCGAATTAAACCACATGCTCCACCGCTTGTGCGGGTCCCCGTCTATTCCTTTGAGTTTTAGCCTTGCGGCCGTACTCCCCAGGCGGGATGCTTAAGGTGTTAACTTAAATAAACAGCGCTGGCAGGGTCGATACTGCCAATGCTTAGCATCCATCGTTTACGGCGTGGACTACTGGGGTATCTAATCCCATTCGCTACCCACGCTTTCGTCCCTCAGCGTCAGAACCGTTCCAGTAAGCTGCCTTCGCATTTGGTGTTCTTGCTGATATTAACGGATTTAACCCCTACACCAGCAATTCCGCTTACCTTTTCCGGTCTCTAGTTTATCCATCTCTCCCGCGGTCTCTGGGTTAAGCCCAAAGATTTAACAGGAGATGTGATAAACCGCCTACGGACCCTTTACGCCCAATAAATCCGGATAACGCTTGGGGCCTTCGTATTACCGCTGCTGCTGGCACGAAGTTAGCAGCCCCTTATTCCACTAGTACCGTCATGGTTTCTTCCTAGTGAAAAGATTTTTACACCCCGAAGGGCTTCATCAATCACGCGGCGTCGCTCCTTCAGCCTTTCGGCCATTGAGGAAGATTCTTGACTGCAGCCTCCCGTAGGAGTCTGGGCAGTGTCTCAGTCCCAGTGAGTCGGGTCATGCTCTCACACCCGATACCCGTCATTGCCTTGGTGAGCTTTTACCTCACCAACAAGCTGATAGGCCATAGGCCCCTCTTGAGGCGTAAGTAGGTCATCTAACAAATCTTCTTCGGCCGTAATTTCCGTATTTTGGAAAATTTTCATTTTAAAAATTTTGGCCTATACTGTCGCATAAGCAAAAATTTTTAAAATGAAAATTCCTACAAAATACAAAAATTACGCCGTGAAGCAGATTTGTTAGATAACCTACTGCTTTAAGCGGGAATGACTTTTGTCCCCCCGCTATTATCGAGTATTATTCCGAATTTCTTCGGGTTATCCTCGTCCTCAAGGTAGGTTACCAATGTGTTACTCTCCCGTTTGCCATGTCGCACCATGTAGAGACGTAAAATTTTACGTCTCTACATGGTGCGACATTCGACTTGCATGCCTTAGACACGCCGCCAGCGTTCATCCTGAGCCAGGATCAAACTCTCTAAAAGTTTTTGGCTAGGTTTACTTGCCTAGGAGATATGTTTGCTTAAGCAAACATATCTCAATTTGGATTTATCCCAGTACCGGGTGGTACCGGGTATTTGAAGAAAATAAATTTTCTAATTGGTTTGAATTGATGCCTGTTAGCATCACAAATCCTCACATTTGTGCTGAATATTGTGAGGATATATAAGTTGTTAAGGTTCTTTTAAACTGAAAGAAAAAACAGTCGACTAACAAATCACTGTTTTTCGTCCCTTTTATAGATTTTTACACTGTTTTATTAATTCATAAAAATTACAAAAATCTTATATATCTATATTAAATATTTTTTTAAAACTTGTCAAGCCTTAATTAAAAGTGTCTTTTTTTAAATAGTCTTTAAACAAGGATTTTTTTGATTTTTTCTACAATTTCGTCAGTGGTAATAGTGGCTTTTATTAAATAGTCTACCGCGCCTAACTCTTTTCCTTTGGCTATATCCGATTCTTGTCCAAGATTAGAAAGTATAATTACAGGTATGTCAGCAATTTTTTTATCAGGGTTTGCTTTTACAATTTTTAATACTTCAAACCCGCTCATCCCAGGCAATACTAAATCCAATAAAATCATATCTGGCTTATTCTTCATAATTTTATCTAAGCCTTGTTGAGAATCAATGGCCGTATCAACATTAAAGCCTTCCATAAGAAGTTTTTTACTGCATAAACTGCGCAACAATTGATCATCTTCAATAATTAAAACATTTTTTGCGTCAGTATTTTTTTCGCTTTGTTTGTCGTTGTTGTTTTCAATTTTTCCTAATACGTTTTTTACTTTAATAACTACTTCTTGCGGATCAAACTCTGCTTTTATTAAATAATCTTTTACTCCAAGCGACATAGCCCTTTCAATTTCTACAGGCTGGCCTGAATTTGAAATTATTATTACAGGTATATTAGAAAATTTTGGATTTTTATTAAGTTTTTCAAGTACTCCAAAACCATCTACTCTTGGCATTAATATATCAAGGAGAATAAGGTCGGGCATGTCTTCTTCTATTTTTTCCAGCCCTTCTTGCCCGTCTAAAGCGGTCTGAACTTGATAATTTTCTACTTCAAGCTTTTTTGCTATAGCATTAAGTAATGTTTTTTCATCTTCAATGATTAATATTTTTTGTTTATTAGACATATAATTTAAATAAATTATTAATTATTTGCGGGCAGCGTGAAAGAGAAGGTTGATCCTTTATCTTCTTCACTTTCAACCGAAACTCCTCCGCCATGTTTTTCAATAATATTTTTTACTATAAAAAGTCCCAGTCCTGATCCTTCGGTTTGCTTTCTTATGGCATTATCACTTCTAAAAAATTTTCCAAAAAGTCGTTGTATTTGATTTTTGGGAATACCCATTCCAGTATCTTTTATTGATACTCGTATAAAAAGCTTATCATATTTTATTGAAATTGTCACGCTACCCTTTTTCGGTGTGTATTTTATAGCATTATCTATTAAATTTTGGATTGCCAGCCTCATTTTAGCAGGATCAATTTTAGCTTTTGGCGAAGGAATAGGCGGTTTATTAAAGGTAAATTTAATTTTCTTTTCTTTTATTCGATGTTCAAAATCTTGCACTATATTGTCAATTAAATCTTCAATTTGAATGGTTTTAAATTCGTAGCCAAAACGCCCTTCTTCAATACGGACAACATTAAGAAAATCGTTCACTAATCTTATTGTTCTTTCATTGGTTTTATAGCCTTGCATTAAGAAGGTTTTTTGTTCAGAATTCAATTTTCCCAAGTCTTCATCAATTACCATTTTTAAAGTCCACTTAACGGCGGAAAGAGGAGTGCGAAGCTGATGAGCGGCTATAGAAATGAATTCTGATTTTATTCTATCAAGCTGTTTAGCTCTTTTTAATTCCTCGGACATTTTTAATTCAGCCTCTCTTACTTTTTTAGTCATTTTGTTAAACGACTGAAACACGTTTTGCAGTTCCGCTATGCGAGTATCTTTTAGTTGAGTGTCATATTTTTTATTTTTTATTTTTTCAAAGGCGTTAACAAGCAGGAGGAGTGGTTTCATTATTATGTAGCTAACTAATAGGTATGTAATAATAACGGTAATTGAAAGTAAAAGTAATGTAATAATACCAATCATTAAAGAGGCGGATAATACTTTTTTTCGCACATTTTCCAGCGAAACGCCCATCCATATATTACTTCCATCTCTAGCTCTTATAGTAAGCTCCTTGATTAATTTATTGTCAAAGATTCCATTTTGAACAGTAACATCTCTTTTAAATTCGGGTATATTATTTATTTCAAGCCCCACCTCCTTAAAGTCACCGCTTTTTTCAATAGTATTAGTTTTTTTATCAATTATTCGAATAAATTTTACTCCTGGCATGTTTAATACTCCACGAAAAGTATTTTCAATAGTGCCCGGATAAGATTCCTTTACGGTCCAGGATGGTCCGGCCATTGTGCTTGATATTAATTCTAAATCAGAAATTTTGGTTTCAATTACTTGATTGACGTTAAATTTATAAAAGAAAAAAGAAATACTTAATACAAAAAGCATTCCTGTTATTCCAATAAACACAAATAAGAAAAATAAAATACGCCAGATTGAATATTTCATGTTATGTAATTAATAGACTTGTTGAGCAACAAGCCTAAATTTTAAATAGTTTAATAAGAAAATGTTGAAATTCCAAAGCCGTCTTGAAGGCCGGCCGTATAAATATAATTTTCCACTACCTTTACAAAATGTCCGTTCCAAAGGAACATCTCTCCGGAAGCATCATCTTTAATTAAGTCCATGATAATTGGGTTTGACGGATTCTCTATATTTATCATTACTAAAGCGTGACCAACTTCAGATACGGCAAATAAAAAATTTTCATAAATATCTAAGGAGCTTACTGACAAAAGACCATTTTCTTCGGTGGGATGGATTTCCGCCACTTCAATAGGGTTTTTTGGATTTGAAATATCAAAAATGTTAATTCCATCAACATAACTCGCGGAAATAAGATAGTTTTTATATATTTTTATATCATGTCCGCCATCCAGTTTATGATTATGGTCATCATGTATTATGGATGAAATATGTTTTGGCTTTGCTGGATCTGAAATATCTAAAATTTCTATACCTTCATCCGCGGTTACTATATACATGTAATTATTTTTAATAACGATGGAATGTGGAGCCTTTAATGAGATACTTTCATTGTCAAAGATAGTATTAACGTGTTGCGGAGTTGTGGGGTTTGAAATATCTATTATTTCCAATGCGTTATCACCAGTACCGGCAACGTAAAGATAGTCTCCTTTTATTATCATCCCATGCAAATTTTTTAATCCTGTTGTCGCACTGTCTTTTAATGAGGCTACCGGTTTAGGGTCTATTGGATTTGAAATATCGAAAACTTGGATCGCGCTATCTTCCATGCTGCCAACAAAAGCATAATTATTATAAAAAGAGACGCTATGCGGTTTTTTCATTAGAGTTTTTTCATTATCAAAAAAAGCGCCAACATGTTTTGGATTAGCCGGATCGGATATATCCATAATTTCTAAGCCATTATCCTTCACGCTTGTTATATATACATAGTTCCCACGCGGCCAGAACTCATGAACTCCAGCGAGAGCCATCTCTTCATTATCCTTGATTGATTTAATATAAGAAAGATTCTTGGCTGTTTCGTTAGTTTGTTTGTTGTTAGTTTTTTTTGTTGAATCTGTTAGTTGGCCTAAAAATGCCCACATAGTAGTTATAAGTATTATTATAAGAAATAAAATAATAACTAACCACAACCACGATGCTCCTTGATTATTTTTTATTTTTGAGTACGTTTTTAAATAATTCATAATTTTAGTTTAGTTTAGTATATTTTTATTTTACAACATTTTATACAATACTACAAATTTTTAGTAATTTTATGACAATTAACCAACTATTGATTTTTTTATGGTTTGTTGTTATAGTATATGTTAGAAAAGATAAATAAGATAAATAAGATAAATAAGACAAGTAAGCGTTAAATATATAAATTAATTTTTATTGTTTTCTTGTTTTTATTTTTTTTATTTTAATTTAAGCCCCATGTTTAGAAATTTTTTAAGTTTCCTTTTTGAACTTGTAAAAATTGTTGCTATTTCATTAGTAATAATTATACCAATTAGATATTTTTTGATTCAACCCTTTTATGTTAAGGGCTCTTCAATGGAGCCAAGTTTTTATGACCATGAGTATCTAATTGTTGACGAAATAAGCTATAGGTTTAAAGACCCGCAACGCGGTGATGTTATAGTTTTTCGGTATCCTAGAAATCCACAAGAATATTTTATTAAACGAATAGTCGGGACACCTGGCGATAAGATTCAAATAAAAGACGGTGGTATTTATATTTACAACATTGATAATCCACAGGGCGTGGCCATAGATGAGCCATATTTATTAGATGGAACAAAAACTTACAGTTTAGCCAAGGAAGTAATTACTTTAGGGGAGGAAGAATATTATGTTTTTGGAGATAATCGAAATTCTTCAAAAGATTCCCGCAGTTTTGGCGCCGTTAAAAGGAGCTTTATTATTGGTCGAGTTTTGTTGCGAGGCTGGCCGTTTGATAGAGTTGGTTTTTTTGAAGCCATGGAATATAACCTTTAATCTTACTAATTTTTAAATATTATGCCAAAAGTATTAAATAAAAAAAGTATAAAAAAGAATTTTTTTTCGCCAGCCAACAGAGAACAGCAAGCCGGAAAATGGATAAAAAAGGAGAAGGGTAAAAAAGGAGAGAGGAGAACCAAGGGTTTCTCAAGGTTAAGAGGGATGAAAGATGTTTTATTTGACGATTATAAGTATTGGGATTTAGTTATTAATAAAGCCAATGATTTGGCCAGCGTATATAGCTTTAAGAAGATGGACACGCCTGTAATAGAAAATGCGTTATTATATGAACGTTCAACCGGAAAGAATACTGATATAGTAACTAAAGAGATGTATTCTTTTATAGATAAAAACGGAGAAAAGATCGCCTTAAGGCCGGAAGCTACCCCCGGTTTAGTTAGAGCTTATGTTGAACACGGTATGTTTAATTTGCCACAGCCGGTTAAAGTATTTTGGTTAGGGCCGCTTTTTCGCCATGAAAAACCGCAATCAGGAAGATTAAGGCAACATACCCAATTTGACCTTGAAATATTTGGTGAAGAAAACGCGGTAGCCGATGTTTTATTAATTTTGATTGCTTATAATTTTTTTCGTGAATTACAGATTAATATCCAAGTTCAGATTAATAGTATCGGATGCAAAGAATGCCGCAGAGAATATGTTACAAAGTTGATGGAATTTTATAAAGAAAGAGGCAAGAGAAGCAAGCTATGCGATGACTGCAAAAAAAGATTAATAAAAAATCCTTTGCGTCTTTTGGACTGCAAAGAAGAGAAATGCATTGAAGTTAGAGCAGACGCTCCTCAAATTGTTGATTCTTTGTGTGATACTTGCCGTAATCACTTTGTTAAAGTTTTAGAATATTTAGATGAATTGGATATTCCTTATAATTTAAATCCTTTTCTGGTTAGAGGATTGGATTATTATACTAAAACCGTGTTTGAATGCTGGCCTGAAGAAAATGAAGAAGGCGGGCTCTCAGAATCGGCGGGCAGGCCCTCCGAATTGGCGGGCAGGCAGTCTTCTTTGGGCGGAGGCGGTCGATATGACGATTTAATAGAAGACATGGGCGGAGGAAGGCCAACGCCGGCTTGCGGATTTGGCATAGGGCTTGAACGAGTTATATTAAAGATTAAAGAAAAAAATATTCCTCTAAAAAAAGAAACTAAAGATTATATATTTTTAGCGCAGCTAGGCGAGCAGGCAAGAAGAAAAGCGTTTGTGCTTTTTGAAGAATTGCGTCGAGCCGGATTTAATATAAGACAAGCCTTTACTAAAGACAGTTTAAGGGTTCAGCTTGAAGAAGCTGATAGAATCGGCGCTAAATTTAGTTTGATTTTAGGCCAGAAAGAAATTATTGACGAGACGATTTTAATAAGAGACATGGAGTCCGGTATTCAAGAGATAGTTAATTATAAAAAGATAATAGGTAAAATAGAAAAGAAACTTGAAAATGGAAAAACAAAAGAAGATAATAAATAATTTTTTGATATTATCAATTCCTAATGACAAAATCCAAATGACAAATCAAGCTCAAATGACAAAATATTTAAATAATTTGGATCTTGGATTTGATTTGTCATTTGAGTTTTGACATTTTATTAAAGTTGAATGTAAATTTAATATTTAATTAACCCCGTATAATCGGGACTAGAAGGGATGGTGTACAAATGGTAGAATCAAAAAGAAAAAAGGGTGAAAGCTTTGAAGTTTTTTTAAGAAAATTTAATAAAAGATTATTGCAAAGCGGTAAATTATACGAAGCTCGACAGAGACAATATACATCGCAAAAATTAAATAAATCAGCTCAGAAGAAGCGCGCGCTAGTTGGTAAAAAGATAAGATTGGAAAAAGAATATCTTAAAAAAATAGGCAAGCTTGTTGAAGAAAATAGAAGGAAATGGTAGAGCGGTAGAGATATGCCATTGGCATGTCTGTACTAATAATTTGGAAAAATTTTATGCCAAGTTTAAAAAATCAAATAAATACAAATATAAAAGACGCGATGCGAGCAAAAGATCAGGAGGCATTGTCTGTTTTAAGGATGCTCGCTAGCGCGATTAAGGATAAGGAAATCGCTATGCGTAAAGGCGAAGATGTCAGTTTAACCGATGAGCAAGTTACGGAAGTAATTATGAGCGAGGCCAAAAAAAGAAAAGATTCTATAGAGGCGTATGAAAAAGGCGGACGTAAAGATTTAGCGGAAAAAGAAAACAGTGAGATTAAAATATTAGATAAATATTTACCGGAACAGATGAGCGATGAAGAGCTGGAAAAAATTGTAAAAGAAATTGTAGAAACAGGACAGTGTCCTGTTTCTATACAAGATTTCGGGAAAATAATGGGACAGGTTATGCCACGCGTAAAAGGCAAAGCAGACGGCAATAAAGTTAGCGAAGCGGTTAAAAAAGTTTTATCAAAATAATATTAAGATAATAATAAAAACTGGGTATTGCGCCCTGTTTTTGTTTATGCTATAATATAGCCATAATTAATTAAGTTGTGGGTAATTAAAATCCGCAAATTTTATATGAAAAAAATAACAATAACTTCAATAAAAAACTATGCGAAATCTAAGAGAGAGAGAGAGAGTAAAAGCCGTTTTTCTCAAATTTTAAATTCCATTAGAAAATATTGTTCTAACGGGGTAAAAGTAATTCTAACTTCCCTAATCGCCGCATTAGCATGTACAGGCATTATTTATGCCGCTACTACTGTCGGTACTAATATCTCCACCGGCGGCACATT
>CAJVWV010000024.1 GCA_913009695.1 uncultured bacterium
GGGAAGAGATGTTTTGGTTTGGGCGGCCGTTGGGCTTGTTATTATCTTTTCCTCCTACGCTCTTGTTAAGTTTGTGTTTACGGGGTTGGGGGTTTCTTAACCCCCCAACCCCCCTTTTGAAGGGGGGGCTTTATGAAGCGGACTGTTTGTCCCGACGTTTCGGGACGGACAGTTTGCCAGCAACGACCGTGAACTGTCCATTCAGTCGCTCCGCTCCGTCATAAACAGTCCACTACGAAAAATTTGTGTTATTTATGATTTTTGTTATTATTAAATTATAACAATACTCTAAAATTAACTTTATGACATTAACTCCTGAACAATTTAATAAATTGGCGACAAAAGAGGATTTAAAAAATTACGCGACAAAAGATGAAGTGCGTGAATTTAAGGATGAGGTTTTAACTGCCGTAGATAAAGTTATGGATAAGTTAGACGACATTGAACATGCTTTTGTGTCTAACTTGGCGGCCCATGACAGATTTGAAGAAAGAATAATAAGATTAGAAAAAGCTCTAAAACTTCAAGCCGTATAATAGCTTTTCTAAAATTTCCCAAACCCTAATCGGCAAAATCATCAACGCCGTCCTGGGCATTGTCGGGTCTATCGCTCTGCTGGCGCCTGTCCCGACATTTCGGGATTCATCTACGGCGGATTTACATGGATGATCCCGAAGCCTCGGGACAATCAGGAGCGGGTAAGCAAATGGAAAGAGATATTGGTCTGGGCGACGGTCGGGCTTATTGTAATATTCTCGGCTTACGCGCTGGTTAAGTTTGTGTTTACGGGGTTTGGGGTTGGATAATTTAAACCTCACCCTCCCCCTACGCTAAAGCTTCGGAGGACAGGCAGCCCTCTCCTTAAAACAAGGAGGGGGGGGAATGGAAACCGACTATTGCGTTATTTATGATTTTTGTTATTATTAAATTATAACAATACTCTAAAATTAACTTTATGACATTAACTCCTGAACAATTTAGCAAACTAACAACTAATGATGATTTTAATAGATTGGAGAAAAAGGTTGACCTATTGGGAGATGGTATGAAAAAATTATTAACATCTGTTGACGGCTTGGCTAAAAATGTTAGCAATATCGAGCATGCTTTCGTGTCCAACATAGCGGCTCATGATAGATTTGAAGAAAGAATAGGAAGATTAGAAAAAGCTTTAAAACTTCAAGCTACAACATAACTTCTCTAAAATCCCCTCAATTCCTCATCGGTGCAATAATCAACGCCGTTTTGGGCATTGTCGGGTCTATTGCCCTGCTTATGTTTACCCCGTGAAATAGGCTTTGCCTCCCATAGGGATTTAACAGGGTTAAGTTTGTGTTTATGGGGTTGGGAGTTTCTTAAATTCCCCCCAACCACCCTTTTATTAGGTGGAGAAGCGTTAATTTAGACTTGACAAACTAAAAATTATTGTATATGATGGTAATATACAATAATTTTTTTATTTATGTTTAACTTTTCGAAATTAAAAGGATTTGACTGGAATAAGGGGAATGTGGATAAAAATTGGACAAAACACAAAGTAAGCTTTAAAGAATGCGAGGAAATATTCAGAAATCAGCCCATAAAGATATTTTACGATAAACATCATTCCAAAAAAGAAGAAAGATTTGCCGCTTTTGGAATAACTAATAATAAAAGGTTGCTGACAATTATTTTTACTGTTAGAAATAATAAAATAAGAATTATTTCGGCGCGAAATCAAAGCCGAAAAGAAAGAAAAAAATATGAGCAAAAAGAAAAAACAACTTAAAAAAATTCCTAAATTTAAGAATGAAGACGAGGAAAGGGATTTTTGGGCTCTTCATGACGCTACCGATTATTTTGATGAAAGCCAAGTGGTTGTAAATCCTAAATTCCCGAATTTAAAACCGTCAACGAAAACGATTTCTCTGCGGCTTCCTTTGAGCATGTTGGACGATATTAAGGAGGTAGCTAATAAAAAAGATGTTCCATATCAGTCGTATATAAAAGTTATTTTAGATGAAAAAATAAAAGAAGAAGTTGGCATGATATATAAGCAACAAAGACGCTGTTAGTTTTTTGCAAGCCCTAATCAATAAAATAATCAACGCTGTTTTAGGCATTGTCGGTTCCATTGCTTTAGTCATGGTTACCCCATGAAATCCCCTTGGGAGGCAAAAGCCTATTTCACGGGGTGAATCTACGGAGGTTTTATCTGGATGACTGCCGCGGGCAATCAGGAAAAAGTAACTAAGGGAAGAGACGTTTTAGTTTGGGCGGCCGTTGGGCTTTTTATTATATTTTCCTCCTACGCGCTGGTTAATTGTTTTTACGGGTTTACGGGTTTAGTTGTGATAATAGGATTATTCTGTATACGCGCAAAAGCTTCGGTCGCACGTCGCCATAGCTTTGGCGACGGCACGAGGACAGGTCCTCCTACGCGCTGGTTCACCCTGTTAAATGGGCTTTGCCTCCCGCGGGGACTTAACAGGGTAAATTTGTGTTTAAGGGGTTGGGAGTTTAAGAACCATTAAGCCTTCCTTTTTCGAAGGAGGGTTTTTGTTTTTTATGGACGCGAATAATTTTATTATGAAAATTGACTCCCATACTCACATTTCAATATTTAAAAATAACGCCAAAAATTTAGAAGAGGCCTATTTTTTACTTCTTAAAGACATGGAGAAGAACGGGGTGGATTTTACTATTGTAATTCCGGATAATATTGAAAATTCTTCCGATGTTGCCGATTTAGACAAGGCCATGAGCTTGATTAATGGAAATGAAAAATTATTTATCTTGGGCAGTCCGCAAATAATACAAAGAGGTTCAGGCGAGGTTGCTAAATATGAAGAGTTAATAAAAAGGGGAGCAGTCAAAGGTATTAAGTTATTTCCGGGACATGACTCTTATTATCCGACCGATGAAAGATGCAGTCCCTATTATAAGTTATGCGAGGATTTAGATATTCCCGTTCTATTTCATACAGGGGAAAATTCCGGAGACAGAGAATGCTCTAAATGGAATGATCCAAAATACATTATTGAGATAGCTAAAAATTATCCGAATTTAAAAATAATTATCGCTCATTATTTCTGGCCAAAAATAGATTACTGCTACGAAACCACCAAGGGCATTCCAAATATTTATTTTGATATTGCCGCTATGGCTGATGATGAAGTGACTGAAAAAAGCGGCGGTATGGAAAAAATTAGAAACATTCTAAAAAAAACTATTAATGATGGAGAAGATAAAGTAATTTTTGGCACTGACTGGCCAATGTGCAAAATAAAAAGCCATGTTGATTTGATAAAATCTTTAAACCTTAAGAAAGACATTGAAGATAGAATATTTTATAAAAACGCCATCATGTTGTATAAATTACCTATATAAATAAGATATGGAAATCTCTAAAACTCAAATTTTATATAAACTCTGGCCATTTTTTGGTTATAAATTATTTAAGGGAGCTTGTTTTATAACCAGTATTACTTTTTTTATATTCTTTAGCGAAAAAGGCATTGATTATTTCAAAGCTTTTATCCTGCTTTCTTTATTATTTTTCTTGCCAATATTTTTTGAAATCATTCGATAGCTTTTTATTTTAAAATAAAAAAGGAGTTAGCGTAATTGAGCCAACTCCTCGCGTGTTAATTTTAATTAAGAACTTTTAAAAGTAATTTTTTGAAATTTGGAAAAAGATTAATGGAATCCAGTTCTCCTGCTCCAAAAAATTTAATCCCATGAGATTCATTGGACGCGTGTCTCAGGCTGCGATTGCTGCCTGATATTTTGCAAAGATATGCTATATCATTATGGTAGTGATCGCCTACGCGTTCGCATAACACTACATAAGGATTATGTAAAACAGAAACATCGTTTTTTTGATCAGCTAAATTTTCATCTTTTTCTCCGATTATTTCAATATCCAAGCCTGTCTCCTCTTTAACCTCTCTGACCAACGCTTCATCGGGAGTTTCAGTATCTTCCACGTGTCCTCCGGGGTAAAGCCATACATCCAACTTTTTATGATGCACAAGAAGGACTTTATTATTCTCAATAATTAAAGCTGACGCTGTAAAATGTTTTTTAGGTTTTTTGTTTGGCAGAATTTCAAATTAATATCTTATTATAAATTATAACAAAAAAATAGGCTCTATTAAAGATAGACAGAGCTTGTGGTTAAAATCCTTGACGGCTCCACGCTTTGCGTGGAGCTAAATTGCAAGCGTTGGTTAGAAATAAAATGCCTTATTATTATCCACGGCCTGCGCTACGGCTCCACGCACAGCATGGAGCCGTCGGGGGGGGATTTGGAGGTTGGATTTATTGGATGAAACAAAAAAAGAAGCCCCACGACAGATGTGTGGGGTAACTTAGATAGGTCTTGTGTTTTGAATTATTGATAACTAATAGCGTTAAAACGCGGAATTAGAAATGAAAAACGATAAAATTCAAAAAACAAGACCTGGCCTCATTATAGGCAGTTTTTATGAATTAATTGCCCATATTATTATTGTTTACGGGGTGGCCGCAATAGAACCTTGAATCTATGCTAGTATGGAGTCGTCGGGGTTGACATTTTTTGATATTTTTGCAAATATTACAATAGAACCTTAAAATCACAAACAAAAGGAGAAAAAATGATAGAGATAAATGAATACTTCCTTGCGGATATGGGGAGTAGATACGGCTTTGATCAAAATTTACCATTACGGTTGCAAAAGAGAGTATTATTAAAAGCATTAGGTTTTCCCGGCGATCCTAAATTGAAGAATTGTCGATCTTGCGACACAGATAGGGTTGAGAAATTTTTCAAGAAATATAGTGCAGAAGGATACCCATTTCTGATAATCGTGTCAAAGAGGCCTATGCTAACTTTGGTGCCACCACTTTTTTATGTGCAAGATGCTAACAGAGTGCAATGGCGAGATGATCAGGGCACAAGACGGATTATTACCACAAGCAAAATGTTATCGATCATTAGGCGATATTCCAAAACTACATGGGTAGAATTTTTTCCTTATCTATGGAGAGAAAACACAATTGCTGGTCGATTAATCTACATTGCCTGGGACAATCAAATACTAGAAATACAACAGAACACCATCCCAGCAAAACTGATTAATAACAAACGATTGCTGACATATGTTGGTAATTTAAATTTTCTTGATGTTGAAAGATGCTACTATCTTGAGGATAGTTGTTATCTTCACGACGCAGGATATCTCAGTATTTTCCCCTTTAACATGGTAAGAAACATTTGTCGGAAAATGCCCGCAATAACCTGTTTTGAAGAATTACGTATCATCTCACGGTTTCCAACTGTGGAATTTGCAATCACAGAAACTAGCAGGTTAATGGTAATTGATGTAGACTGGCCTGCGCAATATATTGAAAAGAAAGGAGATAATATATGAATCAGTTTGAAACTTCTGTTCTTGTTGTAAAACCGGATGGTGTCGAGAAGGGGTTGGTTGATCCGATACGACAAATTATCATTGATGGTGGACTCTCAATCAAGCGAGAAGTACGCAAAACTCTTAGACCAGCCACAGTAGAAATGCTGTATTGGAAAATTAACAACGTGCGACACCGCGACTACTTCCCAGAACTGGTGACCTTTATGTCATCATCTCCTGTTCACATTTTCATCGTGGAGGGTGATGATGCTGTCAGGAAAGTGCGCCAGATTATTGGAAAACGCAAGCCTGCTTCTGGTATTCGTGCTATGTGGGCAGAAAATATTATAAAAAATATTGCACATGGCCCCCACACTCCTGAAAGAGCCAAGAGGGAAATTCAACTTCTTTTAGAGGAATACAGCGTGAAAAAAGTATTTATCATCGGTGGAATGAGTGAGTCTGGTAAGAGTACTTTTGGGCGCTATTTGGATCAATATGGCGTTAAAAGGTTGAAAATTATATTCTTTTTAAAACGCGTGATGGAACGAGAGGGCGTGAAAGGAGATTTTGTCAACTGGAATGCGCGGAATATGAAGGTAAAACCAGAATGGGTTTTCCGTGTGTTCGCTGATGAATTCATTTTGTGGACACAGGAACAGGGAATCGAATTCTGTTGCCTTGAAAGCCTGTATAACCCAGGACTCGCTGTTCATCTGCGAGAGAGGCTTGGACAAGACAGAATGGTAGTCATTTACGTGGATATGGATGAAAAAATCCGACTCCAACGACAAATGATTCGTCAGAACCTTACCTCTTTAGAAGATGCAAGACAATTAATGTTGCCTCGTGATCAAATGAAGAGGGAATGGGGAGTCCCGGCAATCGCAAATATCTCTGATGTCATCATTGATAATTCCGGAACCATAGAAGATTTGATAAAAATCGCGGATGCGAATATTGTCAAACATTGCCCAGAACTATTGGTTTAGATAAATATCCAGATTTATTTTTTAATAAGGGGATTTTCTTCTAGAAGATCCCCTTTTACATATGAAAATTGTTAATCTTTCAAAACTTAATAAAATACTTAAACCGTATACAGCCACACTTGTTGGTGGTGTTTTTGATTTATTTAACGCTGAATACCTTCGATATTTACGTGAATGCAGTAAAGTTGGACGTCCTCTTGTTGTTATTGTCCAAGCAGATAAGACTGCGAGAATTCGTTCAGGATATAATCGTCCAATAATGAATGAGAGGCAACGTGCTGAAATTATTGCAGCTCTTGAGTTTGTTGATTTTGTGTTGATTCTTGCCAAACCATCAGATTATGAAAAATATTTAAAAATTATAAAACCGAGAAACTATATTTACCCGAAAGGAATAATGAAACATAGAAGATACACAGCTCGTTTAATTACTGATAAATTTCCGAATATTAAAATATTTTTTCTTGATAATAAATTACATCGCTATAATGCTGATTTTCTTGCTCAACAAATACTGGCACGACGGGACTACACTAAAATAAAAAATTCAATAATTCGTCAGCTATATTATGTTGCTGATAACAGTAAGGCCGTTATAGGAAAGATTTCCGCATTAATTGTTCTGAATAATAAGATTATCGCCAAATCTGATAATATTGAGAGTAAAAATATGCACGCTGAGTGTATTGTTGTAAACAAGGCCAAATCCCAAGGGGTTGATTTAAGAAAGGCGAAACTTTACATTCTTATTCCGCCATGCAAGCATTGCGCTGAATTTATACTTAAAAACAATATTAACAAAATTTATTATCTACATCCTTATGGGAATGATGATGGAATAAAATTTTTAAATAAAAACGGGATCAAGGTAAAAAAAATAAAATTTAAACATAAGCGATATGACAAATAAAAATATTAAAGATAATTATCCATATGAAAATTTAGAATATGATAATTTTAATTATTATAAATCAGTTCTTAATAATTCCAAAAAGAAAAAAGTTGCACCAATATTCGGGCTTGAAAGGGTAGAAATACACCCAACTTCAAATTGCCAATATAAATGCTCTTTTTGCTATGGTAAAAATTTTAAAAATAGAAATAAATCTGAACTATCATTATCCTATATTGACAATAATATATTAAAACCAATAATAAGAAATAAGAATTTATTAAAACATGATCCTATTATAATTTTAGCCGGCTTATTTAGCGAGCCTTTATTGTATTCTGAAATTGACGCTTTAATTAATTTATTGGGAAAATATAAATTAAGATTCGCAGTTTATACAAACGGACTTTCACTGAATAATAGTTTATCAGAAATTATTTGTAATAATGCATTGCAAATAGGCGGTTCTAGTAAATGCTATATTTCATTTAATATATCAGCTTCAATTTTGCATGATAATTATTCTCTTTTGCTAAAAAAAATAAAATTTTTTCTAAAAATACGAAACAAAATGAAAGCGCCTATAATAATTAACTTACCGATTTTAATAGAAAATGATCTTTTGTCAAAAATTAATTTACCAAAAATCCAAAAAGATTTATTAAAAATTAGTGTAGACAGAATTAGATATTCCATTCCTCAGAAACCAATCAATCTTATTTCCTTAAAATTGAAATATGCCAATTTAATTACAAAATTGAAAAAAGATGGAGGAGACAAAGTATATATTCGATCAAGGTCTGGCAAGCATTTTGATAAATGTTTTGTTGCTTTAAATACAATTTCTATAGATTCTTTTGGCAATGTTTATCCATGCTCTCAAACTTGTTCAAAGATTTTTAATAAACTAAGTTACGGATCTATCAAAAAAGATAAAATAAGTGAAATATGGTACAACAAGAAGCATATGGCTTTGTATAACAATTTTGTTAATATACGATGTTATTGTAGGTGTAATCATGCAGACAATCAATTCAATTCAATCTTGTCTTTCTTTGATAAAAATTTAATTAAATAAATATGAAACAAGATAAGTTGCACAACATTCCCTATAAATTAATAACAGAATCTGATAATATTAAAGCAGATTGGTATTTACCCAATAATGATATTTGGGGCCAAAGATATATGGATGAGAAAAAAGACGTATTAACTGCAAAGAGGAATAAAAAAGAAATAAAAATAATAGAAAGATATATTAAAAATAAAAAGACTATTTTAGATATTCCTTGCGGTTATGGCAGAATTTCAAATATTTTAGCGGCTAAAGGATACAATGTTACCGGAGTAGATATCAATAAATTTTTTATAGATATTGCGATAAATGAAATGAAAGCAAAGAACTTAAAGGTAAATTATTTTGTCGATGATTTAATTAAATACAAAACTAAAAATAAATATAATATAGTTCTAAATATTTTTACCTCTATTGGTTATTATGAATCTGAAGCAAAGAATATTCAATCAATAAATCATTTATGTAGATTAGTAAAAACAGGCGGCTATCTAATTATTGAAACAATAAATCCGATTTATTTATTAAAAAATTTTAAAAATAAAATAATTAAGAAAAGTGAAAATGGTACAGAAACTATATTTAAAAATTTTTTTGATTCTAAAACATCTACAAATATTACGATTATTACAGAAAAATATCCTGACAGAAAAACTAAAAAATTATATAATTATATTAGATTGTTTTTCCCGCATGAGTTAATAAATATTTGTTTAAATAATAATTTAATATTAAAAGATTTATTAAATGACAAAGGAGAGTATATGGATATAACTAATTCAAAAAGAATGTGGTTGATTTTTAAAAAACCTTATGAAAAATAGAGTAAGATTAATAATAATTAAAAATAATAAAATTGTTCTCATAAAACGTACTGTAGAGGAACAAATATATTGGGTCATTCCTGGCGGTAAAGTTGAGCGGAATGAAACATTTAAAGAATCCTTAATAAGAGAAGGCGAGGAAGAACTGGATATAAAAATTAAAGTAATTAAGTTATTGGCGGAGTTAGACTGCGCGAAGCCTGGCTTAGAAGATTATAAGGAATATTTTTATTTGTGTGAAATCGTATCAGGAGAACCCAAAAAAGGCAAAGGGCCCGAATTCCAAGATGACACTTATTACAAAGGGAGATATGATATTGAGTGGAAAGAAATAGAGGAGCTGGATAAAATTAATCTTAAACCAGAAAGAATTAAAAATATAATAATTAAGAATAAAAAGTAAAATCTATGAATAACATCAACAAAATCATTGACCGGATAAATAGAAATATTTTGGATGATAAAGAAGTTGAAAAAGTATCACAAATACTTCGGAAAGGTTTATTGTCAAGACCAGGCAGTGGGCCGACTACAAAGGAGTTTCAAAAACAAATAGCCAAAGCGCATAAAAAAAAGTATGCTTATGCAGTTACATCGGGCACGGCAGCGCTGCATTTAGCTGTTTCAGTTTTAAGCTTAAAAAAGGGGGATGAAGTTATAGTGCCGGCTTTATCAAATATTGCAGATTGTTCAGTAGTAATACAAGAAGGGGGCACCCCAGTATTTGCAGATATTGATCCAACTACTTTTAATGTTGATTTGAATGACATTAATAAAAAAGTAACAAAAAAGACAAAAGCAATTATTGTTGTGCATATGTATGGCGAACCAGTAAAGATGAAAAAAATAATAAAAATTGCTAAAAAATATAAGCTTGTTGTTATTGAAGATTGCGCACAAGCAGCAGGAGCCAAATACGAAGGTAGATATGTAGGATCTTTTGGAGATTTAAGTTGTTTCAGTTTTTATCAAACAAAGCATATAATTGCAGGGGAGGGCGGGGCGGTTCTTACAAACAAGAAGGAATGGTTTAACAAAATTGATTCGTTAGCGAATAATGGGATTAAAAAAAATGATTTAAATGCCTATGATTATAATTTAATTGGTTATAATTATCAAATGACCGAAATGCAAGCATGTTTAGGAATTAGTCAGCTGAAAAAGCTAGACAAAATGAACAACATAAGAAGAAAGAATGTGGAAATCTACAAGGAACAACTAAAAGACATCGGGGTAACTTTTCAGGAAACAAATCCACAAAACGAAAATGTATATTTCTATCTAACTGGTCTTTTACCCAAGGAGTTAAGAAATAAAAGAGATCTATTCGTAAGTAAAGCGATAAACAAGGGAGTTCCTATTAAAAAATTATATCCAATGCCATTAACTGATGTAGAAATTATAAAGGATAAATTTTATAATAAATGTATGATTGCAAAGGATGTTACTGAAAGATTATTTAATTTATATGTAAATCCAGGATTAACAAAAAAAGATATAAATAAATTTTGCAAAACGATAATTAAAGTATATAATAATATTTAAGCAAATGAAAAATAATCAAAAAAAAATAGTTATTACCGGAAGCTGTGGTAATTTAGGGCGTATTTTAAAGAAAGGACTAAACTGTTACGATCTGTCCTTTATTGATTTGAACGCAAATGGGTTGAATAAATATTTTAAAGTAGATATCACCAAAGAACTATTGAGAGTCATTAACATTTTTAAGAATAATGATGTTTGTATTCATTTAGCTTGGAACATGGAAGAAGATTTTCCAAAAGAAATTATTAATCAAAATAACAAGCAAATGGCTGAAAATATATATAAAGCTGCTGTAAAAGCAAAAGTAAAAAGATTAATTATTGCAAGCTCAGTGCATGCTAACGATTATTCGCATTTGCAAAGAAAAAATTATGACATTGAATATCCTTATCCAGACAGCCCGTACGGAGCATCAAAAGTATATATAGAATCGTTGGGTAAATATTACGCAAAAAAATATAATTTAGAAATAATTTGCATAAGACTGGGTGGAGTAAATGAAGAGGATATTCCTTTATTTAATGAGGATATTAACTATGACAGAGTGTTATTATATAAAAAGGACTTTATTGAAATGATCAAAAAATGTATAGAGGTAACTGTAATTCCAAATAATTATCAGATATTTACTGCTATATCAAATAATAAGAATAGGGTGCATCGAATTAATAATTTTTTACAATGGAAACCAAAACTACCCCAAAAAAGTGTTTAATAGATACAATAGTAATCCCAGTTGGAGGAGAAAGTAAAAGATTGAAAGATTATTTGAAATCAATCAATTTTGATAGTACAAAAACATTAATTTCTATAAATGGAATTCCATTATTGAAATATATTATTGATAATGTAATAGCGACGGGATATAAAAAAATATATCTTCTGGCGAGTTATTATGAGGATGATATTGAAAAATTTGTAAAAAAATATTATCATAATAATAATTGTATATATGTAATTAGAGGGGGAAAAGAAGGTAGAAAAAATGGAGCTAACAAAGTTTTATCATTAGTGGAAGATAAACTGAACCAGCCCTTTGTTTATTGTGACGGGGATATTTTGGTAAATAAATCCTTATTAAAAAAACTAAGGAATTTAAACATTAACAAAAAAACATTGATTCAATGTATTATAAGTCCAAGGAATTTAGCGCAAACACATATCAAATTTATAGTAGAAAAAAATAAATTAACAAGGGTGACATTGAATAACAAATACAGGGGGCATGGACAGAAATATTGCAGTTTAGGGTTGATGGTCATAAATAGTAATATTTTCAAAAAATGGCCAAGTTATTGCCACAAGAAAGATTTAGATTATGTAATCAAAGAAATGTTCGATCGAGACAGAGATAATATCAATTATAAAATATATAAAGAAGATTGGTTTAGTGTTCATTACAGAAAGGATGTTATTGATCTAAAAAAAGGGAAATATAATTCTCTAATGAATAAACAAGGTGGTAAAAATAATAGATAAAAAAATATGTTAATCACAAAAGCGACCATGAATGATCTTTCCGAGATATAAAGATTAAATGAAAAATATTTTAAAAAAATCATGCATTTTTCACAAGATATTATTTCTCTTGGAAGTATTGGTTGTACCCCCCATAATCATAAATAATTTACTGGAATTCTTAAAAAAATTGTTTTATAATATTTCTGCGGAAATTACGAAGAATTAATTAATTCATTCTGCTGTTGGTTCCACGCAAAGCACAGCATGGAACCGTCGGGTCTAGCCCCCTTTTAAAAGGGGGTTTTTGTTTTTTTTATGGATTCTAACGAATTGCGAAAATACCGGAAGTCTAAACATAATTAAATTCTCCTTTTGATTTTAATTGTTAATGATCTTATTTATATTTTAACTTATAAATGTTCTGAATGTATTTTTATTATATTTAAAATCATAAATTTTATAAAATAAATCAGCAAATTTTTTGCTGTCCGTTTTTTGGTGTATATTTTTTATAAGCCTTAAAAACTTTTCTTTGCCAAAATTTTGTAATAAATATTCCACCCAGTATTGTCCGATCATGTATCCATCTCTATCCATTGCATCAAAATACTTAAATACATTTAACAAGTTTTTTTCGCATTCATTTTTTAAAATTAATTTTTTTCCTGAAATATACGAAGCCAACCCTTCATTAAGCCAAAGTGGATAATGACTGTTTGTAATTTGAGTATAATAAACATGACAATATTCATGTTTTAAAGTTTGCCAAAATTTTTCTTTTTTATGACTGGATATTTTTGCGAAAATATTAGGGTGAAAAATATAAATAATATTATTTTTCATAGCGCCAACAAACCATTTTTCTGTTTTTTGGCCAAAAATTAAATTCATATCTTTTCTGTTGTTGATAAAAAAAAGAAATGGATCGTAGGATTTAAATTTGAAAAATTCATCGAGCTCTAATTTTGCAGCATCCATAAAATCAATTATTTTAATATCAGCCCTTGTTGATTTAATTGTAAAATAATGTTTGATATGTTTTTTATTAAACCGTTTAATTAAAAATGAGTGGTCGCATTCCACCGACATTGATGCTGGTACAACTTCCATGTCTTCGAATCTGAACATCATTTTTTTACCTCCTTTCCCCGGAAATCCAGTATTTACTACTTTTATAAAATGTACTGCAATAACAGGACATTAGCACAATCATAAATAATTGTCAAGGCAAGTTGTGGTTGTTCAGCCATAATACAACTTTAAAAATTTGTAAAAACCTTTCCGTTCGCTATAATTAAATTATGAGTATTCCTCAAACCCTAATCGGCAAAATTATCAACGCTGTTTTAGGCATTGTCGGGTCTATTGCTTTAGTCATGGTTATCTACGGAGGTTTTATCTGGATGACTGCCGCGGGCAATCAGGAAAAAGTAACTAAGGGAAGAGATGTTTTGGTTTGGGCGGCCGTTGGGCTTGTTATTATCTTTTCCTCCTACGCTCTTGTTAAGTTTGTGTTTACGGGGTTGGGGGTTTCTTAACCCCCCAACCCCCCTTTTGAAGGGGGG
>CAJVWV010000025.1 GCA_913009695.1 uncultured bacterium
TTATAAGTGTCACTACGTGTACATCCTGTATGCAACTGTTTGTTGTTCTTGATATTTATATGGTATTATCGTTGTTTTGTATGTCTCTATTGTTTTTATTCTTTTTTTTTTTTTTTTTTCAAGCAGAAGACGGCATACGAGATATATCAGTGTGACTGGAGTTCAGACGTGTGCTCTTCCGATCTGAAAGAGAACAAATCGGTATAAATACTTTAACCGCTAACCAGCTTTTAATCAAGGCGGCTTATGATAAAGCTGACGCGATATTTGAGACGCAAAAATTTCAACATAATATTAACGGAAAAAAATTTTCAACATGGATTCGCGATGCCGGATATAAATATTCTTATGTGGGAGAAAATTTAGCAATTGATTTTCTAACTTCTGAGGGAATTATTGAGGCATGGTCAAATTCCGAACCGCATAATAAAAATTTATTAAACCCCCGCTTTAAAGAAATTGGAGTAGCCACCAAGACAGGAATATTTAACGGAGAAAATACAATCGTTATTGTGCAAATTTTTGGAGAGTCCGCTAACAATAAAATACTTGGTCGAATTTCGAGTATCAATTTAAGTCCTTTTCATTCTCCATCAAATTCAATTTCTTATGCCAGCGAATTAAGTCCGGAAAAATGTGAACAGCCAATCCCGACTACAACCGTCCTAGCCACGCAGTCCGGCGTGAATAATCAATTAGGCAATATGTCGTCAACGCCTCAGTCAATTTTATTTACTAAAAATAATAAAATTCCTTATTCTAAATATTTGTTTCTAATAACTTACGTAATATTTAGTATTACTTTTATCTTATTAATACTACCCACCCTCTTTATTGACGCGTATAACTTTATTATAATTTCAAAAAAATTATTAAATCATAACACATCGCATAAACATAATGCCGATCATGCCACTCACGCAAGGGTGTAAGTTTATAACAAAAATATTAATATAATGATGGCCAAAATAAATCTGTAATAAGCAAAAATATTTAAGCTATAACGCTTTGCAAATTTTAGAAAAAATTTTATTGTTAAAATGCCGGTTGCTAAAGAAGCAACAAAGGCGATAATTAATATTATTAATTCATTTCCAGAAAAATTCATTTCAAAAATGGCTGGAATTTTTTTATGCTTGCGCCTAGGATAATGGGTATTGACAAAAGAAAAGAGAATTTTAACGCGACATCCCTCTTTAAACCCACTCCTAAACCTGCTATAATAGTAATACCGGACCTTGAGGTGCCGGGAATTAAAGAAATTGCCTGAGCGAGCCCAATAGTTAAAGACTTCTTCCAATTTAAATTATTCAATTCTTTAGTTTTCTTGCTAATCTTTTCAATAATAATAAAAATGGCGCCAACGATGATTAACATAACAGCTACAACTATTGGAGAACGAAGGGTGGACTCAATTAAATCTTCTAAAAAATATCCCGTTAGGACGGCCGGAATGGTAGCGAGTATTATATACCAGCCCAATTTTTCCATATTGTCCGAATCTCCCTTAAAGCTCATTGCCCATGATATCATTATTTTCCAAATATCTTTACAAAAAAACCAAATAACGGCCAAAAGAGTAGCCAAGTGCAAGACAACATCAAAAGCCAATTCATCTTTTATTGGTATATTAATAAATTGATGCAAAATAACTAAATGTCCGGAACTGGAAATTGGTAAAAATTCCGTAATTCCCTGAATGATGCCAAAAATAATTGCGTTTAAATAAATTAAATAATATTTTATGAATTATGAAGTTCTATTATTGCCGTTATTTTCCGGCTTTATCGCGCAGTTAATAAAATTTTTTCTTAAGTCAAACAATAAGCAATTTAATTTAAAAAATATTTTAACATACGCCGGAATGCCTTCCGGGCATAGCGCGATGGTAACTTCTCTTGCGACAATAATTGGCTTAAAATTTGGATTATATTCGCCTCTGTTCGCTTTAAGTTTTATTTTCGCCATTATTGTAATTAGAGACGCTCTGGGCATACGCCAATACTTGGGACAACATGGTAGAATTTTAAATATCTTGGTAAAAGATTTACGGGATGATAATGTCCTAAGTGAAGATTATCCTCATCTGATTGAAAGAATCGGCCACACTCCGGCGCAGGTTCTTGTCGGATCAATAATAGGATTTTTAATTAGTGTTATCGGTTTTTTAATATTAAGTAAAAATTATTTAATCTTCTAAAAAAATCACAGTTGTTAAAATTTAATACACTATATTAACGATCGTCCTGTCATCTCGGACGGTTTTTCTATGTTCATAATTTTTAAAATCGTTGGCGCCACGTCAGAAAGTATGCCCTGCGGCTTTACTAGGCTTAAATCACTGCCCATAACGTCCTGAACGCCGATGCTCAAGCCCTCAAACTGTTTTCCGACAATAATTAAGGGGACGGGGTTTGAAGAGTGCTCTTTATTTATTGTTCCGGTCTGCATATTAAATTCAATTTCAGCGTTCCCATGATCAGCCGTTATAATTACACAGCCATTACGAACTAAGACAGATTTAATAATGCGTCCAACGCATTTATCAACGGTTTCAATCGCCTTAACCGTGGCCTGAATGTTGCCTGTATGCCCCACCATATCAGCATTGGCGTAATTTACTAAAATAAAATCAAACTTATCATCTTCTACGGATTTTGTTAATTTATCCGTTACCTCAACCGCCGACATCTCCGGTTTTAAATCATAGCTAGTTATCTGAGGCGAAGAAATTAGGACATGCTCCTCTCCTTCTGACTTTTTTTCTCTACCGCCATTAAAAAAATAAGTTACATGAGCGTATTTCTCGGTTTCGGCGATTCTTAACTGTTTAATTCCTGACTTCGACAAAACTTCCCCTAAAGTATTCTTCATTATTTCCGGAGGAAAAGCAACTTCAATCGGTAAATCCTTTTCATACTCCGTAAAACAAACAAACATTAAATTTTTTAAATATTTTGGACGCGCGAATTTATCAAAACTCGGCAAAACAAAAGCCTTTGTTATTTGCCTTGCTCTATCGGCACGATAATTAAAAAAGATAACAGCGTCATTATCCTGTATTAACCCATTACTTCTATTACCGCCGTCCTTGCTAATAACCGTTGGGGCAAATTCCTCATCATATATTTTCTTATTATAACTTTCTTCAATGGCTTTTTGAACTGTTTCTGACTTTTCTCCTCTGCCCTCGGTCATTGCCAAATAAGCCTTTTCAGTTCTATCCCAATTATTATTTCTATCCATAGCGTAAAAACGCCCTGAAATTGTAGCTATCTCCCCTATTCCATATTCAGCCATACTCCGCTCAATATCAGATATAAATTTATAACTGCTATTATAAGCGGTATCACGGCCGTCTAAAATAGCATGGATATAAACTTTTTCAATATTTTGTTCTTTTGCCATTACTAACAGTGCCTGTAAATGTTCAATGGACGAATGGACGCATCCGTTAGATACTAATCCCAGCAAATGCAGCTGGGATTTATTTTTTTTAACATGCTCCATCGCGCCCAGAAACGCTTTATTTTTATAAAATTTATTATCACTAATGGATTTATTTATTAAAGGCAGTTCTTGATAAATAATTCGTCCTAACCCAAGATTTAAATGCCCTACCTCGCTATTTCCAGATTCTCCCCACGGCAAACCAACTGCTTCTCCGGATGCGCTTATAGTCATAGATGGATATTGGGCTATTAATTGATCTATTGTTGGGGTGTTCGCTTGGCTTATGGCGTTTCCGCTAAAAGGCTGTGTAATTCCCCAGCCATCAAGAACAATAAGCACTACCGGTTTAGGACGGATAAATTGTTTTTCATCTTCTTGCATTATAGTGAAAAGTAAACTCTTACTTTATGTTATATGTTTATTTTTTATAAGGTTTTTCCCCGTCATCTCTTTTGGTTTTTTAAAACCTATTAAATCTAAAATTGTTGGGGCAATGTCCCCCAAAATTCCACTTTCTTTTAATTTGATTTTATTTTTTAATTTTTCATTAATTAAAATAAAAGGCACTAAGTTGCTTGTGTGTTCAGTAACAATCTCATCTGTTTTTAAATCTATCATTTTTTCAACATTTCCATGATCAGCCGTAATTATAACAGTTCCATTAACTCGCAAATAAGCTTTTACTATTTTATCTATAAATTTATCAATTTCCTCACAGCATTCAACGCCAGCCTTTAAGTTGCCAGTGTGCCCAATCATATCAGGAGCCGCGAAATTTAAAACAGTAAAGTCATACCATTTTGTCTTTAAACTTTTTATTATGAAATCCGTTAAATTCTTAGAACTCATAGCGGGAGTTTCATCGTAAGATCTTACGTCAGGCGACCGCAACTCAACCCTTGCCTCCCTATTTACCGGATCAGCGTAACCGCCGTTAAAAAAGTATGTTACATGCGCGTATTTTTCAGATTCAGATATATACAACTGTTTTAAATTATTAAATTGCATAGGCAAGGTTTCTTTAAGATCAACGCTGGGGTAAGCGGCCAACATATCGACCAAATCCGGACCAAAATCAGTCATAGCCACAAAACGCAAATTCTTTACTATTTTTTTTCTTTTAAAAGATCCCGGATTCATCTTGTTAAAATCTTTTTGTACAAAAACTTTTGCCAGCTGCCTGGCCCTATCAGACCTTAAATTAAAAAAAATAATACTATCGCCGTCTTTTATTCTCGGACTCTTCTTTCCATTAACGGTTATTATATAAGGCTCAATAAACTCATCGCTCTCGCCCCTATTATAACTTTCCGTAATGGCCACCTGCGGGCTTTTTGCGGTTCTTCCAAGCCCCCGCACTAAAGCATTATAAGTTTTTTCAGTGCGTTCCCATTTTTTTTTCCTATCCATCGCGTAAAATCTTCCCATAATTGTAGCTATTATCTCTCCATTTTTTAGTTCTCGCTCAAGCGCTTCAATGATTTTTAAGCAAGCGTACTTAGGTGAATCGCGTCCGTCAGTAAATAAATGCAAGCAAACGTCTCGCATGCCATGTTTTCTCGCTAATACCAACAAAGCTGAAATATGATTCGGATCGCTATGAGCGCTCATTCCGTTTGATATCATGCCCATTAGATGGAGCCTGCTCTTGTTTTTTTTGGCATGCCTAATTGCTTCCAGGAAACCGGCATTTTTAAAAAAAGTTCCGTCATTAATACTTCTACTAATTATAACAGCGTCTTGCTCAACTAAACGGCCAGCGCCAATATTCATATGTCCGGCCTCGCTATTGCCTACCTGCTTAGAGGGTAGACCGACACATTTACCGGAAGCGCAAAGCTCCATGTAGGGATATTTTTTTACTAGATTGTCATAAACGGGCGTTTTAGATAAAGTAATCGCATTGCCCTTGTTTGGATCAGAAATACCCCAGCCATCAAGGATGATAAGTATCATTGGTAAATTGTTGTTTTTGTTATTCTCTTTTGACATAAAGTAAAAATTAATTAGGGCTTAGTTACTTAGTTACTTAGGGAAATAAAAAACCTAATTAACTAATCCCCAATTAACTATTTAACTAAATTTTCTATCTCCATTAACCTATTATACTTTGCTAATCTTTCTCCTCGCGACAATGATCCGGCTTTAATATATTCCGCGCCAATTGCTACCGCCAAATCCGCTATAAAATCATCACAAGTTTCTCCGCTTCTATGCGACACCATTATTTTATAATTATGCTTCTGCGCTAATTTAACGCACTCTATTGTTTCTGTTAGCGTTCCAACTTGATTTAACTTAATTAAAATTGCATTGGCCGCTTTTTCTTTCAAGCCCTTGCGCAATCTTTCCGTATTCGTCGTAAATAAATCATCGCCAATCAAGAGTATTTCATTACCAAGCTCTTTATTTAATTCACGCCACCCTTCCCAGTCATCCTCAGCCAAACCGTCTTCAATCAAAATAATTGGATATTTTCTAAACCATTCATAGTACAGGCCAATTAATGTATTTGAAGTAAAATTTGACTGGTCTAATCTAAAAATATATTTTTTTGTTTTTTCATTATATAATTCAGACGACCCAACGTCAGTGCCCAGACCAATGTCTTTCCCTGGTTTATATCCGGCCTGAATTACAGCGGCCATAATTAATTCAATTGCTTGAATACTGGAAATTATATCAGGAGCGTATCCGCCTTCATTTCCAACATCAGTATCAAACCCGGCCTTTTTTAAAACATTTCCCAACTCATGAAAAATTTCCGCGCCCATCCTTACTTGCTCCGCAAAAGACCTCACCCGCCTCGCTTCGCTCGGCACCCTCTCCTTACTAAGGAGAGGGACGGGGTGAGGTATTATCATAAACTCTTGAAAATCTAAATTTGTATCCGCATGCTTTCCACCATTAAAAATATTAAAAGAAGGAGTCGGCATTTTATATTTTTCATCAAATTTATAACTCTTTGCGATATATTCATACAATTCAATACCTTTAACTAATGCTCCCGCTCTCGCGCAAGCTAATGATACGGAAAGTATCGCGTTAGCGCCTAGTTTCTTTTTATTCTTTGTTCCGTCTAATTTTATCATTGCTTTATCAATTTCTTCCTGCCCGGTAACGTCCATTCCTTTTAACTTTTTTGCGATTTGATTATTAACGTTATCCACGGCTTTTAATACGCCCTTGCCGCCATAACGTTTTCTGTCATTGTCCCTAAGCTCCCAAGCCTCATGAATACCTGTAGAAGCGCCTGAAGGTACGCTAGCTTTAGCTGTAATTTCATTATCTAAAATTACTTTTGTTTCAATTGTTGGATTACCGCGTGAATCTAATATTTCACGGGCAATAATTTGTTTAATTTTTGGCATAACTTTATTTTAAATTTTTATTTATTCATAAAAACATGAATTGTAGTCCGCACTATTAATATTCATTTGACCACCCTGAGTAGTGTCTTGGTGACTAAATTCATTTTCCGCTGCCGTGGTTTCAAAATTATTAATTGAAAGAACGGGCTCACAACCCAAATGCGATGGGTCATAAGCATAAAAATAAATATTCCCATCATGTCTTGGATCTTGCGGTACGTTTTGTAAAAATGGGCCTAACTTAATATCAATACCATTACCCACGCCAAAAAATTCTCCTGAATCACTAATGCCGTCATTGGCATTGTCAGGGAAACGATCATTCTCATCGTAAAATAACTCAATAGCTTTTTTAATTGTTTGTATATCAGCCATTCTTTTAGCGTCTCTTGCTCTCGCCCTTGAATAGTTAAAGGCATACATTGCAGTAGCAACAATAAAACCAATAATAGCAATTACTACAATAATTTCTATTAGAGTGTACCCTGCGCCATTTTGACATTTGTTGTCCCCTAAAATCTTTTTAAATTTAAACATAAATATTATAAAATAAAAAATAAAATATTTAAAAAAGATTAAATTTTTTATTTTTTATTTTTACTTAATTATCCCCTTCAATCCAGGCATATTTCCCCCTCCCAAATAAGTAAGCATAGCTCCTCCGCCGGTTGATATCCAATCAACGTAATCCAGCATCTTAGTTTTTTTTAAAGCCTCTATTGTTTCTCCTCCTCCAACCACGCCGAAAGCTATTCCGGTTGAACGAGAAGCGACTACGCGGGCGACAGATAGGGTGCCGTAGCGAAAATTTTCGGATTCAAATTTACCCATTGGTCCGTTCCAGACTATTGTTTTTGCCTCTTTTATGTATTTTGAAAAAAGCCTTATGGTTCGCGGACCAATATCTAAAATAATATCGTTTTTATTTACTTGACTTATATCTTTAACCTTTGGGTCGCCTAAGCCGTTTTTCTTACTATTAACCACCACATCAATCGGCAGAACAAATTTTCTTTTCCCTATAATTCCGTACTCTGAATAAATTTTTTTAGCCAACTTAATACTTTTTTTATCTGCTAATGATTTACCAATCTCATATTTTAAAGCTGATAAAAAATTATTAGCTAGCGCTCCCCCAACTAAAATTTTATTTGCCTTGCCTCTAAATTTTTTCAATAACGGCAATTTCGTTTCTATTTTTACGCCACCCATAATAACCGTTAGTGGCTTTTTTGGTCTTACTATCTTATTTAAATTTAAAATTTCTTTTTCTAAGAGCAATCCGGCAAAAGACGGTTTAAATTTTTTAACAGCGCATACAGAGGCTTGTTTACGATGGCTAACCCCGAAAGCATCATTAATATATATATCAGCCGAATACACCAATTCTCTAGCAAATTTTTTATTATTTTTTAATTCCTCTTTATGAAATCGTAAATTTTCTAGTAACAAAATATCGCCTCTTTCCATTTCTCCAATCTCCGTTCCAACTTTTAATCCAACGCAATCTTCAACAAATCGTACTTTTTTATCTAATAATTGACTTAATCTCAATGCAATCGGTTTAGTAGAATAATATTTTTTATTTTTTATATTTTCAGCCCTGGGCTGATCCGCCTTAGGGGGAAATTTTTTATCTTGAAATGGGCGTCCAAGATGCGTTGCGATAATTATTTTACATTTATATCTCAATAAATAACGAATAGTAGGCAGACTGGCAACTATTTTATAATCATCTTTTATCTTTCCGTCTTTAAGCGGCACATTAAAATCAGCCCGTAAAAATACCTTTTTGCCGGTTATTTTTTTTAATTGTCTGATGGATTTTATTATCATAATAAAAGATAGATGGCTATAAAATAACCACTAACAAACTGTGTATATTATAACATTATTTTAAATAAAATAAAAACCCACAAAACAATTATGGATTTAAAAATAAATATTTTTTTTATCTATCTATTCTACTTCTCCAAGCTTAATATCAACATCCTTTTCTTCTCCATCGCGCAAATACACAATATTAATATTTTCACCAGCTATATAGCGTTGAACAATGTTAGTTAAATTATTGTTTTTATTTATTTCAATTCCGTCAATACTAATTATAATATCTCCATCTTTAAGGCCGGCTTTTTCGGCAGAACTATATTTTACTACGGATATGCCATTCGTATTTTTATATATTAATGCTCCCTGTTCAAATTTATCTTGGTCAACGGTATTCGGCATCGCGTTAACCAGCTTAGATAAATCAATATAATTAACGCCCAAACTTGGACGCATTATGGTTTTATTTTTTAATAAACTATTTATAGCTCCGGAAAAATGAGTAATTACTTCTACTTCGCCCCTATTGTCAGAAAGACCGACAATATCTCCGGACAAATTAAATAAAAAGGAATCACTAAATTTTTCGCTTAAATCGTTGGCCAATTTAACTTTGTCTGAAAATAAATCGCTAAAGAAAAGAAAGCTGTCTAAATTTTCTTCAGTATTAACGATTGAATCTATTAACGACTCCCCGCTCCAATTAACCGCTAATACTATTTGACCATTGTTGATTTCGTTTTCTTCGGCAAATTTTCTAACCGGCAAATCTTTCGCGACTACATGTAAAAAATTAAAGGATGTTAGGGTGTCGCTCATAATTTTATCAATAGAATACACTTTCTTGTCTTGTGTAATTATTACGTAATCCATACTATCAGGTAAAAAATTCGTAATTACCCACCCATCACTAGTGATAATTAACCCCTGGGCGGCTTCTTGCCCAATCTTATAATAATTTTTTAAAATAAATTTATCAGATTGATCTTTTGCTTTTAGGCCAGGCTCTGCCGCAGGATTTTCTCTATAAATTCCAACTAAACTTCCTCTAACCGAATTTATAGTTTCAACTACTTTATCGTTCTGCTCAACCACAACTTTTTTAGCGTCTCTAATAATTATATTAGATCCGCGATAATAACCGTTAGAAAGGTCAATCTCCCCAAAAAAAGGCAAATTATATTTACCTTCCAATATATAAACCTTTGCTATTAAGCCTCCAACAATTCCGGCAGACATGCCAAAAATTACAGATAAAATTATTACCATAATTAAACTATTTTTTTTAAATTCTTGTTTCATAATATATAAACGTAAGTAATTAGTTGCCTAGAACTTAGCTAATTAGATTTTTATTCTTCTTGACCTCGCTGGAATTTAATGCAATTTAATATTTTATATTTTATTTTTTATATTTTCATTACATCCACCTAGCCGTTAACAAAACTATAAAAATACTCCCAAAGCCAAACATTAAATATAATTTTACAATTTTTTTATCTAATTTTTCAAGCAGGTGGTGTCTGACCAGCCCAATTAGCATGTAATAACTAATAGCCAACAACAACCCGGCAACATTAAAATTCAACGGCAAAAAAGAAATTGACCAGCCTAATTCAACTAAAACCAGGCTGCTTATTAAAATATAAATTATTGAAAATTTAGATTTAATTTTATTAGCCCATATTACCTGATAAACAATCAGTATGGCAATTATAGTTAAAGCAATCATTAATGGCCAAACAGTAATATTTAAAAAAGATTGCAGTCCATAAATTACTGAAGAAACAAAAAAGAAAGTTAAAAAATTTCCATATGAAGACACATTTTCAAAACTTAAATCTTTATACAGTGTCGGCTGGATTAAATAATAATAAATGGTACGAAAATAAAAATATAAATAAACCGCGTTTAAAATAAATAAAAATTGAACAAAAAATTTACTGGCGAACAAAATTGAATAAATGCCAAGACTGGTTAAAAACAGCGCGGGCAAAATTAAAAACTTTTGCCAACTTTTTGAAACAGTACTGGCTTTTGTAAACTGATTAACCGTAAAAAAAATCAACAAATTTGACAATACCAAGGATACATAAATAAATTTAGAATTAAAGAAAAATACCTCAAAAAATATAAGTACAACAAACGGTATTAATATGGGTAATAAACGATTATATCGCATAAAAACTAATTAAGCCAATTATAATTATCTTTAATTTTATTAATTAGCTCTTGGCTATTCTCTTTTTCTACTATATTATTCGTTTCTAAAAAATTCTCCATTTTAGTAATAACAAATAAAAAATCAATATGCAAATCCTTAAATTCTGTCGGAACTTTTAAATCCAGCAATTGATTTTTAATCTGATATATTTCTTCAATACTAAATGGCGTACTTTGAGTAATCGATAAATAGCTGTCAAAAACTTCTTTAAATTTCTGTTTATAA
Source organism: uncultured bacterium (assembly GCA_913009695.1). GTDB lineage: Bacteria > Patescibacteriota > Patescibacteriia > Patescibacteriales > SZUA-104 > CAJVWV01. The sequence continues at coordinate 11,104 of CAJVWV010000025.1, forward strand.
TCGTTCTTCAATTGATCTAAATCAACTTCTTGGCGCGCTTGTTGTGTTTTTGCTTGTTGTATTTTATCGTCTTTCCCGTTTAAATTATTAACCGGCTTCGACGCTATTATTAAATACAAAATTGCCGCAATGGCAATAACAAACAATACTAATAAAATTTTTATTTGCTTAATCATGAGCTAATTATTTCAAATATTTATCAAAAAAATCTATTGTCATTCTCCCAGCATCTTTTGCCTCTTGTTTTCCAGAAAAAACAAAACTATTGGAACCATCCTAATATTTTCATAATCACATATTATACTGACTTATTCTATGCTAAGTTTTTTCTTCACAAGTAGGTGGAGATTGACATCCATTTTCATCAACGCCTCCTGAAATTATAGTTCCATTCGCACACCAATCAAGAGCAGGTGAACTATATTGCGGACATTCCTCATGAATTCCTTGATTAAGTATAATTTCTTTTATTTTTCTAATAACTATACCCGCGAGAAATTTATGTCCTTCTTTATTTGGATGAATTCCATCATCTGATATCAAAGACATGTCTGTGGATAATTTTGAGTTAAATATATCCACATAAACAAAACCATATTTGTCTGCTTTCTCTTTTGAAATGTGATTGAATTCATTAATTTTCTCAATAGTTACAAATTCATTTGAACCATCGATAAACTTCGGATAATTAGCTATATTAGGACTATTTATAACAGCAACCTTTATACTATTCTCCTTTAGCCTCTTTAAAAGCATGTCTAAATCATCTGCAAAATCATTTATACTTGTTCCTGTAATTATATCATTTCCGCCAACCAAAACAGTAACAACATCGGGATTCAATTTTAATGCTTCTGGAAATTCGTTATTTAAGAAAAATTCTATTTTTGTTCCACCAATAGCCATGTTGTTGAATTTAACTTTTCGCACTCTTTTTAACGCATTTCTAACTAAATAAGCATAACCATTTACTTCTCTTGGGTCGGCGGAGGCGCCAACAGTTACGCTTGCTCCCATAGCAACATAAGTAACTTCTTTTCGTTTTGCAATTTTATCTAAATCATTATCAGTTATACCAAGTCCAAGTTTACGCATTACATTGAACGCGTCCTTAGGTCTAAATAAAAAATATCTTTTCCCGTCAACCGGATTTATATACCATGCCTCACCGTGCCCCTCAACCTGAATAAATACTTTTCCATTATGAATTTTAGCAAAATTATTATCTATATTTATTTTTCCTTTTCCTTTTGGATTATATCCGCCTATTATTTCTTCCTTATCATTATATCCATCTCCGTCTGTATCAGTATTATTTTTGTCGGTTCCAATTGCGTCTTCAAAAGCGTCTGAAAGACCGTCTCCGTCAGTGTCAGGTCCTTCCATATTAGCATCAGCAACCGGAATCTTCTCCAAATCTTTATTGATTATACCAACGCCGATATCGCGCATTAAATTAAACGCGTCATTAGGACGACCTAAAAAACGCCTTTCTCCATTCTCCGGATCAACATACCAAGCTTCTCCTTTTTGCTCAACTTGAAGTAATACGCGCCCCTTTAGCCTATCGTTTAAACTGTTCTGCGCGTAAACATAGCCAACCGTTAAAAAAACGGCCAACAAAGAAAATCCCAATAAATAAATAAAAAACACTTTGTTACTTAAAATTCTTTCTAACATAGTCCATATTTAAAATTAATAATAATTTATCTGTTTTTATTCAATAAAAACAGGAACATCCCCTAAATTAAATGACAACTGCACAGGATAACTTTCCATTATATCGCCCTGAATTTCATTAAATGCGTTATTATAATCAGCCACTTCTTTCCCTGTATTATATTTAGGAACAGCTTCTATTATTATAGCATCTTTTGTGTCTTTATCTAATGTTATGGTTACTTTTCTTTCGTCCGCATTATCATTCCATGCTACCCAGATTGATTTTCCATTGTTAGTAAATTTATACACGTAAATTCCGTTAGATTCACGAACGACTTCAATGTTATTCCAATCAACGCCATCAAGAACCTCAACCATTTTTTTATAAGAATAATAAGAAAGTTTCTTTACGCCATTTCCTAAATCATAATCATACTCCCCATCATAAACCAATCCCGTAAAATCAAAATAACTATCATCATGGTGAAATCCTTCCTTGATGCCCCATGCCCAGAAAACTTTTTTAATCCCAAATGTGGTAGGATAAATAAATCTTTTTATTAATGAAATTGCCTGTTCTTCCTCTGATTGATATGGCGGGTCTTTACGCTCTTTGCCGGCTCCTGCTTTTAATTTTGGATCTCCGCTATATGTTCCATCTTCGGTTATCCAATATTCTTCCGGCGCTGGCATATTTAATCCATTTATTTTTCCAGAAATATGATTATATACAT
>CAJVWV010000026.1 GCA_913009695.1 uncultured bacterium
AATAAATAATAATTTTCTCAAATATAAAAACCCATCTCAAGAGAGGTGGGTTTTTGGTTGAGGAAAAATTTTATTGCCTTAACTTGTGTGGCATTCATTTGAACAATAATAACATCCATCTGCCTCAGAATCATATTCCTTGGCTTTTTTAACAGCGTCATGGCAATTTGAAAAATCACCAAGATACTTTCTGTTTTCTGGGTCAGGTAAATGATTGCAAGTAGCCTCTTTGTGTACCTCATGATCCCCATTGTATTGTGCATTTCTATTTACAATATACCTCATAACTTTATTTTAATTATTAATTATTTTTTTCTTTTTTTTAATTTTTCCAATTCTTTTCCCAGCTTTTGTAATTCCATCAGCGGGTGGAAGTTCTTCGGGCATAGTGCCGCCAAGTTCATCGATAGTCTTTCTAACTTTTTGTCCAACCGCATAATGGGTTAAATTAGCCCTCATTTCTCCTTGAATATTTTCACGTCTAAGCTTAGCATCCGCCTGTGTCGCACGAAATAAATTAGCCGCCAGTTCTTCACTGCCCATATGATCAAGAATTTTCTGCGATTTTTTTAATTTTTTTATTTTATGAATTTCTTGGGCGCCAAGTCCGCCATAAAGACCCTTATAGCCATAATTTTGAAATGTTCCGAATTTTTTAACTCCGGCATTTTCTGCCGCTTCAGCTAATGATGTGTTATGTTTTTTAATTTCATCTCTTAAATGTACTCTTTTCTGGTCCTCAACTAATTGATCAGCATTTTCCTGTCTTCTCGTTTGAATGGCAAAATAAGTTTGACCAAGCGCGACAATTTCTTTACTTGGATCTGAATTTTGGATAATAAGATAACAGGCATAGCGAGAAAGATTAATATTTTCAATCTTTCTTTTGCCTCCAGAGCCCACCCTGACCATATCGAGCACATCCTCGAAATGGTTGTGGATATCTTGATCACTGTTTCGGCAAGCCTCTTTTGCCTTTATTATTACTGGTAAAAAATGTCTATATTCAGAATATTCCAATATCTTATAAAGCTCACGAGCAGACCAATATTCAGCCCCATATTCATTTATATGCTTTATTGATTCAAAAATATTTTGTGCCATAAATTTATTATTAATTATTTTATAAAAAAGCAACTAAAAAAGAGGCCACGCAACCCGCCTGCCAGACGCACGGCCCTTTTTAAAAATTATATTTTTCTAAATTTAACGCTAAACAATGGTTCATATTTATTATCGTATTCGTCTGTAATTTCTATGGTCTCTTCTTTCATAATTTTATTAAGCGCGATATCGCTCAACATAACATTATCAGACTCTAAATCAACTTTTATTCTATTAAGCTTATCAAGCTCGCTCGTAAAATCCGCTTTAATACCATTTTCAATTTCTTTTTTCTTTTCTTTTAATTTTTTTAATTTGTCCGTTACTTCATTATACTCAAACGAATTTGCTAAAGCGTCCCGATACATCGCTTTAATTTCTTTTTGTTTATTTTTTGTTTCTTGAATTCGATTAAAAATTTCTTGTATGTTCGCCATAGTTTATTTTTTTCCGCCAGCTGGCGGATTAATTTTAATTATATGATAAATCCCCAAAAATATCAACAAAAAAATAAAAACACCCCCGCGGGCATTTAAATACAAAATTTCTTCGCTAATACTTAAAATATAGCACAAATTCTTTTCTTCCTCAAGCTTTTTTACTTATTCTTTTTTCCAGCTAATTGCCCGCAAGCCGCCTTAATATCTCTTCCGAAACTATGACGCTGTGTAACCGCTACTCCTTCTTTTTCTAAAATATCTTTAAATCTTTTAACGCTTGGCGACAAAGAGGGTTCGAATTTATTAGTCGGGTTATACGAAATTAAATTAACAAGGAAAAGAGGTCTCTTCATTAGAGTAGCTAATTTTTTAGCATCCTTTGGGGAGTCATTTACGTCCTTAATCATTAAATACTCAAACATAACCCGCCTGCCTGTTTTTTCTATATAACGCTCAACCGCGTCCAAAACTTTTTCAATTGAATATCTTTTATTAATCGGCATAAGGACTGACCTTAACTTATCAGTAGGAGCGTGCAAAGATACGGCTAAATTAATCTGCATATTTTCATTGGCTAATTTTTTTATTCCTTCGGTTATGCCTGCTGTTGAAATTGAAATATGTCTTGCGCCTAAGCCGATTAATTCCTTGTCGTTTAAAATTTTTACGGAACTCATAACGTTTTCATAATTTAAAAACGGCTCGCCCATGCCCATGTAAACGACATTAGTAATTTTATTTTTTTCTTTAAAGCTGTTTTTTAAAAATCTTGCTAGAAATAAATATTGATTTACAATTTCAGCCGCAGTTAAATTTCTTTTAAAACCCGCCATGCCGGTAGCGCAAAAACCGCACCCCAAAGGGCAGCCGACTTGCGAAGAAAGACAGGCGGTATTTCTTCCATTTTTATGGCGCATTAAAACCGCTTCTATTTTTAACCCGTCTTTTAATTCTATTAAAGCCTTTATTGTTTTTTCGTCTTTTGATTTATAAATTTCTCCATTAATAAAAAGCGGGACTTCTTTATTTAATTTCTCTCTTAAATTAATCGGCAAACTCGTTACCTTTGACCAATCATCAATTAAATCCGTAAAAACCGCTTTTTGCGTCTGCTTAAAGCGAAAATTAGGCTCGTTTTTTAATGTAGTTTTTAATAATTTAATATCCATAATATTTATTGGGACTGTCGCCAAATGCCAGTTTGGGCATAAATTTCTAAATTTACCAAAATTTAGAGATTTAGGACAAATTGGTGTTTGGCGACAATCCCTTATTATACTTTTCCTAAATCAATATATTCGTCTACCTTTATTTCGCTAACGAACTCGGGCATATGGCTAACTAAAATCATAGCGCCTTCATAATTATTAACCGCCTCGGCGATTACGGGGATATGCCTAAAATTAATATGATTAGTAGGTTCATCAAGAATTAATAGCCCCGGACGCATAAGAACTAACCGCGCGAAAGACAAGAGGCCCTTTTGCCCCTCGGATAAATCGGAAACTCTATGACCCAATAAATCTCCGGTAATTAAAAAACCGGCGGCGATGCTTCGTATTTCCGGATCGTCTATTCCGTCCGCCACCTCCCGTAAAGAATCAAAAACATTATCATCAAAATTAAGAGTTGAAAAATCCTGACTATAATATCCTACGCGAACTCCGTCTAGGATTTCCGCTCCTTCATTTTTTTTAGACACCAAAGAGCGCAAAAGAGTACTCTTGCCGATTCCGTTCGGTCCTTCAATAAGCATACGACTTCTCTTTCTTAAAACTTTGTCAACTTCTTTAATAACAGGCTCATGATTATGAATAATTTTTATTGATTTAATTTTTACTATTTCGCCGGTTATATCCTGCGCCGGAATTGAAAAATTTCTTATAGTCCTATCCTCTCTTCTAACGTCAACTTTATTATCTTCCATCTCTTCTGTTTCGTCTTTCATCTTTTTTGCCAGCTTACGCATTTTTCCGCCCTTCTGCGCGAAAAAATTAACTTTTTCTTTGCGGTCTTTTATTATTTTTTCCAGCCTAGCGTTTTTCATTTTTTCCCTTTCTACTCGATTATTTATTTCTTCTACTACCGAATAATAATCTCCAACGTACGTTTCAACTTTATGGGTAAATACGTCTAAGTAAATAACTCCTTCCGTAAAGCAATTTAAAAAATCAGCGTCATGAGAAATAACTATAACGGTTTTGTCATACATTATTAAAAATTCAATTAGATGATCAATCCCCGCCTTATCAAGATTATTAGTCGGCTCGTCTAAAAGCAAAATATCCGGACCCTGAATTAACGCGAAAGAAAGAAGCAGTCTAGCCTGCTGTCCCCCTGAAAGATCGCCTACTTTTCTATCCGTAGGAATATTAAAATTAACCGCTTCCATCGACTTACTTATTTTACTTTTAATGTTAGCCGGAACTATTTCAAAGGCCTTAGAAAAATATTCTTCTATCGTTAAAGTAAAATCCGCGCGATCAATAACCTGCTGCGCCGTACCGATAGTCGCGTCTTTATTAATTGAAATTTTACCATCTTTCGGCTTTATATCCCCTTTAATTAAATTAAAAATAGTGCTTTTGCCTGCCCCGTTTTGTCCCATTAAAGTAATTTTAGCGCCTTTACGCATACTAAAACTGGCCTCATCTAGAATGGGTTTTTTATGGAGGTACTCAAAGGACACCTCGTCAAATCTTAAAATTACTTCTTCTGCCATTTTTTTATAATTAATATTTTTTAAAAATTGTCATAGAATGCCAAATTTGATTATAACAAAAAAGTGTAAAAAAAACAAGTCTATTAAATTACTACCGGTTTCACCGGTAGAATTGGTAAACGGACTTCGTCCTGCTAATTTTTGTCATTCCGTGCGGAGCGAAGCGGATACACGGAATCTATGGTTTAACGGTATAATCTCTTTATACCGCGGCTGTGAAATATCAGCGTTCCCGCGGTTATCCCATGGATTCCTGATAAGCTTCACTTTCAGGAATGACAAGGGGAGAGGAATAATAAAAAGAAAAAACGGACTTCGTCCGCAAGTGGAAACCGTGGACGCCCTACTTCGTAGGGGGATTTCTAAAATATTAAATTATCTATGTTTTGTAATATAAAAAACTTATATACTAATAAAAAAGTATAGCTTAACGCTACACTTCTATCAACCCCGTAAAAGAATACTCTCTTATAAATACCTCTTATTTAAATGCTAAAGCCAATTCCATCTATAAATTTATATAATAAAAATAAAAAGCAAAGGTTTTGAATAATTATTAAGGGAATTCCAATATAAAAATACCATTTTTTTGTTTTATGCCGAAAAGCGAACATGCCAAAGTATATGCCGATTCCACCAAAAAATACCGCCCAGAAGAACAGAGCGCCCTCGCTTATCCTGTCCTTGCCGCGCCTAGACCGATTTTTATCTATTACCATTACAAAAAAAGAAGCTGTGTTAACAACAGCTAAAAAAATTAGAATGCTTAAAAGCGTTATATCCATATATTAATATTTTACCATAATTCTTTTTTAAATAAAGAACAGACAAAATGCCTGTTCTTTTTGCTCGGTCTATATAAAGAAATGCAAACTTTTTGTTTCTCCTACACTGAAGTTTTGGCGGATAAGAAAGGAAAATAAGCTTTATAATTTTTTTGTTCTTGGGTTGGCTTTTGATTTTTCAATCTTTAAAAATCTGGCGTTAATGGCGACAATAACCGTAGAAAGAGACATAAATAAAGCGCCTAACGCGGGATTTAAAAGTATTCCCCATTTAAACAATACGCCTGCCGCAATCGGAATTGCGAAAGCGTTATAGCCTGTTGCCCAAACAAGATTTTGAATCATTTTGTTGTACGTTGCTTGCGCTAGCTTTATTAGAGCTACAACATCCTGCGGATTACTTTTAACAAGTATTATATCGGCTGTTTCAATGGCCACGTCCGTTCCCGCTCCTATGGCTATCCCAATGTCAGCCTGCGCCAGAGCCGGAGCGTCATTCACGCCGTCGCCAGTCATGGCGACAGTCAGTCCCCTCGCTTGTATTTCTTTTATTTTTTGTGATTTCCCGCCAGGCAAAACTTCAGCAAAATATTCGTCAATTTTTAATTCTTCAGATACCCACTTAGCCACCTGCTTGTTGTCACCCGTAAGCATAATGCTTTTTATGTTCATTTTTTTTAACGCTTCTATCGCTTTAATAGATTCCGGCCGAACAATGTCAGCCAAAGCTATGGCACCGAGCAATTTATTCTCGCTTAAAACAAACACAACTGTTTTTCCTTGATTATGTAATTTTGTAATTTCATCATTTTTTAAATCTATATTATTTTCTTTTAGAAATCCAGGGCTTACTACTTTTATTTCTCTATTATTTACTATGCCCCGCGCTCCCTTGCCGGGTATGGCTTTAAAATCGCTTACCTCGTCTTTTTCTTTTGATGATTTTACGATTCCCTGAGCAATCGGATGTTCGGAATGGGCTTCAACTGAAGCGGCTAATTTAAGAAGCTCTTCCCTTTCTGTTTTACCGTCCAATTCTATTGTTTCAGTTACGCCGAATTCGCCTTTGGTTAAAGTTCCTGTTTTATCAAAAATAATCGCCTGTATTTTTCTTGCTTTTTCAAACGCTGTTCTGTTTCTAATTAAAAATCCGTTTCTCGCCGCTAGCGATGTTGAAACAGCGACAACCAAAGGAACGGCCAGCCCTAAAGCGTGCGGGCAAGTGATTACCATCACCGTAACCATTCTTTCTATCGCAAAAACAAAATCTTTTTCCGTAAAAAACAGCCAGATAAAAAGCGTGATGGCGCCAGCGGATAAACCCAGTATGGTTAACCAAAGAGCGGCCCTGTTTGCTAAGTCCTGTGTTTTAGATTTGCTTTCTTGCGCTTCTTTTACTAATTTTATTACTTGAGATAAAAATGAATCATCGCCTGTTTTTTGAACTATCACCTTAATTGAGCCCTCCCCGTTTATTGAACCGCCAATAACAATATCTTTTGCTTTTTTGTTTACCGGCTTTGATTCTCCAGTAAGCATTGATTCATTTACGCTGGTTTGCCCCTCGTATATCTCTCCGTCAACCGGCACTTTCTCACCAGGTTTTACGAGCACTTTATCGCCTGGCTTTAATTTCTCGGTTGGGATTTCATGTACCATGCCTCCAGACATTATCATATGCGCTTCGCCAGGCACTAATTTGGCAAGCGCTTCTAACGCCTTGCTTGCTCCCATGATTGATTTCATTTCAATCCAATGCCCAAGAAGCATAACGTCAATTAATGTCACCAGCTCCCAAAAAAACAACTTCCCCTCAAGACCAAACACTACGGCGCTGCTATATATATACGCCGTGGAAATAGCTACCGAGATAAGCGTCATCATGCCGGGACTTTTAGTTTTTACTTCGTTTATAAATCCTTTAAGAAAAGGCCAGCCGCCATAAAAGAAAATAAATGTAGCTAAGATAAATAAAACATAGATATCGCCGGTAAACGATATTACTTCAGCAAGTCCTAGAAATTTCTGGATCATCGGCGAGAGAATAAGAATTGGCGCAGTAAGCGCTAAGCTTATCCAAAACCTTTTTTTGTACTCCGCCACCATGCGTTGGTGATGGTCTTGATGATTGCCTGCCGCGCCAGAGGAATGATTTTTGTGATCCATTTTCCCCGCGCCTTCTTCTGAAGAATGATTGTGTTGATTATGATTTTTGTGATTCATATATATTCTTTTGCCATATTTTATATTCGTAATTACGACAGTAATTACGTGAGTTTATGTTCCAATTTTCCAAATACCTTTTTCAATAAATGCTTCAATAGTTTGACGCTTTGCTTTATTGATAAGATTTGAATGGGAAAGTTTATTTTTTTTAGCATAATCAACAAGGCTTATTATTTTTTTACCTTCCAAATATGCCAATCGTTTATGGTAACTATTGGCCAACGCTCTCGCTACAATATCTTCCATTATTTCTGTTTTATTCTTTTCATCAAATTCTTTAAAAGCGTCATAATATTTTTCTCTATCAATAAATTTAATATTTATCGGCACAAACCCTTCTCGTATAAAAAGAAAGTTATTAAGCACTCTTCCTATCCTTCCATTACCGTCAACAAATGGATGGGTATATTCAAAAACAAGGTGTAATTTAGCAATTCGTTTAATGACATTTTCATGACTGGAAGCGTTATAATTAACAAGCATTTCTTCAAGGCGATTTGTAATTTCTTCCGGCTTGGGAGCAATGTGGCTTCCTACTCGCACATATTCACCCGTTTTGCGAAATCTTCCGGCAATATCATCACGAATATTTGAAATAAGCATCTTGTGCGTGGTTAGCATTACATCCAAAGTAAGCTCCAGTTCTTTGGCTCGCTTGTCCGTATATTCCACCACGCGCGCAAGATTTTTTGCTTCAAATAATTCTCTCTCAGTTATATATCTATCAAGATCTATTTGCAATAATATTTTTTCTGTTTCTTCAAGGGTAAGAGTGCTGTTTTCTATCGCGTTTGAATTATATACTTGCTCAGCAACTTCCGCTTCAGAAACAAGTTTAATAAGCGACTCTTTACCGATAGACGCTTTGTAATATCTTTCTCTAAGAAAATTTATTTTCTTAAAAACATTAAGTGTTTTTGCCATATATTACCATTCTATACTATTTTAACGCTTTTGTCAACCAAAACCGTGAAAACTACATCTTTTTTAATACTTTTTCACGGTTTTACCAATCATCCTTGCGTCATTTTTCCGGCATCCATTAACTCCATGTTTTGCAAATGACCATCGGAAATATTTTTTTACTTTTATCAATTACTACCTTCAAATCCCAAAACACACTACTCCCTTTTTCTATAAGAATATTTATTAAATTTTTCTACCTTTTGCTTTAATTCGTCGTTTTTGTTTTTATAAATTTAAAGTACAAGAAAACCGGCAACCATGAGAACAACCTTCCGCGTGATTAATGCAATAATCAGCGTATTCAACGCCGCTTTTGTATAATAGGGATTTTCTTGTTATGGTTTGCATAAAAATACGGTTAAACTAAATATCAAAATGCTTTTTTAGATAATTTTTAATTTGTTCCATCACTTCCTGATTTACCGCCCCTATCCTGTTTATCAACCTTGAATAATCAAAAGAAGAAATTTCATACACTTTGATAACGGAATCTTTTATTAGCTTATTCCGGCTGTCTTTTTTAATTATAATATCATCAAAAGTTTTATTATTTAAATTGGATGTCAGTGGCGCGACCGTGATCAAATTTGATTTTTTAATTTGCCTACTTGACTCAATAACAAGAGCCGGCCTCTTTCCCTGATATTCATGGCCGACGCTTGGATTAAAATTTACCCCAGTTAAATAAAGCCGTTGATGAAATCGGCGGTAATAAATTAGTCGCAGTCGGTGATTTAATGCCACCGACAAGCGACACATATTTAACGGGGTTTACTAAATATAATTCTCCTTGATCAATTTCATTTTTATTTTTCATCATAAATTCTCGTAGTATTCAACCTCTTTCTTGGAAATCGGCCCCAATTCTTTTAAAATATCTTGGGCGGACGCGTTCTGCCAAAGCTCTTCTTCCCTCGGGGCTTTAATTACGCTCCGCACTACGCCGCTGACCGCAAACTTGTCCTCGGGATGAATATAGATGGGGGGAAATTTTTCAGTTGATTCCGATATTAAAGCTATCTGATTATTTTCTTTGTCAAAAAAATATCTTTTTATATTCGCCGCTTCATCAATAATAGAAAGCACATATTCCCCATTGGCTGGATTCTTTACCTCCTTGTCCACTATAACATAATCTCCGTTTTCAATATTAAACTTTCCGTTCACCTTTGCCTTATTCATAGACGAACCCTTAGCCATAACGGCAAATAATCCTTCCGCTTTATTTATAATCTTTTTTGAAATCTTTAAAAATCCTTCCATATTTTCATCGGCGAACATATTGGCAATACCGCAATCGGCGCAGCCGAAAATTGGAATATTAACAAACGCATTGTCAAAACCGCCGACAACTTTTTTTATATTGCCCGAATTCTTGTCAATTTTAATTAATTTCTTTTTTTCTAATTGAGACAAATGGTGGGTTATTTTCTGCGGATGCTCTTCGCCTATTAAACGCGCAATCTGGCGCAAACTCATCTTGTTAAGGTTTACATCATTGATAATTTTTAATAATTTTTCTTGAATTGTATGCATAAAATTAACTAAATTTTTAAAACTCCACTTATCCACATTATACCAAAAAATAGCAATTTGTCAAATTACTGTCAAGTCCTTGACAAATAGAATTTTGCGCAAAAAAACTCCTAAATTTATTAAACTTTCGCCACGGCAGAATCTCTCCGCGAGGATTCTGCCGGTTTCATCCGACAACACAGCTTATCCGATAAACCATATTAAGCGCGCCAACCGGCAGAATCCCTTAACAGGAGATTCTGCAGCAGCGAAACAATCTCTTTCAAATCCCAAAACACACTACTCCCTTTTTCTATAAGAATATTTACAAAATCTTTATTACCCAATAAGTTTCTGAATATCCTCTTGGCTGAATTCTTTTTTATAATCAATCAGCTTCGGATGCTTTATATTTCGCAGTTCTTCATCATAGGTCGCCATCATGCTTCTTGCTCTTTTTTGATACACTAGCCAATTTTTTTGCGATGCAAATTCATTAAACCTACTTACAAACTCGCTCTTATTCAACATTCTCCTTAATTTTTTAAATTCTTTTTCAACCTCTCCCGCCAACCCAACTTCAAAAGCTCCGATGATTAATAAAATCTCTTCATACATATAATTCCTGGTAAAATCTTTTTTCGCTAAAGCTAAAAGTTTTCTGTATTCTTTGGCTTTTTCCAAAAATAAAAAATTATACAGCATATCAGTATATGTTCCGTAATTTTTTACTGCCACAAAATTTTTAACGCAATCAGTAAAATCTTTTCTGTAATCCTTAGTTTCTTCTCTGGTCTCTAAAAATTGGCTTGTTAATTGATTAATAACCTTAGGATCTAAAGTGGCAACGCGCATTACCTTTTTAAAATCGCCTTCAACTCTGATAAAATATTTTCTAACCTTTTTGCCAATATCCGTATTCTCAACCATCGCCAGCTCCTTAGCCATATCCACGGAAATAACATAATTTTTTGGTAAAACCTTGCCTGTTTTAGAATCAATGATTTTGCCTGTTTTATTAGCCTTTAGCCCATCGCCAAATTTGGCGATGGCTACAAAATAATCAAAATCTTCCACAAAATCATATTTTTTAATCCTGTCTTTTATCCAGTTTGAGAAATCCCTGCGAACACCAAGCCATTTATATAATTCTCTGGCATTAACAAACCTTTTCTTCTCACCGTTAAAATCTTTTTGAACTACTTTTATGTTTATAAGGTCGTTCATATTGTTTTTTAAATTCAAAATTATATAATAATTATACACGAACAAAAAGCGAAAGTCAACAAGCTAATTAAAAACTTATTTCCTCAAAACATCCTTCAAATCCCAAAACATACTACTCCCTTTTTCTATGAGAATATTTATTAATTTTTCCACCCGCCGTTGGCTCCATGCTTTGCGTGGATCCGAATTGCAAGCGTTGGCTAAAAATCAAAACGGCTTAACACTATACACGGCTTGCAATATAACTCCACGCGTAGCATGGAGCCGTCGGGGAATAAATCAAGAAAAAGCCAGATAGGCTTTGTATAAAAATTTCGCGTAGGATAATGCATTTTTTATGTTTTTACGCTAATTTTAGATAAAAATCTAAATATTTTTCACTATTTAGGCAGTTTATCCACAATTCCTATTGATTTTTTAAAAAATTTATGCTATATTTTAATCAGGTCAGAGTAGCAAGGGGAGATGTTAAAAATTTGTTTAACGATCGCTAACACCCTTGCCAGCACTTAGACCGACCAAAATGCCTCTGTTTTAAACAGGGGCTTTTTGATTTGGCTCTCCATTTCCCGGCCTCCAATACCATACATTATATTTTGGATGATATTCTTCAACAAAAGATTTTGAATACCTGCTCCATGATTCCGGCAATAAATTTTTTACCCCTAAACATTTTATTAAATGATTTCTGACATTATTTTTATACTCCTTTGCCGTCGGCTTCAAATTATTTAGAATTGAACCCATTAAAATATCGTTTATTTGGTTCACATGATAATCTTCTATATGAGATCGGAAGAGCGTCGTGTAGGGAAAGAGTGTAGATCTCGGTGGTCGCCGTATCATTAAAAAAAAAAAAAAAAAAGCAATATAACAAAAAGAAGAATACAAAAAAAAAAAAAAAACAAACTACTCAATACTCATCTCGTCACACATTGCGTACGCACACTCATCTCTCCTCTA
>CAJVWV010000027.1 GCA_913009695.1 uncultured bacterium
TTTCAAGCAGAAGACGGCATACGAGATATATCAGTGTGACTGGAGTTCAGACGTGTGCTCTTCCGATCTCTTGACTCCAACCACGCGAATTATAACGCTTCCGGCTATGACGACTATAAATTGGTATTAACCGCCAAATCGGATCACTTGACCGTATTCAGCGCCACCCAGCCACAAGACGAACTATTGCCTAAATCCCCTGCCGGACTGGCGCAAACATCCGGCTCCGGAACCTCAGTCGGACTGTCTTGGACCGCTGTCGCTCAAAATTTAGACAACACCACTATCACTGATCTTCTGGGCTATGAAATCTACCGCTCAACCGACGGTTCATCTTATGCCCAATTAAATACTTCCGACATTTCAGGTGCCACCTACACAGATAGCACAAGCTCGTTCACCAGTTATTATTATAAAGTCACCGCGGCTGACGACGGAAGCAATGAAACGACGCTGTCTAATTCTACCGCCCTGCGGGTATGCTCCACCTCATCAGTTTCAAACGGATCCATAAGCAGCAGCTGTTCTATTACCTGCAATACCGGTTATATACAAAGCGGAAATACTTGCGGCCCCGGCGGAAGCGGTTTAGTAATCAGTCCCGGAAGCGGAAGTAGCGACAGCGATACATCTACCGAAAATGAAGATACCGAACAAGAAACTATTATTGAAGAAGTAATTGAGGTTATAGAAAAAACAGTTGAAAGCGTTGAAGAAGTAGTTGACACGGCTAAAAAGGCAACCCAAGAATTTGCCCAAAAAATCGTGGAAATCGCCACTGAAGCTGCCGAAGTAATTAAAGCTAATATTAATTCACTGCTTGGAAAATTTGGTTTAAAAAGAAATCTTGCGAAAGAGCAGGTTAATGTTAAAAAGTATGTTAAAGAATTAATTAAAAATGTAGCCGAAATTTCTAAAGACAATGAATATGCTTTAACTAATTTCGTAACTTACGGAACACCAACTACGCAAATCTTAGGCGAGGGCGAAAGAGCCGGCGTGGTTAACTCATATAAATCCGCGTTCGGCAAACTGCCTACAACAGAAGCGGAGTGGAACGACGTAATAAAAATAGGAAACGGACGCTGGCCTTCTGAAAAAAATGATTTATCGGAAAGCAACGCGACTGAAGCGTTTAAGAAAATATACTTAAGGTCACCTAACAGAAATAATCCGAATGACGACGCCGCTGTAACAGTAATAGCCTACGGCTTAAGACCAGCTGACAGGAATCTGGATAGTGAAAAAGCCGGAATTAAAATCTTTAAAGCGATATACGGCTACAACCCGTCAACAGCCACTGCTTGGGACATAGTCCGCGCGATCGCCTATTCAGGCGCGACGCGATAAAACCATAAAACGCCGTAGAGACGCATTGCTATGCGTCTCTACGGCGGTAAACCCGACAGCTCTTGTTTATTTAAAAATTATAATATATAATACGGTTACGGCGCGTTTAAGAATTATCTATGCGATTAGAACATTATCCTATTGAAAAATTAAAGAAAGAAGTTATTACAATTATTAAAAATAATCTTGACGACAATGATTATCGTGTTTTCTTTTTCGGTTCGCGCGTTAAAGGAGATAATTCTCCCAGAGCGGATATTGACATAGGAATTGAATGGCGAAAAAAATTGCCGATAAAAGCAAAATTTAAAATCAAAGAAGAGATTAACGGCTTACCCATGCTTTATAAATTTGATATAATAGATTTTAAGAATGTTTCGGAAGAATTCAAAAAAGAAGCCGTAAAACATATTGAGTATGTCAATTAATTCGCCAATTATTAAAAATTTTGAAAAATTCATAAATCGCTTAGAGGAAATTTTGGACTTGGAAAAAACCATAATTATCCGCGACGCGGCGATTAAAAGGTTTGAACTTTGTTTTGATTTATCTTGGAAATCAGTTAAGGTCTACGCTAAAAAAGAAGGAATAGAATGCGCTTCTCCGCGATCATGCTTCAAAACCGCGTTTCAATTAAAATTGATTGATTATAATGATCAATGGCTCGCGATGATTGACGACCGAAATTTATCCGCCCATCTCTATAGCGAAGAACACGCGGATCAAATCTACGATAACCTGCCTGACTATTTGGAGTTATTCAAAAAATTATTTTCTAAATTTAAAAACTAACCAACTAAATATTTAACAAACTAAACTTATGAAAAAATCTATTTTTTTAATCATGCTATTTTCTCTCATTGTCTCCCCTGCTCTAGCTGATATTAATTTTACAGCTACCGAAGATATAATAATTAATGACGTTGACGGAGATGGCGTTACTGACATTGCTATGTTTATCAGGAGCGGATCAACCGCGGAAAGTTGGACTTTTGATGATGGAACATTTACAGTTACAGTTACGACCCCTACCCCAGGAAGTTTTATAGTCGGTTCATCAAACTCGTCAGTTAAATCAATAAAATTTATGCAAGGTACAACTAACTTAACCTGCGTGGCGAATTCTGACCCACCAGGCACAAGCTACGCTACCGCGCCGACAGCTGCTGGAACTTACACGATAACGCCGTCAACAACAACCGACTGTACTTCTCTTTGTACCGCGGTAGATAACGCGGCGACATTAAACTCTTTTCCAACTTGCGGAGCTTTAACCTGCGACTCTGGATATAATATTTCCGGTTCAGGATCAAGCGCTACTTGTGTCTCGTCCGGAAGTGTGGCAATCTTTACCACGCCGCCGCCGCCAACAACTTTCCAAACTTATGATCCAATTACCGGAGAATTGATTATAGGCAATCCCTCCGAGGAAGAAATAGCCAATGAAGAACCGGCAGAAACAGAAACCGAAACAACAACTCCTTTGCCGGAAGAATCAAACAACAACGGTCCAAATGAACCGGCTTTAACCCAAATAGCCGCTGACGCCGCTATTATGGCAAGCGGAGATGTTAATGAAATTATAAAATCAATCAATGTTGGCCGGGATTTAGCGGCGGAAATAAACTATAACGAAACTGTTACGGCTAAAATAGTCAGCGGTTCCGATATTAGTCCGGAAACACGCAATAATATCACCAGTTTTATCGCATACGGCACACAAACAACCCAAACGCTTGGAGCCGGTGAAAGAGGCGGAGTCATCAATAGCTTTAAGGCGGCTTTTGGAAAACTTCCGGAAACATCAACGGAATGGAATGACGCCATTAAAATAGCCAACGGCCGCTGGCCGTCAAAAACCAGCTGGCAAGCGGACAATAGGGCGCTAATTAATTTCAGAATAGTATATTTGCGCGATCCCGATAAATCAAACCCGAATGACGATGCCGCCATCACTATTATGGCTTACGGTCTCAGGCCTGCTGACAGAAACTTAGACAGCGAAAAAACCGCTATTAAAATATTCAAAGATATTTACGGATATAGCCCGGAGAAAGCGACCGCATGGGACGTAGTAAGGGCTATCGCATACAGTGGAGCGACACGATAACTAATTAAGAGACCAGAGATCCAATCTCCAAAAACAGACCCCGAGGGTCTGTTTTTGGAGATTGGATCTCTTTTACAACAATAAAACGACCCCGAATTACGAGGTCGCTTTATATTGAAAAATCCTATAATTATAGCACTGCTTCTTTAGCTGCCTTAGCTAGTCTGAACTTAACAACAGTCTTAGCAGGAATCTGGATTGTTTCACCAGTCGCAGGGTTTCGTCCCTGTCTCGCTTTTCTATCTTGTTTTACTAATTTGCCGATTCCCTGGATTACGAATTCTCCGTTTGCTCTAACTTCACTAAAAGCTAATTCAACTAACTTTTCCATGAAATTAGCTACTTCTTTTTTGCTTAACTCTGTGCTTTCCGCAAGAGCTGCAATGATTTGAGTTTTTGTCATTTTAGCCATAACTTTTTTGAAATTATTATCTATTTTATTAAGATATCAACAACTAAATACAAACGAATGCTAAACGGCAGACGACAAAGACAACGCTTTACTACCGTCTAAAATCCGCTATTTTTAGCTAATATTAAATAAAATTAACAAATAAATATAATTTCTTAATTAATTATTTTTTAAAAAACATTATAAAATAAGGGTTTTTCCACATATCCTATTACTATTATACATTATTGCTTTAAAAAAGCCAATAAACACAAGGATTTCTTCTACCCTCTTTATTGAAGAGGGTTTGGGGAATTTTTAATCTTTTAAAAAATCTGAAATTGATAAGTATATCTGGTCATATCCAAACAAGCTATTGCGTCCGGCAATCTCTATTATTTACAGTTGCCGGGAAAAAGTTTTTCCTGCGCGGGTGGCTTTTTAAAACAATTCATTATATAAATCATGACACGTTATTCCTGTCTCGCTTCCATTTCGCCGAATTATCAATTATATATTGTCTAATTCTATTTAATTATATATTTAATTCATGCATGCCCCTAAACCATCATCAAAACTCTAACCAGCTTCAGTTCGTCATAAGAATAATTTTCGCCCAAATATTCAAAAACCGGTTTTAATTTTTCATTTCCGCAAACGTTAAAAGCCTCTTTCATTGTTCTATACCTATCGCTGGGCAGTTTTAAATAATCAATGTCTAATTTTTCACCCGCGTCAATTAATTTTTCTATATGGTTTATAATCGTGCTCGGCTTTAAATCCTGATCTTTGGCGATTCTCTCCACGGAAATTTTTTTAATAACCAACTCTTTTGTCCTGGCATGAAACTTTTGTTTTCGCGTTTTTACCCTAATAGCGCGCCCGCCTTGCCTACTATCGGGAATATCTATAGAAGAAATATTGTTTTTTTCCACGAATTTATTAATATCGCTTAAAAAGATATCTCCGAACTCCGCGAGCTTTCTCTCCCCTACCCCTGAAAGGCGCGCAAAGTTTTCTTTATCTCGCGGAAAATAATACGCCATCTCCCGAAGCGTTGTATCGCCGAATATTACAAACGGCGGAACACCGGCTTTATCGGCGATTTCTTTGCGCAATACCCTTAAAATTTCAAACATTCCATGATTATATTCAAGCTCGCCTTTTTTCACGAAACTATCATCAACGGAATCATCCTTTAATTTAGGCAATTCCAATTTTTCATCATTCTGCAAAAAATCCGCTCCCTTTCTTGTAATGCTTAACGTCGGGTATTGCCCTATGCTTTTCGCTATATAATTTAAATCCATTAATTGCTTAATAATATGCCCGACTTCACTTTTATTAAAATCATCAACTATGCCGAAAACTGAAATCTTGTCATGATTATTAATCATTACTTTCTGAACATTTTTTCCCATTAAAACATCAACAATATAATTTTTGCCGAAACGATTTCCGGTTTTTACGACTGCTGAAAGAATTTTCTTAGCGACAGTAGCAGCGTCAAACATTTCCTTTTCAGTCAGGCAGATATCGCATCCGCCGCAATTATCTCCCGCCATTTCCTCGCCAAAATATTTAAGCAAATATTTTTTGCGGCATGACGAAAGCTCTCCGAACTCCATTACTTCGTTTAATTTCCCCTGCGCCAATTCGCGCAAACGGCTGTCTTCTATTTGGTTTATAAAAAATTCATGCTTGCGGGTATCGGCGTAAGTATAAAACATAACGCATTCGCTCGGCAGTCCGTCCCGCCCGGCGCGGCCTATTTCCTGATAATACCCTTCCAAGGTCTTCGGGTATGTATAATGCGCGACCAAGCGCACATCAGGCTTGTCTATGCCCATGCCAAACGCGATTGTCGCGACTATTATATCCACTTCGTCTTTAATAAATAAATCCTGAACCAATTTTCTTGTCCGCGATTCCAGCCCGGCGTGATAAGCGCGGGCGCTAAAATCGTTTAACCTTAAATTCTCGGCAATTTCTTCGGTTTCTTTCCTTGAAAAACAATAAATAATTACCGACTCACCTTTATATTTACGCAGTAAATTAACAAGTTTATCAAATGCTTTCCTTTTTTCCATTACGCTTAATTTTAAATTTTCCCGATTAAAACCGGAAATAAATAAACGGGATTTTTGTAAATAAAGCTGGTTTAATATATCTTCGCGCACTTTTTTCGTGGCTGTCGCCGTAAGCGCCATTAACGGCACTCCGGAAAACATTGTTTTGAGCAGCTTCAGATTGCGGTAATCCGGCCTAAAATCATGCCCCCATTCGGAAATACAATGCGCCTCGTCAACCGCGATTAAACTTATGTCCAAAGATTTTAAAAATTCCTGAAAATTAGACAAAGCGAATCTTTCTGGCGCGACGTATAAAATTTTTATTTCACCTCTTTTCGCCCGCGCGCAGATTTCGTCAATTTGAGACGGCGCGAGAGATGAATTTATAAATTCAGCCTGAACACCGCAAGCCTTAAGCGAATCAACCTGATCCTTCATTAAAGCGATTAGCGGAGAAATAACAAGGGTAATGCCCTTAAATTTTAAAGCTGGCAGCTGATAACAAAGCGATTTTCCCCCGCCGGTAGGCATTAAAACAAAACTGTCGTTCCCTGAAACGACATTATTAATTATTTCTTCCTGCAACGGCCGAAATTCATCATAGCCGAAGTATTGTTTTAGGAGGGTTTTCATTTTGGTTTTTGGTTTATTTAATTAATTATTGTTTTTTCCACAGCGGAAGTAATAAATTATATATATAAATTTTCCGAATTATTTCTGTCATGTTCCCATTTGGCGGGATTGTTAATTATATATTGCCTAATATTGTTTAATGACTTTCCATTCCTTACGATATGGTCATAATATGATCGCTGCCAGAAAAATTCATAATTATTAAAATTATTTCGTATTGTTTTCACTGAAATTTCCTTGAATGATTTTACGATTTTTGACAATAAGCCGTATTTTGTGTTTTTTGTTTTGTTTGTGTTCGTTGAAATTTGATTTACACCGATATTCGCGCGTATTATGTTTGTGCGGGTCGTACGACCCGCCGTAGGGGCAGAACAGTGTTCTGCCCCTACGGCGGCGGGGACGGGGACGGCGGACGCGAAAAAATCATTATCAATAACAATAACCCCATGAATATGATTCGGCATTATTATCCATTCATCCAAAAAAACATTTTTATAATGACTTGGTATCGCCTGCCAATATTTTAATACAATATCGCCATATTGGCTATATTCCATTTTTTCATTTTTTATTTTACCAAAAAAATGTCTTTTGTTTTCTGTACAAATGGTAATAAAATAATATCCACCCTGTGAATAATCATAACCTTCCAATCTATTACGCTTACGTCTACCATCCTGTTTAATTGTTATTTCATATTTACGTAACGTCATTTTTCCTCCTTTTTTATTTTCTATTTTTAATCAATAAAATCACCCGCGCCAACAGCCAGCCGATTACAACTAAACCTATGCCGATTATTAATTCCTCAAAAGCTCCTAAAAGCAGCATAAACAATAATAACGGCAAAACATAAGACAGCCAATATTTCTTTTTCTTTCCTGTGGCAAACAGCCACGAAAACAAGGAACCAAAAAACAAGAAAGAAAACATAAATCCTGAAAAATATTCTGGATGGCTTGGACCCCAAAAACCAGTAGATGCTGGACCTAAATATTTTTCATATAAATTACCAAATAATGAAGTAAATATAATAGCCGAAAAACTTATTCCAAAAAATAATAAAAATTGATTTTTTTTGCTCATAAATTTATTCTTAAATAATTAATATCATTTATTATTATATCATAGCCCTCCATATTTATCATATTTTTTCTTTTCATCCTATTTAATATTCTCTCTATCAAACCTAATTTCTTGTTTATTGCCCTTTGCCTGCGTTTAATAATTCTTTCCAATTTTTTGTTAAGCCACTTTAAAATTTTTTCTTTTCTCTTTGAATTAATTTTTTGATTGTCTTCCATTTTTTTAATTAATTTTTCCAGTCTTTCTGTTTTTTTGTCAAAATGTTTTAATTTCCGCTTTAAATGCTTTAGCTGACGGACTAACAATTTCTTATCAGCTTTTTTTACTATCCAGCCGTTTTCATAAATCATTTCTATGTCCGCAATCGTACTGTCAATACTAACAGCAACTTCCGGCTCTAAATCGCTGATCGGCTCTTCGGCCTCGCTCGAGTAAATTAAACCGAGCTCCTGGTTTTGTCCGGTCTGAATATTGCCGGTAAAATCCTTGTCAATATCTTGCTCCTCGTCAATAAAGCTGGCGCTTAAAGTGTATTCGCCGTCTCCCGTGCCCTCTAATTCTATCTTATAATCCCCCTCTAAAGGTTCCGGGATAACCGCAAATTCAATATCTCCGTCAAAGCCGGAATAAAAAGCTCCGAGAATTTCATTAACCGCTTGTCCGCTCGTAAAATCTTTACCTAATTTTTTGCCATCAGGCGCGATTACTATAAAATCAGCCGGAGAAAAAATCCTTATTAATAAAAATTTCTTAAAAATATTCATTCTTACTTCTTCATTCGGCTCAACTCCGGTTAATTCTTTAATAACCCGTTTTTGCGCGTCCGTCACTATGTCGTTATGATCACTTGCGATAATCACATTGTCTAACCCCATAAAATCAATATTACTTCGCTCGGGCACGGTAGTGTCGCCCGAACCGTATTCCAAACCATGGTCTGTAAAAGGGGTGCTGTAGTTTTCCGGGTAGCCGTGTTCCCATTCGCCGTAGATTGATTCGTTTTCCACTACTCTTAAACTATTAATTGTGCTGTTTGTGCCGGCATCGGCTAAAATATTAGTTATATTTACGCTGTTCAAACTATTCAATTCACTTGGATTATTTAAGAGCTCTAAAAAAGTATTAACCGGATAATCTTCCGAATATTCTCTTAGCTCCATAGTATCGGCATCCCGCAAATAATCGTAAATCGGCAAAAGCTCTTGTACCGACTGCATGGGCAAACCCCTGACATATTTAAAAACACTGCCATAGCCATTGCCTTCCGCTTCTAAAGTAAGGATTCTTTGTCTTAGTTTGTCAGGCCATGTTGGGCCTACTTCTCCACCCTCCCAAGTTAAATACGCATTAGTCGCGCCTTTATGCGGCGTAGCCAAAAAGATTAACTGATCAATATCATCTTCATAATCCGCTCCCTCTATATAGCTTCTGGCAACTAATCCGCCCATGCTGTGCGCCACAATATCCACTTTTTCGCAATCGCAAATTTCTTTTATATCATCTATTTTTTCTTTTAAAAGATCAGCGGTATAAGCATTTGACAGGCGCCACTGATAAGGGAAAGCGAATAAATTTTCTCCTTCAATATAACCGGCCAGCTTTAGCGCTTCCCATAGATTATCATAGGTATTTAAAATCGGATCCAACTGCCACTCGCCGCCCAAATTCCAACTCCCCATAATCCCAGGAACGATTATAACCGGATCAATTGTTTGTTCCTCGTTCTGGCCAATCCACGGATCAAATAATACATTGTCACTTACGCTATCTCCTAGGCCATCAGGATTAAGGGTCGGGTGATAAGGGCCGGAATCGTCTCCCCACCAATTATTAACCGCGTTAATCGGCTCTGTATCGTTATAATTAATTATTCCTCCCTCAACATTATCATGTATTTCAGAGTCAGTTATAAAAACCAAGCTGTTCAGGCTCGCGGTAACGCCTATTTTATTGTAGGCGATCTCGGAATTTTGGATTTCCACGCTACTACCGGCCGAAGAAA
Source organism: uncultured bacterium (assembly GCA_913009695.1). Taxonomy (GTDB): domain Bacteria; phylum Patescibacteriota; class Patescibacteriia; order Patescibacteriales; family SZUA-104; genus CAJVWV01. Next base: position 9,648 of record CAJVWV010000027.1, read on the forward strand.
CAGCGCCGACGCTGAAAGAAATCTGGGCATGGGCCGTATTCGGCTTGATTATATTCCCGTTATTAACCAGATATGCTATTTCCCATCCGCCGTAGTTTATAACCGCGTAATTCAAATTTATGCTTCCGTTTAGCTGTGTTTTAATGGTGCCCCAATCCCCGGGCAAAGGGTTGCCGTTTGACCAAGACGCGCTTTGGCCGCCCCTGGCATCGTCGTGAATTGAAGTAAAAATCACCGGATTACTTTCTTCGCCTAATACATTTAACGCTCCGCGCACTATTAGGCTATTTTGTTCAAATTTTACGATAACGCCAGGCTCTATGGTTAATGTAAAACCTTCTTGGATAATAATATTAGCACTAACAACATACGGGCTTTCGGCTAATATCCATGTTGTGTCCTCGCTAATTTTAGTTGAATAAATAATTGTTTCCGCGTTAATAAAACTTGCGTTTTTTAAAGAAAAAGAAAATGGCGCGAGCAAAAAACTTAATAAAATAGAAAAAATAATTATTTTTTTGAGCATATTTTTTTGTTTAATAGGACTGCCGCCAAATGCCAGTTTAAGCATAAATTGGTGTTTGGCGGCAGTCCCTTAATAATAAAAGCCCTCCCAATTATAAAATTAGAAGAATTAACTTTTTTGAAAATAAAAAAATCCCCCTTATTTTTAGCATAATTTGTTTTTATTAATACTTTTATTTTAACATAATTTTTTAAATAAAAACAGCCCAAGTCTTGTCCAACGCAAGATGAGCCTGAAACGACTCCCTGTTTCTAACGCAAGATGAGCCTGAAAAGCGTCAAAATTTGCTGATTAGGTTGAAATTATGTAGAATTAGGGCAAAGAGTTAAAATAGTTATCTATGACAATAACTATGCGTAACTCAACAGTTTTAAGTCTAACTGAAATAAAAGACTTTTTAAAATCATCAGAGCCGATTAATTTTCAATGCAAATCACAGGCTGATCGCAATAGCTGGATCCAGTCGGTGATTATGCGTCACAAATACTTGAAGCTCTCCAAGAAATATAAAATAATATTGCGGCGATATATGATGAAGATGACCGGATTATCAAAATCACAGATTACTCGATTAATTACCGAATACAAAAAACGCGGAACATTGAAGCCCAGAGAATACAGGTGCTGCTCATTTGAAAAAATATACACTAAAGCCGATATTGAGTTATTGGCTTCTACGGACAACGCGCATCAACGCCTGTCCGGACCGGCGACAAAGAAAATATTTAAAGATGAGTATTGTTTATTTGACAAGACTGAATTTCAGCGATTAAAAAACATTTCAGTTTCATAGATTTACCAATTGAGAGATACTTCAAGGTATCGCAAACGAGCACTGTTCTATTCAAAAACCAAGCCGACAAAAGTGCCGATTGGTGAAAGAAGAAAGCCGGAGCCAAACGGTAAACCCGGCTATTTATGCGTAGATACGGTGCATCAGGGCGACAAAGACGGTAAAAAGGGCGTTTACCACATTAATATGGTTGATATGGCTACCCAGTATGAGTTTGTCGGAGCGGTAGAGGCGATATCGGAAAATTTTATGACGCCGATATTAATAGAATTATTAAAACAATTTCCATTCACAATTATTGAATTTCATTTACAGAGGCGGAGAATTATCTGAAAAGCGGAACAACTTTTGAAGAATTAGATAAAATAGCCTATGCTATGAGCCACACCGAATATGCGGAAAAAATGCAAAAAGAAAAACAAAAAATGTTTAAAAACTTATTCAAATAGATAACTGAAATGATTTAGCAATTTCAGACTCATCTTTCAAATGGAAAAGACTCAAGCTGAACTGGGACCCAAAAAGTAGACACGAAAAGTGTCTACTTTTTTGGGTCATACGCAATACGTCTGGATTAAAATTAATTATATTTACAACATAACTTAAAAATAAGTTCGTTTCGTTAAACTCTGCTCCCCAAAAAAAATTTCAGCGAACCTTCACCCTCATTTTGCCGAATTTAATCCATAAATCAAGAACTTACCTTCCAAAAGGAAGTAAAAGAATTTAATTTAAAAAGGTTATCGCCTCCGCTTCGCTACGGCGATTATTCATTAAGGAGAACGAAAAAAGAAAAACTTTCTCTCTT
>CAJVWV010000028.1 GCA_913009695.1 uncultured bacterium
CGTTTCGTTTTTGGTCTTCTTTGGTCATTCCACCTTCAAGCACACAATCCTTAAATGGCCAGTCCAAAACAACCTCACTTCTTTCGCTTAATAATTTATTACCAACTCGCAAACCAATTTTATTTTGATATTGAGTGTATGAATCATCTAATTTATTTTCATCAATAAAAAATTTAAGTTCATTTTGCTTCAAAACAAAAATATTTTTTATTTTGATAAAAAATTTTTCCTTTGTTTGCTTATTATTTAGTAAAAGCTCAATGAGTTTTTCATCCATTCTATCAATCAAGTCTTTCAAAAGTGTTTCGTTAAGCTCTTTGGTTTTTTCATCCCACAGACGAGAATCTTTTTTAAATAGGCTGTAAAGTTTAGCTTTAAAATTAGTTTCCATAGTGTTTAGTTTTATATATGTCTAAATTATTGACTGCAACTTCTTAAGCATTTCAGGAGCGCTTATCACGCCAAAAAATAATTATCAACCGCGAATTTGAATTGGTCCATGAATAGTTCTTTGAAATATTTTATGTTGTTTTGCTCGTAAAAAAGAATTATTGCCTTTTTGTACTCTACCTCGTCAATGCTCCTGAATGACAGCGGAGATAGGCCGCCCGCCATCAACGCGGCGTTGCCCATGAACCTGCTCGTCCTTTTGTTGCCGTCAACAAACGGCTGGACATATGCTATCAGCAAATTCAATAAAACTGCTTTGGCAAATACATTTTTTTTGCCGTTCACAAGCGCGCATATCCGCTCCATAGCCTCTTTTATCTGATGTTCGTTGTCCGGCGGACGATAATTTGTCCCCGTTATACCGACCATTCTTGTTCTCAAATTCCGTGAGATGTCCATATCTTTGGTAAGCAGATAATGCACATCTTCAATTTTACTAATGCTTATTTCTCTAAACTTTTCCTTATGAGCATTAATATAATCAAGGGTCTTTTTGTGGTTTAAAATCATAACCGCCTCGGCGCGGCTATGTCCGGCAGCTTCCTTGTTTTCTTTTATTAAATTTTCCGTCTCTAATAAATCGTAAGTATTGCCCTCTATCCTTGACGATTTCCAGCTTAGATCTATGGCTAATCGCTCAAATTCTTTTTTGGCAATATCCGCGGGAATGTTTTTGATTTTCTTTTTATATTTTTTGGCAAGTTCATCAAGAACGCTTAATTCATCGCTGTTAAAAATATAAAAATCTTTAAATAAATCAAAAATTTCAAAATTAAAATTAACGCGGACGGAACGATTGTCAATATCTCGCCTAAAATAATCCTCTCGGTCTATGTCTCTAATTAGCTCATATTCCGCAGGCAAAGTATAATAAACAGCCGGACCCTGCCCGCTTTTCTCAATCAACTTTTCTTCTACCAGCTCCCGCAAATCGCGATTAATGGTTATTTGCGCGGGCAATTTCTCTGTTTTGCCTTCAAGCTCTTTTAATAATTGAGAAATATTTAACTTCTCCGCTTTTTCTATAATTTCTAATATTAATTTTTTTCTATCCTGTTTTCTCATAATTAAACCTTTTTAAAAAGAATAAATAATCATATCATTTTATATAATAATCCTATCATTTTTAGTAATATTTGACAATGCGAATAATATAAATCAGCTAATGTTAAACAAAAAATTATAATTTTTATCGTATCATTTTTCTACGCTAATCGTTTCACTAAAGAGCTTGTTTTAATATACCTATATTATAGACTTCAACTTCTTCAACATCTCCGGCAAAAGCGGAGTTAAAACTCCGGCGAATTTAACTAGGAACGGAGCTAATTTTGAATTCGCTATCCAGCTGCCGATAAAATAATCAACAACGGTATAACGGGACGCGACATACAAAATAAGCCCTAAAATAAGCGCGCCCATAATAAATCCGAGAGCCGCGCCGGCAAGCCGATTAATCGTCTTTAAAAAAGGAATAATTGATATGAGTCCGAATGATTTATCAATTAACGCGAAAATCAGGCCGACTAAACGATTTACTATGGTAAAGAGAATTATAAAAGTTATAACCTTGCCTAAATTGTCATATCCAAAAAATAAATCCTGCGCCCAGTTAAACGCTTGGATGTAAAAATGGCTGGCGATAAAAGCGCCGACAATCACTCCGGCGAGTGACCCGACTGTTTTAATGAGTCCGTAAAACAATCCGTAAAAAACAAAACCGGCAAGAATGATTAAGAGAATAGCATCAAATATAGTCATAGTATATTCAATTAATAATTATCAATTACGAATTAACAATAATTACTTTTCTAATCGCGGAAATAAAGCTTCCCCCTTTTTAACTTTAGTGTCAACCGGCAATCCGCCCCATTTTATCGCCTCATCAAATTTTTTGCTCATTTCTTCCTGAACATTTAAACCTAAACTCTCCCAAATTTTCTCCGCCGTATCCGGCATAAAAGGATAAACCATTAAAGCAATATGCCTTATTCTTTCTAAAATATTATACATCACTCCTCCGGATTTCTCATCTTTATTTTTAATTAACTCCCATGGTTTCGTTGCGGTAATATAATTATCTAAAAATTTAACTTGCAACTTAATAATTTCCAATGCCTTATCTATTTGTATTAAATCTAACAAAACATTATAATCAACCCAATTTTTAGAAATTAAAATTTGATCATTGAAAATTGTTTGAAAATTGAAAATTGAAAATTGAAAATTCTCCCCCTTGTTTTGCAATTCAACTGCCGCTTCTCGCAATTTTTCAGTTAAAGCAATGGATCGAGCCAAAAGGTTTCCTATCCCATTCGCCAAATCCGCATTATATTTTTCATCAAACTTTCCCCACCCAATATCGCCGTCATTTCCGAATACAGCTGCGCTAGCGACTAAATATCTGGCGCCGTCAACGCCGTATTTTTTTACTAAATCGTTTGGCGTTATTACGTTACCTACGGACTTGCTCATCTTCTGCCCATCAATCATAAAATATCCATGAATAAATAAAGTTTTTGGCAAATCTAAACCTAAAGACAAAAGCATAGCCGGCCAGATTGTAGCATGCACCCTTAAAATATCTTTACTCATAAGATGCGCATCCGCCGGCCAAAACTCCATATTGCCCCCTTTACTAAAGGGGGTTGGGGGGATTTCACCTTTCCATCCTATTCCGGTTAAATAATTTAAAAACGCGTCAGACCAAACATAAGCAGTATGCGATTCGTCCCAAGGGAGCTTAACTCCCCATTTAACGTTTTTACGAGAAAAAGAAATATCGTTAAGACCTTCGTTTTCATAAAAACTTATCACTTCGTTTTTTTTCTCAACCGGCAAAATTTTGAATTCATCTTTTTTAATTTTTTTAAGAAGCTCGTCTTTATATTTAGAAAGCTTAAACATATAGCTTTCCTCGCTCATTTTTTCAGGAACGGTTTTATGATCAGGACATTTTCCCTCAACTAAATCTTTTTCGTTTTTGTATTGTTCGCAACCTTTACAATAAAGTCCTTCGTGTTTTCCTAAATAAATATCGCCATTATCATACATTTTTTGCAAAGCTTTTTGCACTACTTTTTTATGACCTTCTTCAGAAGTTCTGATAAACCTATCGTTTGAGATGTTGAGTTCGTCCCAAGCGAACTGAAAACTAGCCGCTATTTCGTCCGTAAATTCCTGCAGTTCTTTTCCTGCTTTCTTCGCCACCTCTTCAATCCTCGCGCCATGCTCGTCAGTCCCAGTTAAGAAAAAAGTTTTATCCCCTATCATACGATGATAACGCGCTAAAATATCCGCGGCAACCGTCGTATAAGTATGCCCAATATGCGGAGAGGCGTTGACATAATATATTGGAGTTGTGATGTAGAATTTTTTATTCATAATTTATGTTACGTGTTACATGTTCCATGTTACGTGAGTCATTATTTTCCAATTATTACAACGAACTCACCTTTCTGGTCATTTTTACTATTTTTAATTTTTTCAATAATATTTTTTATATCTTCCCTGTAAACTGTTTCGTGCATCTTAGATAATTCACGGCATACTACAACCGAAGTTAAATCAACTTTTTTTCTTTTACCCTCCGAAGCTTTAGCGTAGGAGGGCTTTTTCTTTTGTAGTTCTTTCGGATTAATAATTCCTTCATCAGCCGCTTTTTTTAGCTCTTCTAAAAATTTAATAATTCTATGTTTTGATTCATAAACTACAACCGGAAATTCGCTTGTTAAAATTTTATAAATAAAAGTTTGGCGTCCTTTTTTGTGTGGAGGAAAACCCATAAATACAAACCTATCAGTCGGAACTCCGGAAATAGATAGAGCGGCGGTAATAGCAGTGGGCCCTGGCACAGACTCTATTTTAACCTCACCCCCGCCCTCTCCTTCGCAAGGAGAGGGGGAACCAAATTTTTTAATTACTGATTGGATTAATTTTCCTCCGGGATCAGATATGCCGGGAGTACCGGCGTCAGACACTAAAGCCAAGTCTTTCCCACTCGCAAGTAAGTCTAATATTTTATCAATCTTTTTTAAATCGGAATGTTGATGATAGGAAATTGTCTGAGTATTAATATTAAAATGATTCAATAATTTTTTTGTAACGCGCGTATCCTCGCATAAAATAAAATCAACTTCGCCTAAAATGCGAAGTGCTCTCATACTTATATCTTCTAAATTTCCTATCGGTGTTCCGACAATATTTAAAGTTGCCATAAAATTACATTAATTCCTCCTTGCGCTCTTTTACATATTTAGTCCATTCTTCCGCTGTTTCAACGAAAATTTTAAACGGAGCCTCAATTATGAAATCTAAAAAGAATACAAATACATTGATTCGAGAAAATTTTTCGCTTAACCATTTTCCTGCCGCGATAATCGGCGTATAAAAAAAATCTATAAAAAAACTAATAATAGTTTCTTTGGGTTCAATAACTGTTAACTCACGGGCGTTATTTCTGATTCTAAGCGCGAAAAAACTAACAAAGGCCAAGAAAAATAAAAATATTGTTATACTTATAAAGTTAAATTCTATTTTGCCCAGCCCCCAAATAACTAGACCGAAAGAAAAGAAAAATGTAATCGCGTAAAATATACCGAAAATAAAATTCGTTAACTTTTTTCTTTTGACCGCCTTTTGTAAAACAAAAGGTTCCTCGCGCTCATTTTCTTTAAAAACAATTTCATTTACTCCCTCTATTATTTTATCTGTGTTTGCTTTTGAAGGCAATTTAGTAAAAAGCACGGCAAAAAACAATAATACCGCGGGGAAACCAATATTAATCACCAAAGAAACCGGATTTAGTTCTTCCCCAAACCACTTTATTGCCGGAGCCTCTAAGATAATCACAAAAAGAGATTTTGTTATAAAAATATAAATAATACTTCTGATAGCCGCCCGCCACAATTTTATTTTAGCGAACTTATACCTTTTGTTGCAGATTTTTTTTATGTCTCTGGGAAAAGCTTTTGGGTCAGACCTAAAAGATTCATAAACATATCCCGGATCTTCCTCAATAACGTCAGTTAAAATTGTATAAAAACCGGTATAACGTCTAATGATCTTGTTAAGCTGTTTTGAAATAGGATGATCAATTTGTTTATCAATTGACGCGCGTAAAGGATTAATATTTTTTCCTATTTCTTTAATGCTTTCTTCGCCGCCTTTATGCCAATCACTATTATAATATTTAAACAAAATAAATCCGACCAAATCTTTATCAAATTTTAATAAAGCGCGATGTATACCTATATAAATTTGAATATCTTTATCCTGTTGATATGATGAATTAACCGGTAACTGAATTTTATCTTTTAAATAATCATACATATTGCTTATTATAACTTGCTCTGTCTTGCTTCTACCCAGCCTTTCCTCAATATCGCATGCCGCCATAACCAATATCCATTTTGTTATATCATTTTTTTCAGTACTACTTTTGTCTTGATTGTTTGATAAACTATATTTTTTTAATTGAACATATTTTTCAATCACCTCGCTTATTTCCTCAATTTTATCTTCAGGAATTTTATTGTTTGGCAAATACCCGGCGCGAATTAATTCGGTTAATAAATTTTTAGAAATATCCTCGCTTTTATATTCTTGTAAATTAATAGCTCCTTCAATAACGATAAGCCGCCTTAAAATTCTCAGTATAGCGTTTTTTCTTAATAAATATTCCTCTTTATAATCCACTGTATTTCTAAGTTTCTCATAATAAAAAGCCATCTTTGAGATAAACTCTGAGACTTTTATTTTTGGAATCTGATCAGTATCTTTATCTTTTTGATTCTGCCCTTGATATATTGTCTTAAACAGCTTTTTTATATCATGATTAACTGTCAAAATTCCATCAGATTTATATGATAATTTTGGATTTGCCATAAAAAAATGCAGTATTTATTATTACTTTTTACAGTTATACTTTAACATTTTTTCTAATAAAAATCAAATACATAAATAATTATATTATCAAGATTATTTTAACATTCTTGCTGCCATTATTGTTGATTTTTCGTATAAATCCATGAAATTCAAGAAACCCGATATGAGTTCATTGTACATTACTCCTCTTTTGGCATACTGAATTCACATCCGCAATAATTCTGCCGATATAATCCTAGTTTCTTAGATAGTTCGCATGTTTTTTTAAAACCATCTTGTTTTTTAAAATCTTTATCTAAAAATTCAACGTTTAATTTCTCTTCCAACTCCTTGCCTATCCTCGCTATTTCTCTGGCGTCTTTGTGCGGGCTTACTGTTAGGGTGGTTGTAAAATAATTAAAATTCATTTTCTCCGCCATTTTAGCTGTCTCTTTTAATCTTTCGCTGTAACAAAGTAAGCAGCGTCTTCCTCTTTCAGGCTCACCTTCATAGCCCTTCACCAATTTTAACCAATCGTCATGCCCGTAGCCACCAATTAATAATTTTAAATGAAATTTTTTAGCAATTTTTTTAGCCTGCTCTAATCTTATATCATATTCCTTTTTAGGGAAAACATTAGGATTATAAAAATATAAAACTACGCGAAAATCCTTTTTTAAATTCTTAACTACATATGCACCACAACCAATGCAGCACACATGAAGAAGTAATTTAGGCTTTTTAAATTCCCGCAAAAAATTTACCCCGTTAGAAAATTTTTTAACGTGGTAAAATAAAAAAGCGCCCAACAAAGCGCCCAAACTATCAAAAATTAAATCTAAATAAGAAACGAATCTACCTAAAATAAAACCCTGATGATATTCATCCGTAATTCCATAAAAAATACTAAAAAATATTGAAAATAAAATAATATTTTTTAATTGCCATGATTTTTCCCAACCAGCAACCGCAAAAACTATTAAATACGCAAGTACCGCATACAAAAAAATATGCGCTACTATTTGCTGCGCATTTGTGACCTCAATAATAAAAAAATCATAAGGCTGATGGGATAACGTAAAAATTATTGCCATCCATAATACAGGTAACAATGTCTTAAATATTTTGCTTAACATAAATAGACAAAAAATTACAAATTCAAAATTACAAATCCTAAATAAATTTCAATTTTCAAAATCCAAAATTAAAAACAGCTTTGGTTATTTGAATTTAAGATTTAAAATTTATTTGTGATTTGTAATTTGGTGCTTTGAATTTTAATGCCCCAATGCCCACATTATATTATTTTCTAGACAATACCTCGACTATTTTCTCTCCAAACTCCTTAGCGGCCATTGGTCCGTTTCCTGTAATAATTTTTTTGTCTTGAGTAACGACGTCTCCAGTATAAATCGCTCCACCAATTCTCAAATCTTCTTTGGCGCCGTCCCATGATGTCGCCTGTTTTCCTTCTAGAATTCCCGCCTTAGCTAAAATCGCCGGAGCTACGCAAATTGCGGTTATTAATTTATCGGCATTATAGAACTTCTTCGCTAACACCTGCAGGCTTTCATCATCAATTATCTCTACCATGCCTCCTCCTCCAATAAATACTACAGCGTCAAAATCATCAATATTAACTTCGCTTACTGTTAAGTCCAAACTAACTTCCGTTCCAGACGCGCCTTTTGCGACTTCACCCTGAATTGAAGCGACTTTGATTAGAGCGCCCGCACCTTCTAAAATTTCTCTAGAATCATTATATTCTTTGTCCTGAAAATCAATCGGCGAAACTACCATTAAAATCCTTTTGTCTGTTAAGCCCATATTTTTATCTGGTTGCTCTGTATTCTGTTTTACCGCGCAACTCGTTATTAATAATAAACTTAGTATAATAAATAAATATTTCATATTATTTGTTATTTATAATAGCTTTAGCAACGGCAATAACAACCTTTTTGTCGGTTACTAGGGGTAATATTTTATTCTTACTGGGTTTTATGCTGTAAGCTATGGCTATAGCGGCCGCTATTTTCATTTTAATTGTTATTTTTCTTATTCGCCCGTCAAGTAGCCCACGAAATAATCCCGGAAAAACTATAGCATTATTAATTTGATTAAAAAAATCAGATCTGCCTGTGCCAACAATAGCCGCTCCCGCTTTTTTAGCCAATTGCGGCACAATTTCAGGAATTGGATTAGCCATTGCTAAAATAATAGGATTTTTATTCATTGATTTTACCATATCCATATTAACTAAATTTCCTTTTGACACACCAATAAATACGTCCGCTCCAACCATAGCGTCCTCTAATCCGCCTTTTATTTTTTTCTTATTGGTTTTTTTCGCAATCTCTGCCTTAAAATGATTTACATTCCTTCTTCCGGCATATATTATACCGCGGCTATCAACTAAAATTATATTCTTAGCGCCTTGGCTTAATAGAATCCGAGCAATAGCAATTCCGGCCGCCCCTCCCCCGTTTAAAACTATTTTTAATTCCCGCATTACTTTTCCTGTTAACCGGCAAGCGTTAATTAACGCCGCCAAAACTACAATAGCGGTTCCGTCCTGATCATCATGAAAAACAGGGATACCTAATTCCTTTTCAAGCCTTGGTAAAATTTCAAAACAACGCGGAGCGGAAATGTCTTCTAAGTTTATGCCGGCAAAACTCGGTTCAATTAATTTACAAAATTCAATTATTTTTTCAGTATCTTTTGTGTTAATGCAAAGCGGTACAGCGTCAATTCCGGCAAACTCTTTAAATATAACCGACTTACCCTCCATAACCGCCATCGCCGCTTCAGGTCCAATATCACCCAAGCCCAAAACAGCAGTACCGTCCGTAACTATTGCAACCTGATTGGCCCGATTAGTCAGCTCCCATGACCTTTTCTTATTTTTATTAATAGCCATTGATACCGCGCCCACTCCAGGAGTGTACGCCATTGATAAATCGGTTTTTGTATTTAATTTAACCTTTGATCTAATTTCAATTTTACCTCTGTTTTTTTTATGCAATTCTATTGCTTTTTTGTTATAATCCATGAAAATAATTTTTAATTTTTAATTTTGTAATTTTTAAATAATTTTCTAATATCTTAATTTTTAAAAATTTAAAAATTAGAATTTATTTACAAAATTAAAAATTATAAAATTTAAAAATTTAATTAAAGTACTTCCTTTTTTTCAGTTTATCAGGCATATACTCCTGCTTTTCCTTATAATCATGGTCCGGACTATATTTATAATCTTTGCCGTAATTTAAATCTTTCATTAATTTAGTCGGCGCATTTCTTATGTGTAACGGCACAGGTAAATTTCCATAATCATTTACATCTTTCTGAACTTTTAAGTAAGCTGCGTATAAATCATTGGATTTTTTACATTTTGCTAAATATACTACTGCTTGTGCTAAAATAACATTGCATTCAGGCATTCCAATAAACTGACAAGCGCGAAAAGCGGCAACGGTCTGTTCTAGGGCGCGAGAATTAGCCAGTCCTATGTCTTCGGAAGCGAAACGAACTAAACGGCGAGCAACGTATAAAGGATCTTCTCCTACTTCAAGCATCCTCGCCAGCCAATAAAGGGAAGCGTTAGCGTCAGAACCGCGCATTGACTTATGGAGCGCTGAAATAATATTATAATGCTCTTCTCCGTCTTTGTCATACAATAAATGTGATTTCTGAAGGGCCTCTTTAATTATTTCTTGGGTAATTTTTACCTCTTTCTTAGCTCCCCTCGCCCGCTCCGTAGGAGTGGGAGAGGGGCTGGGGGTGAGGGCCGCATATTCTAAAACGTTTAAAGCTACTCGAGCGTCTCCATTGCTCATCTGCGCAAGTGCGTCTATTGCCTTCTTATCTATTTTAATTTTTAACTTACCAAGTCCCCTTTTCTCGTCTTTCAGCGCACTATTTATTATATCAGAAATTTCTTCTTTTGTAAGCTGTTTTAAAACAAAAACACGGCAACGTGACAATAACGCGCCGCGCACTTCAAAACTTGGATTTTCCGTAGTAGCGCCAATTAATATTATAACTCCATTTTCAACATGCGGCAATAAAGCATCCTGCTGGGCTTTATTCCAGCGATGAATCTCATCAATAAAAAGAATCGTCTTTTTGTTCATCTTCTTATTCTCCTCTGCCTTTTTAATAATTTCTCTTAAATCTTTTAATCCGCTATTAACCGCACTAATTTGATAAAATTCTGACTTTGTTTTTTTAGCTAAAATAAAAGCCAGGGTGGTTTTACCGCTGCCGGGTGGACCCCACAGGATGATTGAAGGTATCTGGCCGGCTTCAATAGCCTTTCTCAGCACACGTCCCTTGCCTATCAGGTGCTCCTGCCCGACGAAGTCGTTGAAGTTGGCGGGCCTCATGCGGGCGGCCAGTGGTGCCTCCTGGCTCACCTGTTTCTCAAATTGGTGTTCAAACATATCCATAGTGCACCTTCTTTAGCTTAAGGTGCTGGTCTGTCCCTGCCATTATCTGGCTTCCTGACCGGTTTGTCTCAGCGGCTTCTTATACTTCTTGAAGTTCTTAAAAGCAGATTCGTAGTCTTTAGCCCTTTCGTTCCACGGCTTAGTCTTAAATCGCTTGGTTGCCGGGTCATAGGTGGTGTCCAGAACCTTCATTGAATACCAGGTATGCACCTCTCGGTGGCAGTTGTGGCAGAGGTTTACCGTGATTGACTCCGGTATCTCCGCCTGCTTGGTAACCTGTGTAGGGATGATATGGTGTGGTTCTATAGCTATTGGCTTGGGCACGTGCCGGCAAATATGGCAAATTTCCTTTCTCATAATGTCTCCTGCCCCCAAGGCTTGCTATATTTATTTAAAGACTATTTCAAGGTTTTTTATCCATCCTCACCCCCCACCTTTTTGGTTATTAGCTTCCTTTTCCTTCATCATGTAATTATATAACTCTTCTATTTTCAAACGTAAGCGGTTCTCATTTCTGTCCTTTTCTTTATACAACTCTAATGCTTTGTTCTCAAAAAATGCTGCTTGGTATCGCATTCCCATATACATAAAGAGACAAGTAACAACAAAAAGAGACACGAGCATTCCTGCTTGAAGCCTGTATGATAGTGTAACAGGTTCAAAAATAGAAACGAATCCACCTCCACCAAACAGTCCTAGTAGGAAGAAAATGCCATTTCGTAAATCCTTACTTTTTCCTCTCAATAGCTCTAGTTTAGCCTCAGTAGGCAAATTGTCTTCTTCCATCCAGTCAGGAACTTTAAGAGTGCGAAAATAACCCCTAGTCCAGCCAAAGAACATGATGTATACGAGAAACATAATAAAGTAGAAGGAATTAAGATTACCACCAAGCCATGAAATAGCAGGAAAAGGGA
>CAJVWV010000029.1 GCA_913009695.1 uncultured bacterium
GCCCTTGGCGGAAAAAGGATCAGAAGAAATTCCGTCAATCATTAATTTAATATAAAATTCATACTTGGGGATATTTACAATATCTTCTTCATAAAATATCGGCGCGAACTCAGGCGCCAAAGCTTCGGCGTCAGCAGCGCCGACGCGGAATATAACCATAGTTCCGACATTGCCGAATACCGCGGCTTGCACCGTTTCGTCCAACTGTTCTATGTATTGATGCGCCATTATCAAGTTTAACCTATATTTTCTAGCTTCTGATAAAATGTTAGCGAAACTTTCCGTCGCAAAATTCTGAAATTCATCAACATAAAGGTAAAAATCTTTACGCTTTTCCTCATCTATGTCAACACGGCTCATGGCAGCTAATTGAATTTTTGTAATTATCATCGCGCCTAAAAGAGTAGAATTATCTTCTCCTATGCGACCTTTACTTAAATTTAATATTAATATTTTTCCCTCATCCATAATCTTCCTAATGTCAATTGAAGACTTTACTTGTCCAACTATATTACGGACAAGAGAGCTTGATAAAAATTGTCCTACTTTATTTTGGATAGGAGATACTGCTTCCGAAGCGAATTTATCGGCATAACCGGCAAATTCATTAACCCAAAAAGCCTTCACGACCGGATCCTGTATTTTTTCTACTACTTTTTTTCTAAAAACCTTATCGGAAAGCATCCTCGTAACCGCGAGAAGCGTAGACCCGGGATAATCAAGAATAGCTAAAATCGCGTTACGCAAAATATATTCAAGCCTCGGCCCCCATGAATCCGCCCATAATTTTTTAAATACACCTAATAGCCCCGAAGCCACAAGATGCCTTAAGTGCGGCTCTACTTGTTCTACGACGTTAAATGCAATCGGATATTCCATGTCGGCCGGATTAACGTAAATCACATCATTAACACGATTAGTGGGAATAAATTCAATAATTTTTTCAGCTAAATCGCCATGCGGGTCAACAACCGCGACGCCCTTTCCCGCCCTAATATCCTCAATAATCATATTCTCTAAAATTGTAGATTTACCCATTCCGGTCTTTCCAATTAAATACATATGACGGCGCCGGTCGTCCTCTTTAATCCCAAATACTTTGGCTTGATTCCGAAATGTTGTTTCAGCAAAAACTGTTATTTTATTTCCCATATTATATAAGTAAAAAGTTTATAAAGTTATAACTACTCATGCAAAAGGTAAATTATCAGGAGGGGCTCCTACTTCATGAATTTTTTGTTCCTTTTGTGGAGGCGATGTTGTTGTAACATCCTTGTCTTCAAATTCTTCACCTTCAAAAATCGGTTCTTTTAATTCTCCTCCCTCAATCTCTGCGCCAGTAGGCAGACTCATCGGCGGTTCAGCTTTTCTACGCGAAGCTTTTTGAATCATAGGAGCCTTAACTACCGGCTCAAATGGGAAATGCCAGATAGTGGCTAATTCCTCTATATTAAAAATTCCCTTAATTCTTCCAATAGTAGGGCTTCTTTTTTTATAGCCTCTTACAATATTATTTTTTCTCCTATTTAATCTTTTTTCTTTAAAAAAATAACTGGTTGAGGTCGCCGTTATATCCATGTCCGGTTTTAGATTATTTAAATCCATGGAAGCGAACTGTTTCATGTACCCGACAAAGCCATTAACGGCTTTCGGCTTGTTCATTACATCCTTTTTAGCGGAATAAACAAGGCGTATTTTAAACTCAAATCCTATTTTGCTAACCTTATTCTGAATCGCTTCAACCTGCTTTTTCTCTCTTGGTTTTAAATTCATCATTTTTAAAGGCTCGTCCTTTTCTTCTTCTTTTTTATCATCAATGTCTCCCCATAATTTATAAATAAATTCACTAAAATTTTCAAGAGATTTTAAGAAAAAATCAGAAAATTTGTCAGAAAGATTATCACCAGATTTAACTTTTTCACCTAAAATTTTACTTATTTCTTTTTCGCCTATTTCCGGCCAATCAAATCCTATTGGGACTAAAATGATTTGATACCAAAGTTGTTCTCCCCTTTTTAGGCTGCTAGTTAAATCCATTAACGCGGCCATCGAATCTCTATAAGTAACCTTTGGGTCTCCCATTTGATGCTCAAAATCTTCGTATGTTTTAATTGGATAGGCCGAAGGCTCTTTCTGAATAAATTCAGCTCCCCAAACGTCATATTCATCATCGGGGTATGTGCTTGGAACACTGTCCGTGTAGTCGCTAACTTCGGTAATTTCCGCGTCAGGATACTGCGCGTAAATTGCAGATTCTACTAAGTCGCGGGATTGCGCGGGCGTTCTTATAAGAAATTGGGTATATCCCTCTATACTTACTATTTCCAGACTGAATGCCAACTGGTATCTACCCTCCCAATACTTTTCAATTAAATTTAATGTCGCGTGCGCTCCGGCTAAATAAGCGAACATATTTTCAACCGCCTTTGGCGATTGTTCATTGCCGCGGGGTATATCAATAGCGAGAAGCGTAAAATTATGAGTATCGCCCCATTGAGTTTTTCTGTAAAAAAGCCAAACCTCTTTAAACCCCCAAAGAAGAGCAATAGATATAGGAATCCAGCCAAAAGTATAAAACATTCTCCACATAAAAATATGGAATGGCTGGCTAAAAAATTCACTAATTGTCGTTAAATCAATTACAATATTCATGTGTTAAAATTAGAGATTAGGATTTAATATTTCCTAAGCCCTAAGCAACTACGCCCTAAATATATTTTACCATATTTCACTGGTTTTTGCCAAACAAAAACAGATTTAAAGCAGAGCTGAATATTAAATTCAGCAAAACTCCAAATCTGTTTTTAATTTCTATATAAAATTATATTTTATCTAAACTCAACTTCAATTTATGCTCTATTTTTTCAACACGCTTCTCTGAATCGTTTAATTCAAATCTGTAGGCTACATTATCCAACTTTAGCTTAATATCTTCATGCCCCTGTTCCAATGTGTTTAAACGCTTATCAACGCCGTCAAAACGCTTATCAACGCCGTCAAAACGCTTATCAACGCCGTCAAATCCTGCTTTAACTATTAAAGCTAAATTATTAAATTCTTTTTTAATTTCTTTGTCCATATATTTTTATTATACGGCAAACATAAAATCTGTCAAGAAAATTTATTTTTTGCGGATTAAATCAATTGTAAAATTTTAAATTTATGAGCTTTTCAACCTGTACTTTCCGCCTTCAACTCTTTCAAATTTATCTTTATCCATTAACGCTAAAATTATTGTAGCCTTTTTTACTAAGCGCTGCTCTAAAACCTTTTCTAAAATGTCATCACGGCTCATTGGTTCTTCGGATTTATTTAATATATCAATAACGATATCAGCTACTGTTCCTCTCTTATAGCCCCAATCTTTTAAACTATATAATCCCCTACCGACTAAAACATATTTACTGTCTAAGATAAGCTCATTATGCACAGTCGCGGCATTAGCGCGCTTGCTGTCAAAACTAATTTCATTGATTTTATCTGCTATTTCAACAAAATGCATAGGTTTGCCATGATCATTCAAAACTAAATATATCTTATCATTTATCGTCTTAGGTTTTATTTCGCGTGAATTAGCCGGACCCCAATAACCGAATTTATTCTGCTCAATATCCTTCGCGGCCTGCAAGATAGAAAAAATTACTTTATTGCTATTAATTACTTCCGCATTTTCTTCAAAAAAATCACTTTTTAAAATACTGGATAAATCAATAACACTGGGAGCATCCAATTGATCAAGTTTATTCTTATAACCGTCCAGTCCCTTGGTTAAATTAATTAAATCTTCTGTTTGCAAAGTTTTCTTTAATTCTTTTATTTTATTCAATAATTCTTCAGCGATTTTTTCCATGTGGCTAATTTCCTGATGTTTATATTTAAAATAATTTTTAAAATACTTAGAATTTTTTACGGATTCAAATTCATT
This sequence comes from uncultured bacterium, assembly GCA_913009695.1. Classification (GTDB taxonomy): domain Bacteria; phylum Patescibacteriota; class Patescibacteriia; order Patescibacteriales; family SZUA-104; genus CAJVWV01. The sequence goes on from CAJVWV010000029.1 coordinate 3,926, forward strand.
TTCCAGTAATTTTGATATTAAAAACTCAAGATGATTTTTATGTAAATCTTCTTTTTCTTTTACGCCGGATGAAAAACTAACTAAATTATTTAACAAATAATCGCTCTCTATTAATCCGCCATGCTCTTCTATAAGCTGATTAATAACTTTTTTAAGATTGCTTACGTAATTTTCTAAATTTTTTAATTCTAATAGCTTTTTTACGCCTGAATTTTCAATCTGTCTTATTCTTTCACGTGTTAACTCGTGAACTTTTCCAATATTTTCTAAGGTTTCTTTTCCTTTGCCATGCAAACCAAAACGTCGGGTCAAAACATCCCTTTCTCTTTCATTAAGCTCATTGAATAAACTGCCGATAATCTCAACCGCGTCAAGACTGGCAACCTCTTCGGCTTTATGGTTTAATATAATTTGGTCTAAAATTGATTTTTCTGACATAATATTTAATCCTTTAACGACAAGCGATTAAACTAATTAATGTTAGTAAAATTTATGCTTTATTAATGTTTTTTTATAATAGCATAAACTTTTTAAAACGTCAAGTCCTCTCAGCATTTTTCCCTTTAATAAAGGGGGTTGGGGGATTTATTATACATAAAAAATAGCTAATATTAAATAAATATCTATATAAAAGGAATAAAAAAAGGGACATCTTAAAAGATGTCCCCGAGTTGATCTTTAGTGTTGATGAGCTGGGTTATCGCATTTACCCGGATTATAAATTATTCTTGAGCTTTTTAGCATTCTGCATCGTTCTATGAGTTTTGTAAAATCACATCTCTCATCGCCGTTAATCCTGTGCTTATATTCATTCTTAACATATCTCCAGTAGCCCTTTATTCCACTATTGTTGGAATATATCCCTTTGAGCTCACAATAGTGTAAATAAACTATGGAAAAACCAATCGCCAGAATTATAACTATTATTTTAATTATAATAATGAGCATTATGCCCTCCTTTGTTTATATTTTATTTTAGTGTTATTATTTTATCTTTTTTCTGCTAATAAATCAAGCCATTGCTTGTTTATTAAAAAAATAAAAAAAGGGCGAGGAATTAATCCTGCCCTATGCTGTTTAATATTAATTGTATCAGCCTTCTCGCGGATATATTTTTATAAGCTTTCCAACCTCAAGTGGGCCGCAGTATTCTATTCCATTATCACGGCAGATTTCTTCCGCCCACAATGCCGTCCCATAAACCCTTCTTGAAATATCCGGCAGAGTGTCGCCTAGTTGGACTCTGTACCATCCAGGCACGCCCTTACTCTCATCGTACGTCACCTTAAAAATTTTTCTTTTCAATTTCTTTTTGGCAACCGGCATCTCAACAACTTCTTTAATAATCTCTATTTCAACGACTCCATCCCCTGTTGCTGCATCCTCCTGTTCTAATAAAACACTCTTTTCTTGGTCGTCTATCACACGACCATTCTCATCTACTTCCTTAACGCAACTCGGCACCATGAATGCCACTCCAACAATAAAACAAAAAATTAAAAGGAACAATAAGAACTTTTTCATGACCCCCCCCCTTTTTTTTAAAAAATAACTTCAATATTTAAAAATTAACAAAAAGAATTGTCTTTGTCAACCATAACAAAAAAGCGCCCTAATAAATCAGAGTGCTTTTTCGTTTTACGTAATTTTAACTTATATTATTTACGTGTTACTTTTGTGGCGTTTGGTCCCTTAGGACCTTCACCAATTTCGAATTCAACTGTGTCGCCTTCATTCAATTCATTGAACTCCACACCTTGAAGTTCGCTTGAATGAAAGAATAGATCCTTTTCCTCGCCATCACGGGCGATAAAACCGAATCCACGATCAGTCAATCGAGAAATTTTTCCTGTTGCCATGTTTATTTCTTGTAAATATTTAATGTTCACACCTGTTGAGATGCAAAATAAAATTCGACTAATAAGCTATGTTGCACAACATTGTGACTTTAATCAGTATAGCATATATGAATATATTGTCAACCCTCTTCCCTTAATCTCTCCATTAAATCCGAATAAAACTCTAAATTATTTAAAGTAGCCAATCTCTGCCCTAACGGCTCTTTTAGCTTAAAAAGGTGGTGAAGATAGGCTTTTGAGTACTCTCGCAACTCTTTTAGCTTTGAGTCTTTATTAATCGGTGAAAAATCAGTTGAAAATTTAGAGTTAACAATGTTAATCGTATTGTAAAAAGATAGACATTTGAGCTTTGGCATTTGAATTTGATTTGACATTTGAGCTTTGGCATTTGGATTTCTCTTCCAAGAGAAGAGCCTTCCGTGTCGTCCCTCGCGAGTCGGAATAACGCAATCAAACATATCCCAGCCCATTCTCGCGCAACGCACAATATCTTCTGGCGTCCCTACTCCTAAAGCAAAACGAATTTTATCTTTTGGAATTAAATTCGCCGTATATTTTAAAACTTCTTCTAAAAAATTTCCTTTAGAGTCAACCGGCCTTGCGCCAAACCCGAATCCATCCCAGCCATTTTTCGGCGCCACTTCCTCTAGTCCTTCAAAACATTTCTTTCGCAAGCCCAAATCCGTCCCACCCTGTATAACCGCAAATATCAACGGTCTCTTGTAGCTTTTGCCTGACCCGCTGTGCGGTGCGCGGCTGGGGACTTTTGACTTTTGACTTTTAACTCTTTTGTCATATTCAATCGCGCATCTTTTTGCCCACCCGATTGTACGTTCAACCGCTTTATCTAAATCTTTCTTTTTACAATCGTTCGGCGGACAATCGTCAAGCGTTACCATCATATCAACTCCTAAGTCAAACTGAATCTGAATTGATTTTTCAGGCGTTAAAATATGTTTAGAGCCGTCTATCGGCGACTTAAAAGCAACCTGTTTGTCAGTAATTTTTCCCATTTGCGGATTCTGATGAATTAAAGAAAAAATTTGAAAACCTCCGCTGTCTGAAAGGAGCGAACCTTTCCAATTCATAAAATTATGGATTCCACCTTGCCTCGCCGTAGCATCGCAAAGGCGGGCTTGCCTCGCCGTAGCATCGCAAAGGCGGGCTTGCCTCGCCGTAGCATCGCAAAGGCGGGCTTGCCTCGCCGTAGCATCGCAAAGGCGGGCTTGCCTCGCCGTAGCATCGCGAAGGAGGGCTGCTTTCTTAATTTTTTTTAACCCAGGCTGTAAATAAAGATGGTAAGTATTAACCACCATCGGTCCCATCTTTAAATTATCTAAATCGCTATTTGATAAAGTTTTAATAAAACCCCTAGTCGCGTCCGGCATAAAAAAAGGAGTATTGATTACTCCATGACGCGTGTTTATTTTACCAAAACGCATTGTATTTTTTTTGTTTTTTTTTACTTTAAACATAAAAATGTCAAAATCCAAATGCCAAATCAAGCTCAAATTTAAAATGTAAAAATTATTTAAAATTTTGTCATTTGGATTTGATTTGTCATTTGAGCTTTGTCATTTGTCATTTTAAGTAAAATTACTTTACTATCCGCCCATCCGTTTCCGCTATAATATCATCCTCAAGCCTGGTAGTTTTGGCTTTAATGATTTTTGAAATTATAGAATTCGTTTCACTATCAACAGCCTCAACAGAGGTGCCAGACAATAAAACCATTATTTTATTAATATCCTCATCAGTTGGCATTAAACTAATATTAAACTCGGCCTCAGCTTTATAAACGCTAATCGGCAGCCGTCCGACGTTCCAAGTAATTTCTCGTTCACTATCATTATATTTTACCGTACCCGCGGTGGATCGGTTTTTATTATCCCAGCTTACATTTTCCGGCAAATTAACAGATACCTTTAAATTCTCTAATTCATGTAAATTATTAGTTAAAGTCCAATAAATTTTATAGCTTGTAACCTCTCCCACTTTCGGAGGCAAGGGGCCGGTCCCAACGGCAATATTATCATCATTAAAATATCTAACTTGCTCATCTAACGTTAAATCACTATTTATTTTATTAATAATAGTATTGCTTTTCGTATCCTCGTTTTCTTTTGCTTCAATGTTGCTTATGCTAAATTGGGCGTAACTTTTTATTTCATATTTTTTTCCAGACTCTAGTTCTATCTCGTCAAAAGGCAATAAATCAATTGAAAAATCAATTATCCCCTCTTCGCCAGTATCTAGGAGGGCAAGCTCCGGTATTTCTTCCTTGCTCCAGGTAATAATACTTTCTCCAACTTGGCCGTTATTTTTATCATCTATACTCTGCCAATCAATTACATCGCTATCCAACACAGCCATAATTACAATATTCTCCATTTCTGTTTCTCCTTTATTAGCATACACAATAGAATAATTCAGGGTTTGTCCAAGGTCAACTCCTTGATCATTGCGCGAACCGTTGATAATTAAATTTAAATTTAAATCACTTTTAATAACCTCTAGACCTATTTCTTCCTCATAAAATTTATAATAATTTTCGCCATCTTCGCTATATTCAAATTTAAATATTAAATTTTCTGTTTGTTCAATTTTTTCAAAAATATTAAACTTTATGCTTATCTCTTGCTCATCTTCCGTAATTTCGTTTATTTGCCATTCTCCATTAATTACAGAGTCATCCTCCCCTTTAACCCACTTCATGTTTTCTAATTGTTCCACAGTCAAACGGAAACTATTTAAATAATTATCATCTTCGTCCACTTTATATTTAACAATAATTTCGCTTTCCTCATCAACGAGCACTCCGGAAGGCGCCTCAATATTTATATCAATCCCAATACCTCCTATAGAATTTTCAAAGGCAGCCTCTTTTTTAAAACTTGAGGAAAAATTAGTCGGCACGTACGTCATGCTACCCGTAATAATGTCTGATTCGTCTTTTTCTCCCAATATCTTGCCTTTTATTTTTATCTGAGCGCTTCTATGCGCGTCTAAATTATTAAAATTCCATGAATTATTATTAAGTTCCGGCGCGGGCACGCTATCTAAATATATAAAATTATCAGGATAATTTAATTTTATTTCAATATCTCCAATTCCAATATTGCTTAAATTTTTATAATCTACGGTATAAAAAAATTCTTCTCCGGCTGAAACGTTCTTTTCCGCTTCTATTGAAAATTGGATATCGCTTATTGAGGTTCCTTTTTCGTAATAAATGTAATAAAAGCCATAAACCGTGCCAGCTAAAACAGCGCCCATAAATAAAAAAGAAAATAACCAAAAGAAAAATCCTCTCTTCTTTTTTATATCTAATTTTTTTACGTCTACAGCGCCGCCTTTATCATCCTCATAAATTTCCGATAAACTTTCTTCTATATCTTCTTCTCTCGCCTCTTCTTCGGTAAATTCATCAAATTTTTTTACCTCTTCGTCCGAAGGCAAAGAACGTTTCACAAATTCACCTAAACTGGAATATTCCTTTTTTATTTTTACTTCATTGGTTTTTTTTGTTTTTTTTGGTTTTGGCATAATATTTTAATTTTATTTTCTCATTTTAAATTATAGCACAATAATCGCGATTATTTAAGGGACCATACAGAATTTAACCAATTTTCAATCAGTCAGTTAAAGGCGATCATGGCAGGATCATCGGCATCAAAGATAAATAATCGGAATAAATCGAATTTTGCAATTCTTTATTTCTTCTTCAGCCATAAAATCCTTGGTTAAAATAATCGCTTTTGGAGGATGGAATTTTTCAATAAAGCTGTGCAAACTTTTTCCAATTATTTTTTTAGAAGAGTATTTTACCTCAATGGGAATAATATCAAGGCCTTTTTCAATTATAAAATCTACTTCCGCCTTGCTTTTAGTCCGCCAATACTTGAATATTTGCCCGGGATATTTTTTTTGCAAACCGGTCAAAGCGTAATTTTCCATTATCGCCCCTGCGTCATTTCTCGCCGCCAAAGGACGGAAGTCGCCAAGCAAATAATTTCTCATGCCGAGATCAATAAAAAAGTTTTTCGGATTTTTTGTCAGCTCGGTTCTTTTATTCGTGAAAAAAGGTTTGATTAATTTAATGATGTAAGTTTTTTCCAAAACGCGCAAATGCTTTCTGATATCCTTTCCGTTCAACCGAGAAACCGTTGACAGCTCCTCGTATTTTATAAGGTTTCCGATTTGAGCGGCTAAAAATTTTTGCAATCTGATTAACTCATCCTCGGTCTCCAGATTCAATAATCCTTTGATTTCTTTCAAAAGATAGTTGTCAGATACGCTTTCCAGCACTTTTTCTTTTTCCATATTTGATTTTGAAGTCACAACAGCGGGATAACCGCCATAAACAACATATTTCTCCAACCACGATGAAATTCTTTTATTTATATCCTCTCCAAAAACTTTTGCCGCGTCAAAATCCAAAATGTCAGCCGTCTTAAATCTCTTGTCCAGCAAGGCAAACATTTCCGGATCTTCAAATGATAAATATTCCCTGAAAGAAAGCGGCAGGAGTTCAAAATCAAACATTCTTCCAACCATATATTTACCTGTTTGAAATTTAATCTCCAGCGAAGATGATCCGGTTATAATAAATTTCACGCCGGTAACATCAAAGAGATATTTCAATTTTTGTCCGCCGTTTTTAGCATATTGAAATTCATCAATAACGACACAGTCATATTGAATTGCTATTTCTCTGAAATCTTCAATGTTATTTTGGAATAAAAATAAATCCGCTTTTTTCTCAAAAGTAATAAATTTCACCTTTTTTCCCTCAGCGCGAAAATTATCAACCAAGTGATTAACCAGAGTCGTTTTTCCGGACTGCCTTGGTCCAGTTATGGCAAGCGCCTCTTTTCTTCCCAAAAAAGGCTCTATTTTATTCATTATTTCTCTTTTTATATACATTTTTAGCAGGGTTATTTATTTATATATAATAATTTTAGCAGGGTTATTTATAAATGTCAATACTGTCTAAAAAACGCAAAAAGCGCCTTACGACGCTTTTCAGGAAGTAATTTCTAGCCAATATTCATCCCCCTCTTGTCATTCCTGAAAGCGAAGCTTATCAGGAATCCAGGGGGTTGCCGCAGGAATGTTGATATTTCACCGCAGTGGTATAAATAGATTATACCGTTAAACCCTAGATTCCGTGTCTCTCCCGAGTACTCGGGACTCCGCACGGAATGACAAATACAGCAGGACGAAGTCCGTTTACCAATTCTACCGGTGAAACCGGTAGTAATTTAATAATTTTATTTATAATTAAACGCGCCAGACACAGAGTATCTAATAATATTCACATGCCTGTCCTGCTGTAGCTTTAGCGAAAGAGGGTGCCCTCCCGAGTACTCGGGATAGCGGGGCTCGCGAAGCGATAACATATTATTCGCCTTCTGTACTGCTAATATTCGCGTTTGGTTGAGCGGCGGTTAAACAGGCGACATTAATAACTTGAACTTGTTTGTCATCGTTAAATACTGAAAACGGCTGACAGCTTGTATTTTCCGCCTGAGTCATAAGCTGATTGACAGTATCGGTTCTACCCGCTTGATAGGCTTGATTTAAAAAACCTACCTGAAAATCGCTCCACATGTCTTTACCTATGTAGATGATTGAAAATACAATCCAGATGATAATAACTAAATTGAAAATCAATTTCGGCTGAACTTTTGCTTTGTTAAACAGGCTTAAGTTAATATTTGGGTGCTTAAAAAGTTGAATATTATTCTTACTTTAGGTAAAATATTGATATAATTTAAAATTAATCATAAATCTAAAGTATGATATATAAAAAAATGTCCATTTTGTGGG
>CAJVWV010000030.1 GCA_913009695.1 uncultured bacterium
ACAGTCAACATACAGTGTTTTTTTTTTTTTCAAGCAGAAGACGGCATACGAGATATATCAGTGTGACTGGAGTTCAGACGTGTGCTCTTCCGATCTCTAATTATAAATTGAAAACACATATGTCAGAAGAAAATAAAACCACTGATGCTCCAAAACCCTCCACCGCTGAAGCTACGGCGAGCAAGGATGAAGCTAAAGTAGAATCCACCGTCGCTGAAGCTAAGGTGGACAAGGAAAAAGAAGTAAAAGTTCCGGCTAAATTTAAATCTCTTGTTGAAGAGGTTGAAAAAATGTCTGTTATAGACTTAGCTGAATTAGTTAAGATTCTAGAAGATAAATTCGGCGTATCCGCTTCCGCTCCTGCTATGATGATGGCTGGACCTGCCACAGGCGGTGAAGCCGCGGTTGAAGAAAAATCCAGTTTTGATGTTGAGATAACTGAAGCTGGTGGAACTAAAATCGCTGTTATTAAAGCGGTTCGTGAAATTACCGAAGTTGGGCTAAAAGACGCTAAAGATTTAGTGGACGCGGCTCCCAAGGTAATTAAAGAAGGTGTTAAGAAGGAAGAAGCTGAGGAAATGAAAAAGAAATTAGAAGAGGCTGGCGCGACAGTTACGCTAAAATAAATATAGATTTCTATATTAAAAAGACTTCGGTTTTCCGGAGTTTTTTTGTTATGTAAAATATTTTTCCTTTTGTCATTCCCGCGGAGGCGGGAATCCAGAAGGGAACCGTAGGAATGTTATACTATTTCCACCGCCTAGGCATGAATGCCTAGGCTAAGTTTTTTTATTTTTTAATCTCTCTAAAAGAGAGATAGTTACGATGATATTTTTATTTAGCCCTTTTATAGGGCTTAAAGATTTAAAATATTAGCCTTGGCATTCATGCATAGGCGGGGTTTTGTTAAGTGATGTGGTGCTTTTAGATTATTAGAATTTTTTCCATTTTTTTCGCAATAATATCCCAACTATATTTTTCTTCAACTAATTTATTTAAGTTCGTATTTATTCCTCAAAATGAACCCCATCAACTTCATAAACAGAACTGCCGTTTAAGAAGTAGATTTTCTTTGTTGTTTCGTTTACAATGAAGTCTTTTAGGTCGGTAAATTGTTCAACCTTGTACTGCATTAAGAAGTCGCCGGTTTTATCAAAGATTAATAAACGCTGTTTAGAGGGCTCTAAGATATAGATAAATTTTAATTCAGGCGACACAGTTACTTTTGTCGCTTCTTCAATAGCAGGCTCCGCGATATCCAGCTCAAAGTCTTCACTTACGCCTTTTAAATACTTTAAAAGCGTTCCGTCCGCTTTTAGGACGTAGATGCGTCCATCTATTGAAAGGCTTACCGCATTAGAGAAGTCGGCTTTTTCTTTCAACCAGGAAATTTCTTCCGTAAAGCCGGCTGGCCGTTTGTTATAGCGATAAATTTTATTTTCTTTTTTATCTAATAGATATAATCTATTATTATAGCCGGCGGCTGCGACAACGTTTAGGGGATTACCGGAAAGATCAATAGTTAAAGAATTTATTTCTTCTGTTTCGGAATTAAGCTCTATAACGTTAGTATTATTTAAATAATATATTTGTTCATTTTTTGAAAGGAGGGGATATTTAATATTTTTCATTCCCGCGCTCACGCCGGTAATGGCGGTTATTAAATTGTCTGACGTATCAAGGCTATAAATCGTTTCCTGGCTCGCGTCTCCGGCGTAAATCTTTTTGTTAGGAGATATGATTAGATTTTTCGGTTTAGCCTCAGGATTTAAATTAGAGAAGTTTGCTATTTCTTTAGGATTTTCTATTTTTACTACGTGCCTTATTTTTTCCAGCTGCTCGTTTAATTTTTCTTCAAAAGTTTTATATTGTTGAATTTGCTCTTCGGTGTCTCGCGGAAGCGCCGCCATTAAGTCTTTTATTTCACTAAGAAGCGCTCTGGCGCCGTCTTCGTTTCCATACAAGAGACTGGCTTCAACTTGGTTTTGTTTTTGCTCAATCGGTTTTACTAAATTAGTAAAAGCTTTTTCTTCTTCAATTTGATTATTTTTAATACTTAAAACCAATAAGTTTTGCGCTAGCAAGAAAAGCGCTCCAACAGCCACGACTAACAATACTTTATTTTTTGCACTTAAGCCCTTAAACCATTTTGAAAACTTTTTAATTTTTTCTTTTAGCGCGCCTGGAATACCTTTAATTTTTTCGACTAACTCAAGCATTTTTTCCTTATTCGTTATTGTCTTCGCGGAGTATACAAGAATATTAACAAGGTAAACAAGAATATTTTTTATTATTACCCATGCTTTTTTAAAAAATAATAAATTCGTTTTTCTTTTAAAAAATATTTTATCTCTAAGAGTTTCGGCGCCGATTGCTTTTTTTGTTTTTTTAGAAATTAATTTTTTAGGGTTTATTATGCTTAGAATGTTAAGCCATTTTTTTGCGTTAATAATCCCGCCAGGCGTTAGAAGTTTTTCTGTTCTATCTTCCATTTTATTTAAGCCGGAAACTGATTCTTCAATGGTTGGCTCTACGATAGGCCCCTCAAAGCCTTTTTTTTCATGGCCGGTAGTATTTTTAATAATAAGCTCAAGAAAAGAGACATAATGGTTTATTTTGGAAAGGTCATTTTTAATCTGTTCTGCCGCGCTTGACGGGGGGAGGGTTGTAATAATTTCTATTAATTTTTTATTAGATACATATTCAGGCAATGCTTCGTTTGTAAAAACAAAATAACCGTTTTTAGGGATTACTCCGGAAATAACGCTTGAAAATAATTTCGCCATATTTATTTGCGGATTTTTTTCGTCCGCTTCCGCGTTTTTAGCGATATCAGAAATCATATATTTATCTGTATTATTTTTGCTTTTATAGATTAAAAAAGCTTTATTTTTTCCGATATTGGCAAAGTGCAGATTGTTTTCATAAATAACTCCAAGGGTCGCGTTTATTAATTTAGGATTGAGTTTTATTTTTTCAGTCCTTAAAAATTCAGCCAAATTTTTATTTGTTTTAGCTAAGGCTGATTCAAAAATGTGTTCAATTTTTACTGTTTTTACCCTTTCCCTTAAAATCATTTTTTCACTTTGGTAATAATTAGTATTAAGGTTTTCAACAAGAAAGTTTATTATTTTTAAATCATTTACTTTTTTTGATTCAATCTCAATTACCGCGAACAGCTTGCCAACAAGATTCTCTTTATTAGAGTCCGGCTGGGCAACAAAAATTTCGCTAGTAGTGCTAGCTTTAGAGCCTGGGGTTAGTATAAGTTGGGCTATTTTGTAATGCATAAAATAAGTTGAAAGTTATAAAGTTAAAAGTTATAAGGTTATCGTTTCTTAATATTTAACGCGATAATCATCTTTGACTTATAACAATATATATTATACTATAAAAAGGAAGAAAGTTAAAATACCTACTTTTAACTTTGTAACTTTTAACTTTATAACTATTATGTTAGGACAATTATTCGGCTCAAACGCAAGAGTTAAAATATTGAAAATATTCCTTTTTAATCCCGAGGAAAGATATTATATTAGAGAGCTGGCGAGAAAATTAAAATTGCAGGTTAATTCTGTCCGCCGTGAGTTGGACAATTTAGAGAAGTTTGGTGTTTTGGTTTCAGGATCAAGCCTTGATGAAGAGAATGAAATTGAAGATGGTAAGCCGCCCTCCATGGCCAAGACGAACAAGCCATCCTACGCCAAGGCTACGGCCAGCAAGCAGGAAAAAAAATATTATAAGGCTAATGCTGATTTTGTATTATTTGAAGAGATAAAATCTTTAATTATAAAAGCGCAGATTTTATATGGACAGGATTTTATCAAAAAATTAAAACGAGCCGGTAATATTAAACTTTTAGTTTTAACAGGTAAGTTTGTTAATGAGCTTGAATTTCCGATTGATTTACTTATTGTGGGGCGATTTAATAAAGTGAAATTATTAAAGCTTATAAAAGAATTGGAAACGGAATTGGGCAGAGAAATAAATTATACTATAATGGACACTAAAGAATTTAAGTACAGGAGAGATATAACAGACGTGTTTTTGTACGGAATTTTGGAAGGAAAAAATATTATGGCCGTGGATGAAATGGGGTTTAAGTAAAAAGTTATAAAGTCCATAAAGTTTAATATTGCCGGTCTGTTTTTTATTTATTCAAGCAGTTTTAATAATGCTATGCCATCAATAACAAATGAAAAAGAGAATAATTTATTAAAACATATGAACAATGATTTAACATTTATTACTAACGAGGGCGGCAAAAATTTAAAGGTTCCGGCAATTTTCAAACAGTTGAAAAATATTTTTTGAAAGCGGTTAGTTAGATGAAAAAGTGGTTGTTTCCATTTTGGAACTACCCACTAAACATGGCGCAATCAAAGAAAAAACCTAAACAAATAAAGTAACCTTCTATAGCTTAAAAGACGTTTTGTCCGTTGGCTATCGTGTTAATTCATAAAGGGCAGCAGACGCCGCAGTTTTCATCGCGTTTGCCTTGTCGTTCGCAGTTTTAACGAAGGATAAATCCTCCCACCCGCTTGCCCCGCTCAAAACGCAGTTTTTGGGGCGCGGGTTCGCGCGCGCTAAAAAACTCCCTTTAGATTTTGACTTTTACCCCTAAAATTGGTAAATTAAAGACAGGTTATAGATAACGACCTGTTTTTATTTTAGTTGATTATAAATGAAATATTTATAAAAAATAACATTTTATAATATGGGAAGGTCAACAGTTCACTACGCTGACAATAAAACAAACAATATTTTAAAAGCGCTGCATAACAAGCTACGCCCCACAGGCACACCCGTTCAAAGAGTTGAATATATTATTGAATTGCTGTTACTCAGAATTTTTGAAGTAAAAGTAAAGAGAGATGATGAATTTAAGCAGTTAAGAAAATTATTCGGCGGTAACGATAAAAACGCTTTGGTTTTTTCAGACCTCTTATCTTTAAATGGCAATCAGGCGCTAACTACTTTAAATCAAAAAGTGTTTCCTTTTTATGGAAATATCCTTGGCAAGGCCAGAAGTGTTTATAAGAATAAAAATTTACCTCAAAAAGTGCAGGATCAATTAGTGTTAATTGAAGAAGTTTTTTCCAATTCAAGTTTTTCAAATAATGTCAGAAATGGAAACTTAAATGAGATTTTAGGTTTGGTTAGCGATATTGACGAGGAGCGGCTGTTAAAAACCGATTTATTGGGCGATGCCATTGAATCGGCCTTATCTGAACAAGGCGGCACAAAAGATGTCGGCCTTTATAGAACTCCGGACCATATCCGCCAGATGATGGTGGCGATGGCGAACCCCGGCTTTAAAGATATTGTCTTTGATCCGGCTTGCGGGACAGGCGGATTTTTATTTGACGCTTTTCAATATGTAATGGAAAAAGTCGGGAAAGGACGAGAATTGGCCCGGTGAAAAAGCGCATAAAGAAATTAAAGAATACTTAAAGAAATATCAAAAAAGAATTGATAAAATTTTGAAGGGGGTTTGTGGGGAGTAAAAATATGGATAAAAATAATTATTAATTAAAAGATTTGTATGTCTGATATTACACCCATTATTATAGTGGCCGTTCTTGGAGTAATTGGAAATATTATTTATTTTGAATATCGTCTTAAAAAAGAGCATAGAAAAGAAATCGCCAAAGAACAATTAATTAAATTGTTGCTACCCCTCTATATGATTCTTAAAACTGATGAGCTAGAATTTCATGTATGGCAAAAAAGTGATAGCGTAGATTTATATGAATACGAATCTGGTAAACCAGATAGACTATTTAATCCTATAAAAGATATTTTAGATAAAAATTTTTATCTAGCGGATGATGAATTGCAAATAAATTCTTTACTATTTATAGAATGGGCGTACAGGGAAGATAGTAAAGAGAGGTTTCAGATACTTCATAGCAAGGATTTAGGTCAAGATAAAATATTAGATGATTTTCGAAAGCTTGTGTATAAAAAATATAATGAACAAAGAAATAAATATTTAAAATAACTATTTTATTTAATTTACTTGAGGGGAAATATGAAAATCAATAAATCAACCTCAACCGATTAAAAGCTATTAAAGAAATAAACTAAAAAATTTATGGCTAATAAAAAAATAGATAATAAAAAAATTACAATTTTTGAAGGTAAAAGAATTCGTAGAATATGGGACGAGAAAAAAGAAAAATGGTATTTTTCAATAGTGGATATTGTTCAGTTGTTAATTCAGCAGTCCGATTATCAAACAGCGCGAAAGTATTGGAATAAGCTTAAAGAAAGGTTGAATAAAGAAGGAAATGAGTCGGTGTCAAATTGTCACCAACTGAAATTTAAAGCAGCAGACGGAAAATTTTATTTAACTGACGCGGCGGATGTGGAAACAATTTTGCGCCTTATCCAGTCGGTTCCAAGCCCAAAAGCCGAGCCGGTCAAGCTTTGGCTTGCCAGAGTCGGTTATGAAAGGATAGAGGAAATAAATGATCCGGGAAAAGCGTTAAATCGCGGACGCGGCTATTGGCAAAAAATGGGTCGGAGCCAAAAATGGATACAGCAAAGAATGATGGGGCAGGAGATTAGGAATAAATTAACCGATTATTGGAAGGATAATGAAGTTAAAGAGCGGGACGAATACGCGATTTTAACGAATATTATCCATCAGGAATGGAGTGATTTATCGGTCAAGGAGCATAAAAGTTTAAAAAAATTAAAAACGGAAAATTTGCGCGATCATATGTCAGACGCCGAATTGGTTTTTACCGCTTTAGCCGAACTTTCCACCCGCCAAATCGCCGAAACCATGGAAACAAAAGGCTTGGAGAAAAATAAAATTCCGGCGAAAAAAGGAGGAAGAGTCGCCCGAAACGCTAGGCTGGAGCTGGAAAAGAAAACCGGCAAAAAGGTGGTGAATAAAAATAACTTTAAAAGTTTATCAGAACGAAAAAAATTAAAAAATTAAAATTTTTACAAGTATTTACATAAATTATGAAAACCAACAAATCAACCCCAGCTGACTTAAAAGTCATTAAAGAATTAGAAAAATTCGGCTGGAAGGTAAAAATGCAATCAACAAACCGCATTAAAAAACGGCTTAAGTAAGCGGAAAAAACGAGGTTATATATTCAGTGTCAAGTGGACTTGACACTGAACCTATGTTTAGTGTATACTGTAGTTAGCACTAAATTATATTAAAAATATGACCGCAAACAAAGAAAAAATTAGAGAATATATCAATGACCAAATCGCGCAAGCCGATTTTCGCGCTCGTGCGTATGTTTTTGACGCGAACAATGAAAAGCGGTTAAACCGTAATATTTTTATTCGCCTGCAGTCGCATCTTAAAAAATTCGCGTCAGGCAATAGGGCTTATCGCTGGGTGGCGCTTACGGGTCTTCGCGGCGCGGGGAAAACTACATTAATGCACCAATTATATTACGCAAACAAAAATATTGACGCGTATTTTTTAACTCTTTCGGTTGATGAAGTTGTGCAAATACTAAGGAGCAGTATTAACGAAGTAATTGATATTTTTGAGGAAGTTATAGGGCAATCGCTTGTGAATTTGGAAAAACCGTTATTTTTATTTTTAGATGAAGTTCAATATGACGAAAAATGGGGCATTGCGCTCAAAACTCTTTATGACCGCTCCCATAATGTTTTTATTTTTTCTACCGGTTCGGCGGCCTTGCTTATGAATAGCAATGCCGATATCGCGCGGCGCGCGATTTATGAAAAAATTTACCCTTTATCGTTTACCGAGTTTATTAAAATTAAACATAATAAGTGCGAAGCAAAGGGACTGACGCAAACATTGCGGGAAATTATTTTTTATTCTTATAATGCCGAAGATGCATATATAAAATTAAAGGAACAAGAGCAAAAAATTAATCAATATTATATCGGTGTCAGCCGTTTGAATTTTGAAAATTATCTTTATTATGGAACATTGCCCTTTATGATTGCGCTTAGCAATGAAGCGCTTGTATATGATCAGATCAATAAATCATTGGAGCGTGTTATCAATAAAGATATTCCGCAAATGCGCGCGCTATCATCTGAAATTATCAGCAAAATTTCAGGCATACTATATGCGGTTGCTGATATGGATCAAGTCAATTTTACGACATTGGCTGAAAAATTCGGAATATCCCGTTCAAAAATTGCGGAAATTTTTTCTGTATTGGAACAAACCGAGGTTTTGCATAGAATTTATCCGTATGGTTCGCATTTTAAGCAAGTGACGCAAAAACCGTCAAAATATCTTTTTTCCTCGCCGGCATTCCGCGCAATGTATTATAAGACGATTGGGAATACAATAACCGAGCAAAACGCGCGTGGAAAATTATTAGAGGATTTAGCGGGAATGTATTTGCATCGTATTTTTGACAAAAAGTTAGGCCATTCTATGTCCTATGACAGCGCTAAGGGCGGCGCGGATTTTATCGCCGGCGCAATTGAAAAAAGGATTGTTATTGAAATTGGAATAAATAAAAAAGAGTATCGGCAAGTAATTCAGACCGCAAAAAAAGTAAAAGCGGTTTATAGTATTATTATTTCTGAACAGGTTAGCGAGTTGCAATATAACAAGGAAGCGAACGCGTTGAAAATTCCATTAAAATATTTTTTATTGATGTGATATGAAAATCAATGAAGCGACATCAACTGATTTAAAAGTCATTAAAGAATTAGAAAAACTCGGCTGGAAAGCGGGGGATACTTTATTGTACCAGCCGGAATATCAGCTTTCGCCGGAACAGCAGAAAGAATTTAAAGGCAAAAAAAGCGTTAAGCCGGATATCGTGTTAACGGATTTGAATGGCGATATTGTTGCGGTATTTGAAAATAAACTTGAAGATGAAAAAAAGGGCCTTGTAAAATTAAGGGCGCTTTATTCTCAAGCGCTTAAACCGCGTTTTTTATATGCTTGCTCGCCGGAAAGAGTTTTGTTTTATGATACAGCATGGAGAGGTCTTGATGCCGGAGAATTCCGCCGGGTAGACGGATTTATGCCGTTGGAAGAAATGAAATTGAAAATTGAGCAAAAAAGAAAAATAAATTTATCTCAAGAAATAGAAATAGACACTTCTATTGCCGGAGGAATGGATAAAATAGTCGGCAAGGAACGGTATTATCAGCGTGAAAGCATTGGGATGTTGAAAAGGGAATAATTGATAATCCTGATCCTGAAAATTTAATACAAAGAGTTTTAATACATGGCGGCAAAATAAATGTGATAGACAATATTCCAATTGAAGAAGCAAGAAATATTTTTGAAGGAGAAATAGATAATACCAAAAAAGCGGAAATTATTAAAATTAAAGAAAAAGTTAAAAAAAATTCTGAATATCAACCCACCGAAGAAGAAATGGAAAAAATTAAAGATTTAATAAAAAATCCGGAAATTTATCTTGACGAAGGGCAATTGCAGAAAATTTATGATTACCAGCAAGGAACGGTTTGGGATTTCTTTTTGCATGCGTTTGGCATTAAAGAAATTCCTGATATTAAACAAAGAATCGCGCAAGGATTTAATAACTACATAAGCGCCTATAATTTTACTGATGATCAAATTAAAACACTCCGTAAAATTAAAGATATATTTGTTGCTAATAAATTAGAAAAGAAAGAATTTTCTGTTGATGATATTTTTTCTAATCCTATATTTGAAAGGTTGGTTGGCAATAAATCCGAAGTAGAAAAGTTGTTCAATGGAGAATTTGGGAAAATAGTTGAAGATTTAGAAAAATCTTTAAAGGTGTAATTAAATCATTATTTAAATACTGATTTAAATCAGTATTTCCAAAAATATGGCGAGAAGAAAATTAGAGGATAAAAATATCCGTAAAATTTATTTTAAAAAGCAGCGGTAGAAAAGAGTATGCGAAAAAAGTATTTAATATTTCCCTTGAAAAAGATGAGAAAGAAATATTTTCAGCCTTTGGCTATTGGATCAATCCGGATAAAGAAGTTTTGGATGATAAAATTGTGATAAAAAGAATAGCTAAATCATTAGAATTGTCAAAAGGCGATATTGATTGGGATTACGCGTTTTTACAAAGATTGCCGGCATTTGCGAAAGCGGATCCTGAAAATACGCTTTTGTCTATAAAAAATTATTTTCTTGTATTAGTCCAGAATTTAAAGTTAATCTTTTTTTAGTAAAACACGAAAACTTAGCCATAGCTTCTTATATCTTAATTCTATTTGGTCAAAGGGCGATTTGTTTACACGGAGCTTCAGACTGGAAATATCGCGCGCTGAAAGCTCCAAACCTGGCTCAATGGGAGCGAATACGGAAAACTAAAGAGATGGGAGCAAAAGAGATTGATTTCTGGGGAATTGACGAAAAAAAATGGCCCGGACTTACTGCCTTTAAGAGAGGCTTTAATGGTCAAGAGATAGAATATCCTCAAGGCAGAGATATAATTTTTCAAAAAAGATGGTATTTAATTTATCAATTCTTACGAAAAGTTAGATAAGGAAAGTGATTATATGGCTATAAATTATATAAATCATTGCATAGAAACCAGAACTTACTTTTTTGCTTTATTGGGAATAACGCTCTTATTTTGGTTTATCCATTTTGTAAGGAGAACAATGTTTTTTCTGTATTTTTGGCAAATTAAAGAATACAGAACGGATAGATTTATAGAAGAAGTTAAAAGAAGAAAAAAAATTGTCTTTTCTAAGTTCTCCTTTTTGGCTTTACTTGCTTTCTTACTTTATTTTGTTTCAACCCAGGATTCTTCAATTTGGATATCTATAGTTGCTCTTCTTTACGCTATATTTGGGACATATTCTATTTTTTTGCTCTTAAGAAGGAAATGGACATTCCCTCGTTTTACAAAGAAAATGCTTCTTTTTCTCCTTCTTACGCTTGGTTTAGAATTTTTTCTATTATGGAGATTTTCTTCTAATTTTTTTCTTTTTATTGTTGTTTTTGAACTATTGCTTCCTGTTTTTATTTTCTTGTGTCTTCAAATTATTCAAATCCCAGTTATTTTTGCTAAGAGACGAATTATAAACAAAGCTAAAGCAAAAATTAAAAAATTATCTGGGCTTACAACAATTGGAATTACCGGTTCTTACGGAAAAACCTCAACTAAGGAAATTCTTTTCGCCTTACTTTCTCAAAAAAACGAAACTATAAAAACAAATGTTCACGTCAACACAGAAATGGGAGTAGCTCAAACAGTTTTAAAATTTTTAGACAAGAAATATAAATTTTTTGTTTGCGAAATGGCAGCCTATAAAAAAGGAGAAGTTAAGGCGATTAGCAATATAGTCCAACCAAAAATTGGCATACTCACAGGCATTAACAAACAGCATTTAGCTCTTTTCGGTTCACAAGACAACATTATTCAAGCCAAATATGAGCTGATAGAAGCTTTACCGAAAGACGGCTTGGCCGTGTTTAACGGTGATAATAAATATTGTTTAGAACTTTACAAAAAAACAAATAAGCCCAAAATGATATATGGTTTGCAAGAAAAGATAGGCTCAATAAATTCTGATATATGGGCTGAAAACATTAAAATAGAAAAAGATGCCAAGATCGGAAGAGCGTCGTGTAGGGAAAGAGTGTAGATCTCGGTGGTCGCCGTA
>CAJVWV010000031.1 GCA_913009695.1 uncultured bacterium
AAGCGCTTGAATCTTGCGCGACGCTTGCTTATGTCTTAGGCGTTAATAAGCCTCAGTACACTATTGAAGACACAAAAGTAGATTCTCCTTATAATACCTATCAAAACAGAGGTCTTCCGCCGTCTCCAATTAATAATCCGGGTTTAAACGCTATTAAAGCCGCAATCTACCCAACATATACAGATTACAATTATTTTTTAAGCAGACCGGACACCGGAGAAACAGTTTTCTCTAAAACCTATAATGAGCATCTCACGAATAAAGCGAAGTATTTGAAATAAAAAGGCTGTCCTGTGGTTAGTTTAGGCCTCTTGCAATATTTTTAAATATATTGTATATTTTTATTTATACATAAATTTAATGAATAATTTATAAATTTTATGCCTGACCAAATTATTTCAAAAGAAGGTTACGAAAAAATGGAAAAAGAGATAGAATATTTAAGTACTGTAAAAAGAAAAGAAATTGCCGAGAGTATACAAAAAGCAAAGGATATGGGAGATTTAAGCGAGAATGCCGAGTACCATGAAGCAAAAGACGCGCAAGCCTATAATGAAGGGAAAATTATAGAATTAAAGGCTACTATTAAAAATTTAACAGTTGTTGAGAATGGAGGCAGCAGGGATGAAATTGGAATGGGGTCCAAGATTACTGTTAAGGCTGGTGATAAAGAAAAAGTTTATACAATAGTTAGCTTTAATGAGGTTGATCCTCTAGAAGGAAAGATTTCTAACGAGTCTCCGATTGGTAAAGCGTTTTTGGGCAAAAAGAAAGGTGAGAAAGTAATAGTAGAAACGCCAAAAGGAGAAGTTGAATATAAGATATTAAGTATAGAATAAAGTATTATTAATATAGAAAAAACTGCGCTGAATTTAGTTTGGCGCAGTTTTTGACTTTATAAGTAAAATATCGTAAAATATTAAGTATTGTATTAATAAAAGACAAAATAATTTATGCGAAAAAATATGTCTAATATGTCCGCCCGAGGCGGATCCGCCTCTGGCGGAGAAAATAAAAAAGTTAGTGAACGCGAAGAACGCGTAAAAAAGCTTGAGGAACTAAAAAAATTGAAGATTAATCCATACCCGGCAAAAGTAAAAAGAACTCATGAAATTGAGAAGGTTTTAGCTGATTTTAAAAAGCTGGAAAAAAGTGAAAGCAAGATTAGCATTGTTGGCAGGTTAAGAAGCGTTCGCGGGCATGGCAATTTAACATTTGCTCATCTTGAAGACGGCACAGGAAAGATTCAGGTTGCTTTATCTAAAAAAGAGCTTGGCGCGGAAAATTATAAAATTTTTACAAAACTAATTGATGTCGGAGATTTTATTGAAGTTGAGGGAACCTGCTTTAAAACACACAAGGGAGAAGACAGTGTAATGGTCAAACAGTGGAAATTATTGTCTAAGGCATTACGACCCCTACCGGATAAATATAAGGGACTACAGGACGAGGAAGATCGTTTAAGAAAAAGATATTTGGATATTTTATTTAATCCTGAGGTTCGAGAAATGATAGAAAAAAAATCAATATTCTGGAATTCTATGCGTGAATTTTTGGCTAAAAAGGATTTTTTAGAAGTTGAAACTCCTGTTTTGGAAAATACAACCGGCGGAGCTGACGCAAGGCCTTTTGTGACACATCATAACGCGCTGGACATGGAAGTTTACTTGCGCATATCAATGGGGGAATTATGGCAGAAGCGATTGATGGTGGCCGGCTTTGAAAAAACTTTTGAAATTGGGCGTCAATTCAGGAACGAAGGCATTTCTCCCGAGCATTTGCAGGATTACACGCAGATGGAGTTTTATTGGGCATACGCGAATTATGAAGACGGAATGAAATTAGTTGAGGAATTATATAAATACATTGCCAAACAAGTATTCGGTACGCTTAAATTTAAAATTGGCAAATTTGATATTGACCTTGGAGAAAAATGGGAAATTTATGATTACAGGGATACGGTAAAAAAACATACAGGAATTGACGTGCTAAATACGGATATTAAACAAATTGAAAAAAAATTAAAAGAGTTGAAAGTAGAATACGATAAAAAGGGCTTTAATTTAACGCGCGCCGTTGATAATTTATGGAAATATTGCAGGAAAAGCATTGGCGGGCCCGGATTTTTAATTAATGTGCCTGTGTTCATGGAGCCATTGGCAAAAAGAATAGAAGGCAACGAAGATTTTGTACAACGCTTTCAGGTTATTTTGGCGGGTTCGGAAATGGGCAAAGGTTATAGCGAATTGAATGATCCGTTGGATCAGGCAGAAAGATTTTCTGAACAACAAAAGTTGCGCGATGCCGGCGATGACGAAGCGCAAATGGAAGATAATGAGTTTGTGGAAGCGTTAGAATACGGCATGCCTCCAACTTGCGGTTTTGGAATAAGCGAAAGGTTGTTCTCGTTTTTAATGAATAAACCGGCAAGAGAATGCCAAATTTTCCCGCTAATGAAGCCGAAAAATATGAAATATGAAACACATAATGGATAATAATTTAGAAAAAATTTTTGATTTTTTGAAAATTTCCGGCAATCTGAAAAATACTTATAGATATGGCGACATTGAAGTGTTAAACAATGAATCCACGGCTGATCATTCATGGAGACTAGCGTTAATGGTTATAATTTTTGCTAAAGAATTAGATTTAAAAATTAATATTGAGCACGCGTTAAAACTAGCGATTGTACATGATATAGCGGAATCAGTAACGGGCGATATTCCAGCTAACAAAACAATGAAAAATAGTTTGTTAAAAAGCGAAAAGCGAAAAGATGAAATTAAAGTTATAGATCGCTTTAAAAAGTTGTTGCCTGGTATTCATGGAGATGAAATCCATAAATTGTGGCATGACTACGAATACGCGGAAACAGAAGAGGCAAAGTTTGTTAAAGCGCTAGACAAGATAGAGGGCTATATTAATTGGGTTGAGTCAGGTTTTAAATATCTCGTAAAAGCTGATGACCACCATCTTATTGCCATTTATGCTGATGAGGCCGTAAAAAATTTTCCAAAATTAGTCCCCATTTTAAAAATATTAAAATTAAAGTTAAAAAAAGAGTTTGAAAAAGGCGGGTTGGAATGGAAAGAGGAATATAATTATCCGTTTAAATCTGTTTAAATCCTATGCAAAGGTTTTGTGCGCTATTGACAAAGAAATAATAATTGTTATACTAAAAGTATACTTAAAAATTAACTTTAAAATTATGAATACTCAAATAATCGGCATTAAACAATTGCACAGCACACTTAAAAAAGTGGCTGATGCCGCGTTAATGGGGCAATCTTTTTTGGTGGTTAAAAATTCTAAGCCTGTTTTTAAAATTGAACCGATTAAAAGCGTCGGCAATAAAAAATATAGCCTAAAGGATTTTTCTAAAATTAAATTTTTCGCGAAAGATAAAAATTTAAGTAAAAAAATTGACCAGATAGCTTATAATTAAAATTCTATGGTAATAATAGATTCCAGCGTTTGGGTGGCTTTTTTTAATGAAAATGACAGCCAGCACAACAAGGCGAAAAAAGTTTTTAATGAGTTAAAAACTAAAGTGATTCTTCCTGAATATATATTTATGGAAGTGGCCACTATTTTGCTTATTAAGGCCGGTAAAAAAATTGCTGTAAAATTTATGGAGATTTCACAAGATAATTTTGATATAGAAATATATCTTTCAGATGAAGAATTATTTTTAAACACAGCCAAACTTTTTAAGAACAGTCAGAAATCAAAATTATCTTTTGTGGATGTGTCGCTGTTATTTTTATCGGCATCTTGCAAAATAATTACTTTTGATAAAAATTTGCAAAAAGCTATTAATGGTTAATAAGTAAATTATATGAAAAAAGTAATGGTATTTGGTACATTTGATATATTGCATAAAGGCCATAAGAATTTTTTTAAGCAGGCCGGAAAATATGGAGATTATTTAATTGTTGTAGTTGCCCGCGACAAAACCGTAAAAGAGGTAAAGGGAAAATTACCAAGGCATAATGAAAAAATAAGAAAAAGTAATTTAGTTAAAGTTAAACTGGCTGATAAAATTATTTTAGGAAATTTAAAAGATAAATATTTAAAAATAAGAGAAGAGAGTCCGGATGTAATTTGCTTAGGGTATGATCAAAAAAATTTTACAGATGGGCTTAGTAAATTGAAAATTAAAGTTGTTAAACTGAAGTCATATAAACCGACAGTATACAAATCTTCATTAATTAAAAATTATAAAATTAAAAATTAAAAATTTTAATATTATGTTAGACATAAAATTTATAAGACAACACCCGGAAATTGTAAAAGAAAATTGTAAAAACAGGCTTGTTAATGTTGATATTGACAAACTGCTTGATTTGGACAAAAAGAAGAGAGAATTGGAGACCGAGCTTGATTTACTCAGAACAAAAAGAAGGCAGGGTTCAAAAACAAAACCAACACCCGCGCAAATTGTAGAAATAAGAAAAATAGGAGAACAGATAAAAAGATTGGAAGATGTGCAAAAACACATCACGCAAGAATACAATGAACTGCTTATTGATATTCCGAATTTAACTTACAGCGGAGTATGCGTAAGCCATAACGAAGATGATAACCCCGTTATTGGGACGCACAAAGAGCCAACTAAATTTAATTTTAAGCCATTGGACCATGTTGAGCTCGCGAAAAATTTAGATTTAATAGACTTTACACGCGCTACAAAAGTAGTGGGAGCTAAATTTTATTATTTAAAAAATGAATTAGCCTTAATGGAAATTGCTTTAACGCAATACGCCATGGAAAAAGTTATAAGTTATGGTTATACGCCTATTATTACGCCCGATTTGGCTAAAAGGGAAGTATTGGAAGGGCTAGGGTTTAGTCCAAGGGGCGAATCAACGCAAATTTATAATATTGAAGGCACGGATTTGAGCTTAATTGGAACAGCTGAAATTACTATGGGAGGATATCATATGAATGAAGTTTTAGATGAAAAAGAATTGCCAAAAAAATACGTAGCGCTTTCTCATTGCTTTCGCACTGAGGCGGGCGCTTATTCAAAATTTTCAAAAGGAATTTTTCGAGTTCATCAATTTACTAAAGTTGAAATGTTCCAATATACTACCCACGCTCAAAGCGGAGTAGCGCATGACGAAATACTTTTAGTTGAAAAAAGGATTTTTGAAGGTCTTGGTATCCCTTTCCGCGTGGTTGACCATTGTACGGCTGATTTAGGCGCTCCATCCGCGCGAACCTACGATTTAGAGGCGTGGATGCCCGGAAAACCGAATAAACAGGGGAAACTGGGGGATTGGGCGGAAATTACGTCCACTTCAAATTGTACCGATTATCAGGCGCGTGGTCTAAATATTAAGTATAAAGATGGATTTGGTAAGAAAAATTTAGTATATACCTTAAATGGTACAGCCATATCAAATCAAAGAGCGATGATCGCAATACTCGAGAATAATCAGCAAAAAGACGGCTCCGTTGTAATACCAAAGGTTTTGCGGAAATACATGGGAGGAATTAAAGTTATTAAGAAAAAGAAAAAATAATATGAGTATGGAAAAATTTTTGCAAGAATCCAATAATAATAATTTAAACAATGAAGACGTTGTCAATAGAATATTAGCCGATGGTACAGACGAGGAATTAGAAGCTTTACGTTTATTTCATGATTTAAAAAAAGAGCAAGTTGAATTATATAGACATTTTGCTAAATTGCGAAAAGAAGCGCACCTAGATTCAAACAAAGTAGTGAAAAAAAGAAAGTCGGACAATCCTATCGCGACTGAAGAAGAACTAAGTATGGGGGCATATGTGGAGTCTATTGAACCACAAGTCTTGCAAACTGTTTTAAATTTAAGAAAAAAAGGTTACCCAACTTATGAGTCGGGATTCCATAGATCAAATAAACAAGTGATTAGCTTTGAAAAAGAATGTTTAGATGGATTTAATTTGCCGAATGATTTTATTAGAGAATTGAAGGACAGGGGAGCGACCATAAACATAAAGCCAGATTCAATTGATTTAATAATAAATAAACCCTTGGACTTATCTGAAATTAAAAAGATTTGGGAAAAAATAGAAGAACTTATTCCTGATTTAAAAAAGCAAGCCCCTCCATGCAAACTGAGGGCGTCTGATATATTCAGAAGAAAGCAAAGTGAGTTATAATAATAAAAGTGTAAAATAATATGGCAAAAATTAGAATTGCTTTACTTTCAGGAGGAGTTTCCGGAGAAAGGGATATTTCTTTAAAAACCGGAGAAAAAATTTATGAAGCGCTAAATAAAGAAAAGTACGAAATTTTTAGATATGATCCCTCCCTCACCCCCAGCCCCTCTCCCACTCCTGCGGCGTCGCGGGAGAGGGGGGATTTAAGAGATTTTTTAAATGATGCGTTGGATAAAAAATTTGATTTAGTTTTTCCGGCTTTGCACGGACCTTTCGGAGAAGACGGAAAATTGCAAGGTATGCTGGATATGATAGGAGTCCCGTATTTATTTTCGGGTTGCTTGGCTAGCGCCCTGGCAATGGACAAGAAAAAATCAAAAATTATTGCCAAAGAAGCTGGATTAAATATAGCTAAAGATATTGTTTTAGAAAAAAGTCAGGACTATGATGTAAATGCAATCATCAAAGAATTATCTTTACCTATTTTCGTAAAACCATTAGAGTTGGGCTCTTCAGTCGGAATGTCAAAGGCGAATACTGAAAAAGAACTAGAAGAGGGGATTGAACTGGCCTTTAAACACGATAATAGGATAATATTGGAAGAGTTTATTAAGGGAAGAGAATTAACTGTTCCGATTATGGGAGTATCCTCACCCCGGCCCTCTCCTAGCCAGGAGAGGGAGAATTTAAGAGCGTTGCCGGTCATTGAAATAATTCCTAAAATTGCGGATTGGTTTAATAAAAAAGCTAAATACGAAGTAGGAGGAACCGACGAAATATGTCCGGCGGAGATTCCCGATATTATTAGCGACGAGATTCAGGATTTAGGAGTAAGAATTTTTAAGGCAATTGGATGTAAAGATTTAGCGCGCGCCGATTTTATCTGGAATACCGAAAATAACCACCGCAATGGCGGGGCAGGCAAAATTTATTTTTTAGAAATAAATACGATTCCCGGTATGACCGAGACTAGTTTAGTACCGCAATCGGCTAAAGTGGCGGGGATGGAGTTTGGGGAGTTTTTGGATAGGTTGATTGAGAATGTGAAGTTTTAAAAAATTCGTATAATAAATAGTTAGCTGAAAATATATTTTTTATTGATATTACATGTTTAACCGCACTAAAAACCTACAACTTAGCGTTATAAAACAAAAAAATAAAATAATTTATGAGATATAAAAAAAATAATTACGCGTATATTGATGGTAATAATTTATATAGAGACGCGCATAATTCCGGGTGGAAAATTGATTTTATTAGATTTAGAAAATGGCTGTCGGATAAATACGGCGTGGTTAAGGCGTATTATTTTATTGGTTTAGTGCCGAAACACAAGGATTTATATTTGGCCTTGCAGGAAGCCGGCTTTACTTTAACATTTAAAGAAGTTTTGTATAATGGCCAAGGAGAGGCCAAGGGCAATTGTGATGCCGACTTAGTGCTTCAGGCGGCTAGAGATGTTTATGAAGAATCATGCGGCCAGCTTGTTTTGGTGACTAGCGATGGCGACTACGCTTGCTTAGTAAAATTTTTACAAGAAAAAAACAAAATTAAAATAATATTATCTCCAAGTATTGAAAAAATGTGCTCAATATTGTTAAAGCGGACAAACGCGCGAATTACTTATTTAAATGATGTGAAAGAAAAGGTTTCCTTAAAAAGAAAAAGCCCCCATTAAGGACGAACCTTAACAGGGTCTTTTTCGTAATGATTAATTAAATTATATCAAATATATTACGATTGTCAATAGTAAATTATTTAACGATTTATTGCTAAAATTAAATGAAAAATATCAATGATATTCGTAAATTCGTAACAAGTTCGTAGTTCGTAGACTATATTCAACAGAACTAAAAACCTACAACTTAGCGTTATAAAACAAATGGAACTCCGAGCCTTAAAATAACTTTTTGTCATCCCAAACTTGATTGGGGATCTAGGGGTAATCCGTAATAACGTTGACATTAAGTAGTTATTATAGAAATTGACATTCATTTTGTTCAACCCTAGATTCCCGCTTTCGCGGGAATGACAAAGGGGTGTGATAAATAAAAAATATTTTATTTATTCAAAATCCCCCTAACCCCCTTTAATAAAGGGGGAATAATAAAAAAAATGAAATTCAACAGAACAAAAAACCTACAACTTAGCGTTATAAAACAAATGGAACTCAGGGCCTCAAAACACCCGGATGTTATTTCTTTGGCGCAGGGAATTCCGGGTTTTGATACGCCTGCCTGCATTAAGAGGCGCGTGGAGAGGGCATTAGATAGGGGAGTGGTGGCTAAATATTCCTTGTCTTCGGGGTTGCCTGAATTAAGAGAGTTGATTGAATTGGACTTGGCTAAAAATAATATGTTTTATGATTGGGAAAAGGAGATTGTTGTTACTGCCGGAGCGATAGAAGGTATTACGGCCACGATTTTGGCAATCACTAGCCAAGGCGATGAAATAATTATTCCTAGCCCTACTTATACGAGTTACAGAGAGGTAATAAATTTAGCCGGCTGCAAGCCTGTTTATGTTCCGCTTGATGAAGCGCAAGGATGGGCTTTTGACTTGGAAAAGTTTGAACGCGCAATAACTAAAAAAACAAAAGCGATTTTTTATTGTAATCCTAATAATCCTACCGGAACAATTTATACTAAAGAACAGCTTATAGGGTTAGCCAAGTTAGCGGAAAAACATGATTTATTTATAATATGCGATGAAGTTTATAAGGATTTTATTTTTACCGGAGAAGAGTCTAAAGCCCTACGATTTGATGAATCAAATCGTAGGGCTTTAGACTCTATTTTTTCGCTTGCTGAAGTTCCGGAATTTCGCAAGCGAGTTATTAGGTTATTTAGTTTTTCAAAACCTTATGCTATGACCGGCTGGAGAGTAGGGTATTTACATAGCGATGAGTCGGTAGTTAAGGAGATTGCCAAGGTACACGATTCTTTAGTTACGTGCGCGCCGGTTATTTCGCAATACGCTGCCATGGGCGCTTTGGAAATGGGTGATAAGGACGTAAAAAGGTTTGTAAACGATTTTAAGGAGCATAGAGATTTAATTTGTTCGCGCTTAGATAAATTAAGTAATGTTTTTAGCTATGCAAAGCCAAACAGCGCGTATTACGTTTTCCCATCCTTCGCTCCCCACTTCGCCAAGGCTACGAGGGGCAAGAAAGCTATGGACGGCAAGCCTAAAATTGACAGCTGGGAGTTTGCGCTTAACCTTCTAAATAAAGCGCAGGTTGCTGTTGTACCGGGAATTGCGTTCGGTCCAAACGGAGAAGGGCATATTAGGTTTAATTTTGGTAGAAGTAAGGAGGATATAAATAGAGCTTTTGATAGAATAGAGGAGCAGTTTTAAAATTTTTAATTCACCTAATTTCTATAAGTTATAAAACTACAGTTTTTTTGTCATCTTGAACGGAGCGAAGCGCAGTGAAAGATCTATAATACGCGATGCCAAGCACTAATTACGTATTACAGATCCTTCGCTGCGGCTCAGGATGACAAAACAAAAAATAATTTATAATAAAAATGAAAATTATATTCAAAAAAATTCTTCAATATTATTTAAAATACATAACCAAATTAGTTTTGCTAGTTCATCGGCCGACTATTATTGCGATTGCCGGCAGTACGAATAAAACTTTTGTTAAGGATGATATTAATAAAATGTTAGAAGGCGAGGGGATTAGCGTTCGTTCTAATTTTAAAAGTTTTAATACGGAGATTGGACTACCTTTAGCTATTCTTAATTTACCTAGTGGTTATAATTCTTATAAAAATTGGCCTCCAATAATTTTTAAAGCTGCTCTACAAATATTTAAAATAAGTTTTCCAAAGTTTTTAGTTTTAGAATTAGGCGTATCAAATCCGAGAGACATGAAATATTTACTTTCCATAATTAAGCCAAAGATAGTTGTTGTTACTGATATCACGCAAAGATATTTAGAAAGCTTTGATGATATGGATAAATTAGTCAAGGAATATGAGTATTTAGTGAAAAACATTAAAAAAACCAGTCTTTCTATATTAAATTATGATAATATAAGAGTTAAAAATTTAGCTAATGTTAATCAAAATATTGTTGAATATTTTGGGGTGGAAGACGGAGCCAACTGGCAAGCAGTTGAAATTAAAAGAGAGGACCACGCATCGCTAACCTGCCTACCGGCAGGCAGGAGCTACGGAGGGGCAAGCAGGGGACAGACAATAAAAGTAAATCACAATGATATTGTTGAAGAGTATAAAATAAATCGTTTTGGCAAACACCATGTCTGCTCCTTGCTTATTAGTTTAATTATTAAAGATTATGTCCAAAAAACGAAAAAAATTTGATTATAGTAAGAAAAAGTATTCAAATCCGTTTTTCCAATCAAAAAGAAGAATAAAAATTAATACTTATGCGCCCGCATGGTCTTGGCGCGTAAAATTAATTATTATCATCATTGTTGTAGCCGTGCTTGGATTTATTTGGTTTTTTTATTCTTCTTCATTTTTTAACATAAAATCAGTCACAATATCAGGAAATAATAGAATTCAGAGTTTTGAAATAGAGGAGTTGTTCTGGGAGCAGGCCGACAAAAGAAGATTTTTATTAGGGTCGCAAAGGAATATTAATTTATTTAATGAAAATAAGTTCATCAATACATTAAACCAACTGTATAATTTTGAAAACTTATCAGTAAAAAAGAATTTACCAGGAGATGTTATTGTTAGCTTAGAAGAAAAAAATTATTCTTTAATATGGCTTGAATCAGATAATTATTATTATATAGATGAATCGGGAAGTATTATTTCTCAAATTGATCCTTTAGAAATAAAACAAAAAAATTACCCTTTGATTGAAAATCGCGGCGAGATGAAGGTATTTGAAAAAAATATTAAAATAGATGTAGCTGAGCTGAATTTTATTGTTAAATTATTTAACGAATTTAAAAGAGATTATAAAAATTATAAAATTGACCGGTTTATACTGGATAGCGACCTTAATGCTGCAAAATTGGCGCTGATTGACGGTCCTATGATATATTTTAATACCAAGGAAGACATGAATAAACAAATAGATAAGCTATCGGTCATTATTAATGAAAAATTAAAAGATAATTTTTTAAACAAGACATATATTGACTTAAGGTATGGTGACAGAGTATATTATAGATAGGTGTTATTTCAGCCAGAGGTTGATCTCACGCCAGAGGCGGACGTAGCGCCCTTGGCGGAAATTAGGGCCTAGTTGCTTGGTTAATTGGGAGATTAAAATAATAATATTTATTCCTAATCACTAATCAATTAATCACTAAACTTATGGAAAAAACTTTTAAATTCGTTTTCTTTTTAGCAATAGTTCTTTTTTGTTTTGTTATTGT
>CAJVWV010000032.1 GCA_913009695.1 uncultured bacterium
GCTCTTCCGATCTTTTTAATGCTGACACATCCATTAGGTTCAATACAAATAAAAATGACAGAGACACAATTTTCTACGGTGATTTAGCTGAAATTGCAAGATTTGACGCAGGAACAGAAAGTCTGGATTTTGACGATAATCAGCAAGTAAAGTTTGGAACAGGCGGAGATAGTGAAATTTATTACGACGGAACGGATTTAATTATTGACCCTGATGTGGTAGGAACTGGCAAGGTCTTAATCGGAGCGACCGGAGATGATGATTTGCAGGCGGGGAATTATTTTAGCGGAGATGGAAGCCAGGGAATAACAGACACAACTTCATATTGGCTCTGCACGGCTGCCGATTGCTCCACTACCTGCCAAGCTAATATTAAAGACGGGTTGATTACTAATTGTTTATGATAAAACGAAGAAAAAAATATCAACGTAGTCCAGATGTGGAAAAGAAACGTATTGAAGCAGTCAGAAAAGCTTGGCCGGGCAGAAAAATGACTAAAGAGCATATAAATAAAATAGTAAAAACGAGACAACAAAACGGAAGCTATGTTGCTAATAGCGGGAGTTTTTATAAAAACCAATCTCCTCATAATAAAGGCAAGACTAAAGAAGATTATGAACCATTAAAAAGAAGTGGCAATAGAATAAAACATTATAAGAAAGAGGGACACTGGAATTGGAAAGGTGGAATATCAACGATATACGACACTATAAAAAAATCACCAGAATATATTAAATGGCGCAATAAAATTTATTTATAGAGATAATTGGTGTTGTCAAATGTGTAATAAACGAATGTCGCATACGGCACTGTTCGGCAGTCATTAGATAAATTAATTCGTCTGAAAAAGATTGAACGAATTGGACAAGACAGGTCAACAAGATATAGAAAATTTTAACCAGTAGTTTTAGAAGTTTTATAAAGCATAGAGTTGGATTAAAATTAAACTTGACTTTATGAATTACCCAGTTATAATGGAAGTATGGATAAAAAAATAATCAAAAGAGATGTTTTAGACGATTTAAGAGAACATCTGAATAAAAAAGAGATTTCGCTTATTGTCGGACCTCGCCAAGCCGGAAAAACAACAATTATGCGGATTATTCAAGAAGAGCTGGATAAAAAAATGAAAAACACTCTTTTTATGAGTCTGGACATTGAGAGGGACCAGCAGTATTTTAAATCGCAAAACGCTTTTATAAACAAGCTTAATCTTGAATTTGGCGATCGCGCCGGCGTTGTTTTTATTGACGAGATTCAAATAAAAAAAGACGCGGGACTATTTTTAAAAGGCATCTATGACATGGGCATAAAACATAAGCTTATTGTTTCCGGCTCGGGAAGTATTGAATTAAAAGAAAAAGTTCATGAATCACTGATGGGGCGCAAGCGCCTTTTTGAATTATTAACAGTGTCATTTCAGGAGTTTGTAAATTTTTCAACGGAATACCGCTATGACAATCGCCTTGATGAATTTTTTTCCGTAGAAAAAGAAAAAACCCAAGACCTGCTTGAAAAATATATTGTTTTTGGCGGCTATCCAAGGGTAATTCTTGAAAATCAGATAGCGGAAAAGCAGCGCGCGATTGATGAAATTTACAGGAGTTATATTGAAAAAGACATCAGTTCTTTTCTTCGCGTTGAAAAGCTTGGCGCGTTTCGTTCATTGGTAAAGATTATGGCGAGCCAAATCGGCAATTTGGTAAATTACGCTGAATTGGCCAATACGCTTAATTTGTCAGTTAAAACGGTAAAAAATTATTTATGGTATTTGGAAAAAACTTATATTATTTCGGTTTTGACGCCTTACCACACCAATATCCGCAAAGAAATCTCAAAATCACCGGTATATTATTTTAATGACATCGGTTTGCGCAATTACGCGATTGGATTGTTTAACGGCGCGCTTGACGGCAATAAGGGATTTATTTTTGAAAATATAATTTTTTTGTTTTTGAAAAACGAGCTTAAGGCGGGAAATCGCGAAATTCATTTTTGGCGCACAACAAGCAAGGCTGAAGTTGATTTTGTTATTGATTCCGGAAGCGCTCTTTTGCCGATTGAAGCCAAATATAAAGAATTAAAGAAGCCGGTAATTAAAAGATCATTAAGAAGTTTTATAGAAAAATATAAGCCGGCTAAAGCATTAGTTGTTAATAAAAATTTAAAAGATCAAATTATCATAGGCAAAACAAAAATTAAATTTTTGCCCTTTGCCGAATTGATAAAAGAAGTTAGATATTTGGAATTTTAAATTTTAAACGCAGCTGCTGCCCATGATGACGGTGATTAAATTTTAACCTATGAAATTTAAAAATTTAATATTAATATTTATTTCAATAATCGTCATTGGCTTCTTTTTTGTAGAAGCGGTTTTTGCTATTCCGGCAATGCATCAAAGATGCGAACCGAATATAAACTGTATTATCGGCGAATATATTTTTGCCGATGACGGCTATACGGCGATTACCACTGATGATTTCTGCAAGATTACCATTACTAATCCAAACGATGCCGTGCTTGCCAATCAGATTAATATGCTTGATAAAAACGACGGCTGGTATTATTATTCCACCTCAACCCTGAGTTCGCCGGAAGGGCTGTACAGAAGTTTGATTTGTTGCGATGTGGGCAATGCCGACGAACAGTGCCTTGATAAGACATTTATTTTAGGCCCGTCATTTGTTTCCACTTCAACAATCGCCACTTCTGTCTGGGATTATACCGGTTCGGCTCTGGATACGGCCAATAACGCCATTGCCAAGATGTGGTCTTATGCTACCCGCACCCTAACTTCCGGCACATCCATTGCTTCGGATATTTGGAGCGCGGCTACGCGAAAACTGACTTCACGCCAAATTGGAAGCGGAAGCGAGTATATGGCCGGAGTTTCCGACTCAGGCGTTATTGTCCAAGTAGCGGAAAAATCAGTCGCGGACGCTATTCAATATGATGTTGATTTAATTAGGGGAACTACATTTGATTTCTCCGGTTTTGCCGATGCCGGATCATCAGATACGACTTTAGTAGATTCTGAATTAAATCAGCCGGATGATTACTGGAATAATTACCGCTTAAAGATGATGTCCGGAGCTAATGTCGGCGAAGAAAAAATAGTTTCTGATTTTGACGCGGCTTCAGATACCTTAACGCTTCCTTCGGCTTTTACATCAAGTATATCAGCCGGAGATAAATATGTTTTATTGCATGAGGACCGCTTAGTTTACCAGATTTGGAACGCTACCACTCGCACGTTATCATCCTTCGGAACGCTGGTTTCAGACGTTTGGAACAGCGCTACCCGCCGTTTGACTGACAAGACATTAACCGGAGGCGGAAACTTAGCCACCGAAAGTTATGTTGATACGGCCACCTCCACTATTATTACGGAAATAAATGAAAATCAAGCTCTGATTGCCGCCCTTAATGACATTTCCGCAACCGACGTCTGGGTAGCCGCTACGAGAACTCTAACTGATTATTCCACCTCTACTATCGCCGCGGCCAGCGCCGAAGAAGTTTGGAATATAGCCAGCTCAACCCTGACTGGCGCCGGCACTATCGGCAAGCACTTGGTGGACAATATTGACGCGACTATATCTTCAAGAGGTATAAGCGATTTAACGGCTACTGACATTTGGAATGCCGCTACTAGAACTCTAACTGATTATTCTACCTCTACTATCGCGGCCGGCGTTTGGAATAATGGAGTAAGAACATTAACTAATTACGGCAATGACATAACCGCGGCTCAGGTCTGGGATACTTTAAGCTCTTCGCTCGCCACAGTCGGGTCAATAGGCAAGCAACTGGCCGACAATATAGATACTACAATCTCTTCCCGCGCATCTCGCGCTTACATAGATTCAGCCACCTCTACGTTAATTACAGAGATTGACGCTAATGAAACTCTTATTAATAATTTAAGTACAGACTTAAGCGCTTTATCAGCCACCACCACCCTGATTTATAATAATTGGGGCTCTTATACCGCGTCTGATATTATCGGTTATGTTGACGACGTTGAAACTCGTCTGGGGACCTCCGCCGATGCCACTACAACCGCCACTATTTTCGGCCGGGCTAATTTACTGCAGGAAAAATGGGGTACGCAAACCGCGCAGAATATTTTTGACAAAGCCAGCTCAACGTTAATCGCGGTTCAGAATGTTCAAACCGAACTCGGCTATAACGGCACTTCAACTACCGCTTACGCCGACTTGCAATTAGTAAAGGGCTATGTGGATGAATTAGAAGGATATATAGGCACGCCGGACGATACTGCCACATCCACTCTGTTCGGCGCGATTAAAGATGTAAGGACCAAGTTAAACCAATTAGATACTTTAGAAGCTAAACTTGATATAGTGGATACTATTGTTGATTTAATTCGCGCTTCCCAACAATTGGATTACACGGTTGAATTGTCCGATGTTGGCGAAGTTTTGCAGGGTAATACTTATCGGGTAAAATTAAGCATTTGGGATTATGAAAATAATCCGGCTAATGCTTCAACCACGCCGACAATCGTGATTTACGATTCTTCGCGCGCCACCGCGACTTCGGGTTCAATGACTCTGCTTTCCACGGGAGTTTACGAGCTTACTTATAGCGTGCCGTCCGCGGCAACCGGCGGAGTATGGGAAACGGTCGCGAGCGTTGATTTGGGCGGTTCGTCTTCTTTAACCTTGAACGATTATTGGGAAGTTGAGGGTTCGCCGGCTCAGGTAATTATTAATAGTATTTCTGACACATCCGTTCCTTCAATTACCGCAAACGTTACTATTGAAAATGAAGGTAATGCCGATTATGAATATCAATATGAGTGGTGCGTAGTAACTGCGCAGGACAACCAATGCGGGGGAGCGGATGACGTAGATTATGCTTCAGCCGCGAAATTGTTAAGCGTTGGCGAAAGCTGGACCACCGGGCTTAACTTAACTGTTCCTACTACGGGCGACTACTGGTTTAAGGTTATTGTTTACTACGGTACGGAAGCGTCCGGCGCTTCAAGAATATTCACGGCGGCGATTGAAGAGGAAGAAGAGGAAACGATTCAGAGCGGAGCCGTAATATTACCATCAGCAGACAGCATCTCTCAAGACGCCGATCTTACGAATATTTACAGCAAGCTCTTAGAACTTCAAAATGAATTAGGATATCACAACACTGGCAGAACAGCATATAAAGATTTAATAAACACAAAATATAGCTTAGGCGATATACCTGAACAGTTAGATAGCCCCATTTATTCAATCTTGAGCGAGGTAGGTTCTCAGCTAAAAGCTATTGGAGGGAAAGCAGGATATAGCTTAGATGAAATTTATAGAATATCAAGCGCGGACTCAAACGATTTAAAATACATTAAAAACAAAAGTCTTGAACTGCAGGCAATGGTTGACGTGAACAAGCTCCTGATTGACAAAGTGGCCAATGAGCCGATTATTAACAGCTGGTTTGAATGGGGTTCTGTTGTTTTAAAAATGATAGTAATCAACCCCTCAAGTTCGCAGGCAAGAACAATTTCTTTCAAGCATTATTTGCCGCGCGAAGCCGAGCCCAAATATATAATTGATAAAGAAGATTTGGAGCTGGATTATGACCAGGAAAAAGATTTATGGTTTGTATATAAAGAGATTAAACTGGCTCCGGGCGAATCAGTCGTGAAAAAGGTAGAAATAAAAGATATTTGGGTAATATCTGATGAAGAAATTACGTCTTTAAGAAATCAAGCCCGGGAATTAATGAAGCCGCTTGAGAGTACCTCATACTTTGCGCAAGCGGCGACGCTTAAAAGTGAAACAGATAAATTATTGGACAGCATCTTAAGAAAACAAAAAGAATATAAAGCTTCGCCGGAAGAGCATATTGTAACTTTTAGGGAAAATAAAGAGAGCTTGCAAGCGGCGGAAAGTAATGTTGTGGCTCTAAAAACTTTAGTGGCTGAAGTAAGCGGTAAAAGCGGAATACTTGGAAGCTTATTTGGAGTTTCAACTACAATGGTCTGGGCCATAATATTAATAGTCGTTGTCGGAGTAGCGGTCTTAATGATACTTCTATATTCTATTTTAATGAGAAGCCGCGCTTTAGAGGAATATATTGCTCCAGGCAAAAAACTAAAAGCGCCTCCGGTTATAGGGATTAAACAAAAAGCGACAAAAATAAAAGGCGGTTTTATTACTTATTTTCTCCCGCCTTTCGGCAGGCCGATTGTTGACTCCGAGCGATTGGTTAAAATGATTAAAATTATTTTTATTATCATTGCGTTAATATCTATCATTGCGTTAATAATATATTTTAAGCTGTTTTCCAATGCCTAAACAAATTCAATATTTTAAAATTCAAAGTTCGCTTAATGATATAATTAGTTTAATTTTTGTTATTATCGCGGGACTGGTGTTACCCGCTGTTTTAATCCCAACAGTAAAATTTTTCGGGCATACAGAAATTATTGAAGAGGTTGCCAAAGCGCTAATAGTCTTATTTTTAATTTTAAAATTGCCGACTAATAAAACAAAAATTATATATGGTTTATTTTTTGGATTGTTATTCGGATTGTCGGAAAGCATTTTTTATCTTAATAATATTTTTCAGTTCGGCGATTTTAACGTTTTCTGGCAGAGGATTTTATGGACAGTGCCAATGCATATTATTACGGTCTTGGTAATGGTATTCTCCGGATTAACCGCGAAAAGGTTTTTGATTTTTGGATTTATTGGCGCCGTAATTTTACATATGCTTTTTAATTCGTTGATTGCCTATTAAAACGTTCACGGCACGACGGATTAATGACATGCAAAATACAAACGGAGAACCGTTTTGGCAAACCCGATTTTATGAACGTATTATTAGAAATGAAAATGAATTAAATAGAATTAGGAAATATATAATGGATAATCCAGTGAAATGGAAATGGGACAGAAATAATTTGGAAAATATATTTATGTAAATTAAAAGGCGCAGTTCCAAATGTCTTGGAACTGGGGGTTGTGGTTTTTAAGGAATATTTTTATTTATTGTCAAGTTTGATAAAATCTGTTATACTAGGCTTGGGCTTACAATTAGTTTCTACTGCAATTTCCATATTCTGGTAAATTTCTCCAAAAATTTTATCGCTAATATATTTATATTCCCTCAAAAATTTTTGAATAAATTTTCTCATAATCTGAAAACTTAGTTACAAAACTAATTATAACCCCAAACCTTTAGAAATTGTGTGAATTAAAACCCCGTATATATTTATGATTATACGGGGAAAGAATTAATATAAAATAATCATGCTAGTAGATCCAAATAAAATAGGAATAAGTTTTGTAAAATTTTTTGTTGTTAATTTTTTTGTTTTAGGAATTATTACGGCGTTGCTTGAGGTTTTATAAAAATAAAAAATGTCCTGATTTATCAGGACATTTTTTAATGTAAAGAAATATTAATAATTCGCATGCCTGCCCTGCCGTAGCTTTGGC
Source organism: uncultured bacterium (assembly GCA_913009695.1). GTDB lineage: Bacteria > Patescibacteriota > Patescibacteriia > Patescibacteriales > SZUA-104 > CAJVWV01. The sequence continues at coordinate 7,467 of CAJVWV010000032.1, forward strand.
GAAGGAGGGTTCCGCATTCATAGAGGCGGGTTCGCGAAGCGAATAACTTATTTTACTTTAACCATCGTTTTTAAGCATTTTGTGCAAACTTTCATTTTCTTTCCGTCAATTTTTTTTGATTGAAGATTAATGTGTTGTCTTTTTAAGGTTTTAATATTTGAGTGGGATCGGGAAGCGTCTTTTTTTGACCCGCGATCGCATAAATTACATCTTTTGGCCATAGTATTTCAATTTTCAATTTTCAATTTTCAATTTTCAAACAATTTTCAATTACTAATTTTTAATTGTTTGATATTCATAATTTGAAAATTAATATATTAATTTTTATATAACAAAATAAATATTAACATGTTTTGATAAATTATGCAAGGTGTTATATAATAATGTTACATGTTTCATGTCACATGACTAAATTTATGCCAATAATTGTATTAACAATAGCTATATTAATAATGTCGGCGGTATTCCATGAATACGCGCATGGCTGGGTTGCTTATAAACTAGGGGACAATACGGCGAAAAGCATGGGACGCCTTACTTTAAACCCGATAAAGCATCTTGATCCGGTTGGTTCTATAATTTTGCCGATTCTTTTAGTTTTATCTGGCACAGGCTTTATAATCGGTTGGGCAAAGCCGGTTCCATATAATCCTTATAATTTGCGTGACGCAAGATACGGTGATATGAAAGTAGCCTTAGGCGGACCAGGAACGAATTTAATATTAGCGATTTTTTTCGGTATTGTCGCGCGCTTAACGCCAATTGCCATTGATTTAAAATATCAGTTGATAAATAGTTTTTTTGGTAGAGAAAATGATTATTTATTAGGACTGATGAGCGGAGACTTTATCGCTAGTATTTTTGTAATATCAATTATAGCTGTTTTTATAAACTTACTTTTAATGATTTTTAATTTAATCCCCATACCTCCGTTAGACGGCTCTAAGGTATTAATGACATTTTTGCCGCATGAATGGCAGGTTAAAATGCATAAAATAGAGCCTTATGGTTTTTTTATTATAATATTTTTATTAATGTTCGGTGTTTTTAGCTTAATCTGGCCGGTTATTATATTTTTGTTTTCGTTAATTACCGGTATATCTTAATTTAAAATAGGTTCAAGCTACTTTATAAGTGATAGTATGTAGGTTGACAAATCCCCAAATTTGATATAAAATAGAGAATATAATCCCTAAATTATATTTATGTATAAAAGAATTATTAAAAATCAAGTTAAAAACAGCTTTTTTAAGGGGAAAATCATTATTATTGTTGGTCCAAGACAGGTCGGCAAAACCACTTTATCCGAGGAAATAATAGAAAGTTTTGATTCAAAAAAAGAAAAAACTATTTTTTTTAATTGCGATAATCCGAGAGATCGCGCGGCCTTGAATGAAAAAGATTTTGAAAGCTTAGATAAGCTTGTCGGCGGCAATAAAATTATTTTTATTGATGAAGGCCAGAAAGTGGACAGCATAGGACAGACTGCCAAATTGCTTGTTGATAAATACAAAAATAAAAAACAAATAATTATTACCGGCTCTTCCAGTATTAATTTATTAAGCAAAACGCAGGAAGCTCTTACCGGCAGAAAAAGAATATTTCATTTATTTCCCTTAAGCATTGAAGAAATATATCCCAAAAAAAATATTCTTGTCATTTCAAAGGAATTAGAAAACATTCTTATCACCGGACTTTATCCGGAGATAATAAATATTAAATCATTCAAAGAAAAACAACTGGAGCTGCAAGAACTATCGTCAAGCAATTTATACAAAGATATACTTGAATTTCAACAAGTAAAAAACTCCACGACTATATTTAATTTATTAAAAGCCATTGCTTTGCAAATTGAGATCGGAAGAGCACACGTCTGAACTCCAGTCACACTGATATATCTCGTATGCCGTCTTCTGCTTGAAAAAAAAAAATAAATAAAACAAACAATATAAAAAAAAAATAATAAAAATACAACACAAAAAAAACGAAAACAAAA
>CAJVWV010000033.1 GCA_913009695.1 uncultured bacterium
TTGGTTAAGCTGCTGTTTCCACAAGTAGTTGCTGTTGGTATACTGTACTGTGTGGGTTTTGTTTTTTTTTTTTTTTTGTTTCTTTGTTTCTTTTTTTTTTCTTTTTCTTTTTTTTTTTTAATGATACGGCGACCACCGAGATCTACACTCTTTCCCTACACGACGCTCTTCCGATCTGGAGCTAATTAAAACCTTGGTTTACATCTCCTCAATTTGTATGATACTTGATTCTTTCTCAACGACTTTTTTTTCGACCATTCGAGGGTTTCATAATTTATTATTTGAAAGTATTTCGTCTATTATATTCCAGGTTGTTGTAATAACCTTTGGTCTGACCGTATTGCATTTTGGGCTTGGCTTAAAATGGCTTATGGGGGCTTTAGTTGCCGCCAGCGTTTTTAATTTTATTTATTCAACTATCCTTGTTAGGTTTAAATGGAGAATTAAAATTACTCCGAAAATAAATAAAGAATTGATTAGATTAATTATTAAGATAGCTGTTCCGTTCGGATTATTCGCGATTTTTCAAAAACTGTTTTTATATCTTGATACTGTCCTATTATCAATGCTCGCCGGAGACAGGTATGTCGGTCTTTATCAAATAGCCTTTAAAATAATTTTTGCTTTGCAATTTTTGCCACTTGCGTTTATTGCTTCGCTGTATCCGGCCTTCGCGTCTTATTGGAAAGAAAACAGAGAACAGTTGGTTATTACTTTTGAACGCGCTATGAATTATCTTATTATTATTTCTTTGCCAATCAGCGCCGGCATAATTATTTTAGCTGATAAAATAATTCTATTATTTAGCGAGGGGTACGCGGATGCGGTACTTCCCTTGCAACTGATAATGGTATCTCTTATTTTTGTTTTTCTTAATTTTCCGGTTGGTTCGCTCTTAAACGCCTGTGATAAACAAAGAGTTAATACTATAAATATGGGAATTGTTTTAGCAATAAGCGTATTTTTAAACTTAATTTTAATTCCAATTTATAAAACAATCGGCGCGAGCATTACTGTCATTATCGCGAATTTAACAATGTTTATTTTAGGCATGTACCAAGTGCCAAAAATTATAGCTTACAGGCCAAAGAAAATTATAAGCACTTTCTTAAAAGTTTTTATTTCAAGTTTAATAATGGCGGCGGTCGCGGCTTATTTAAAATCATTTATTAATATTTTTATCGTTATTGCTATTTCAGGATTTATTTATTTTGCTTTATTATTTTTATTGGGCGGCTTTAAAAAGGCAGATATAATAAGCATTTGGAGTTCATTTATTAAAAAAGAAGCTTAAAAAGCTCCCCCTTTATTAAAGGGGGGGGGGTTGGGGGATTAAATTATGAAAATTTTATTATTTACATTAGAATATCCACCCTTTAAAGGAGGCGTTGCGAATGTTTATGAAAATATTGTTAAACATTGGCCCAAAGAAGATAATATTTTTGTGCTACATAATAACGAAAATAGATTAATTAATAATAAATTACCGGTTTTAAAATGGCTTCCGGCGATTTGGCAGTTATGGCGGGCAATCAAGCCCAAAAAATCCCCCCAACCCCCCTTTACTAAAGAGGGGAGTAAAATTAATCATGTTTTAGTGGGGCATATTTTACCGCTCGGTACTGCCGCCTATATAATTTCAAAATTCACTAAAATAAAATATTCGGTTATTCTGCACGGCATGGATTTAACTTTTTCTTTCAAGAAAAAACGAAAAAAAATATTAGCAAAAAAAATTCTGAAAAAAGCCGAGAATATAATTTGTATGAACAATTACGTGGCGGAAATAGCAAGAGAAATTATTTGCGAAAAAAATTATAATAAAATTAAAGTTGTTAATCCCGGTATAGACAATAAATTATTAACCGCTGAGTATGATTCACGCGGCGAATTAATAAAAAAATATAATCTACAAAACAAGATAATTTTATTTAGCGTAGGAAGGTTGGTTAAACGCAAAGGATTTGATAAAGTCTTAGAAAGCTTACCGGGGGTTTTAAAAAAAGTACCGAATTTAGTTTACGTAATTGCCGGCGCGGGTCCGGACGAAGAATATTTAAAATCAAAATCAGAGGGTGTCCGACACCCTATTGGGTGTCGGACACCCAATTCTAAGGTTATTTTTCTCGGTAAAATAACTGATAAAGAAAAATGGGCGTGGCTTAATTTATGCGATATATTTATAATGCCGTCGCGGAATATAGAGGGAGACTTTGAAGGGTTTGGTATTGTTTTTTTAGAAGCTAATTTAGCCGGTAAGCCTGTTATAGCCGGAGATAGCGGGGGGGTTAGCGACGCGATAGAGAACGCTATCAACGGATTACTAGTTGACCCTGAAGATATTAATGATATAACATACGCAATCGTTAAATTATCTAAAGACGAAAATTTAAGAAAAAAATTTGGGGAGAGAGGGAGGGAGAGAGCGATTAATGAGTTTAATTGGGAGAGACAGGCGGAAAAAATTTATAAGATTATTGATAAATAAAAAGAGCCGACTTATGTCGACTCGAGGGATGTGGATTAATTACTATATATATTTTGCTTGTCTTGTTTCTCGACGTATTACCGAATTCATTCGATCTTCTTCCAGAGCCATTCTTAAGGCAGATGTAAAATTTTTTCTTTCTAATTTCCGCATTTCATTGCCCCAGGCACAAGCTATGACGCCACCAAAATAACAAACCCATGCTACTGGCTTTACCGGATCAACCCCTATTATTAATAGAATTACCCCAAAGAAAATAATTTTTGCGGTCAGGGCCGTTAGCCAGGGTTTTTCAAATAACCTAAAGAGGGCCAGAATTAAAGACGCAAGAAGTATTGATAAAAATATTAAGTTAATTTCCATTTTAAACCTCCAGACATAGAAATTGTTAATTTTTTCTTTATTATATTTTGTTCAATATGTCTATCCAGTTCTTCAGCTGACATCTGTAATATTGTTTTAAAGGGCAAATTTAATTTTTTTGATATAATTTCTTTACCTAAAGCTGATATTATTATTTATTTCTCCCTATCAAGATATTAAAAAATTTATGATTTCAATTATAATCCCAATATACAACCAAGCCGATAAATTGTCAAGCTGCTTAGACAGTATTTTAAAGCAGTCTATTTTAACCTCACCTTCCTCCTCCGCTAAAGCTTCGGCGGACAAGCAATCTTCTTCTTGTCAAGGAGAGGAGGTTATGGAAATTATTATTGCGAATGACGGCTCAACGGATAACGTGGAAAAGACAATTACGAATTACAAATTACAAATTACGAATTTAAAAGTAGTTAATCAGGAAAATAAAGGCTCTAATCCCGCGCGTAACAGTGGAGCAAAAGAAGCGCGAGGAGAATACTTATTGTTTTGTGATGCTGATATTAAGATGAAGCCTAATATGCTTGAAATTATGCTTAAAACACTAGAAAACAATCCTAAGGCTAGTTTCGTATATTCATCGTTTAAATACGGCTTAAAAACGTTTAAATTAGCCCCATACAGCCCTAAAAAGCTTAAAACTGTTCCATGTATTCATACAACCTCATTAATCAGAAGAGAGCATTTCCCATGGTTTGACGAAGAAATAAACAGACTGCAAGACTGGGACCTTTGGCTTACTATGCTAGAGCAAGGGCATACCGGAATTTGGATTAATAAAATACTTTTTAAAATACAGGGCGGCGGCAATACAATGAGCTCTTGGCTTCCGTCATTCGCTTACAAACTAATGCCGTTTTTGCCAAGCGTGAAGAAATATAAAAAGGCGGTAAGGATTATTAAAGGAAAACATAATCTATGAAAAAATATTTTTTACTTATAGCCGTAATATTATTAAGCGCTTGTTCAGTACAGAAACACGAAAGTATTGTTATAATAAACGATGCGAAAATTAAAGTAGAAATCGCCAAAACTTACGAAGAAAAATATAACGGCCTGAGCAATAGAGAAAATTTATGTGAAAATTGCGGAATGCTTTTTATATTCAATGAAAAGAACAAACAAAAATTCGTGATGCGCGATATGAATTTTCCGCTTGATATAATTTGGATTAATGACAACGAAATTATAAAAATAGATAAAAATTTACAGCCCGAAGGAAGTAATCCTATTAATTTATATAATAGCGAGGCGCCAGTTAATTATGTTTTAGAAGTTAATGCCGGATTTTCTGATAAATATAATATCAGAGCGGGAAATAAAATTAATTATAATTTATGAATTTATTTAACAAAATTTTTAAACAAACTTTTTTATTTATTGTTTTAGCCGAGTTATTATCACTATGCGGCTATCTTTTGCCTGATTTTAATAAAATAGCCTTTTTAATTATTGTAGCTCTTACTTTAATTTTATCGTTATATAAACTTGAATACGGCGTCTGGATATTACTGGCAGAGTTATTTATTGGATCAAAGGGGTATTTATTCTTTTTTGATAATATTATGTCAATAAGAATCGCCTTGTGGTTAATTGTTATGGCGGTATGGGCAGGCAAAGTAATTTCAAATTGGATTAGAACTAAAAAGCTAAATATAGAATTTTTTAAATCATCCTATAGAAATTACTTTTTTATTTTATTTCTGTTTATCATATGGGGGATAATTAATGGAATTTTACAAAACAATGAATTCGGCAATGTTTTTTTTGATTTTAATGGCTGGCTATATTTTTTGCTAGTATTTCCGATCTATCACGTTATAAACAAAAAATTTGTTAATAATATTTTACAAATTTTTACAGCCAGTGTGGTTTGGTTAAGTGTTAAAACGTTTTTTCTATTATTTATTTTTTCGCATAATATGACGGGAATGATTTATGAGATTTACCGTTGGGTGAGAACAAGCGGAGTTGGGGAAATTACACAAATTGAGGGCGGTTTTTATCGCATATTTTTTCAGTCACATGTCTTTGCGCTAATCGGACTATTCATATTTTTATTATTACTTTTTGATAGAATAAAGAATCATAAATTCAAAGCGCCAAATTCCAAACAAATTCAAAGCGCCAAATTCCAAAGTTCAAAATTAATTCCGCAGTATAAAGATAATTTAATTCTGTTTTCTGTTTTCTGTTTTCTGTTTTCTACTATCATAATTAGTTTTTCCCGCAGTTTCTGGGTCGGTTTGATTTTCGGTTTGTTTTTTTGTTTTTTTGTTTTTTTGTTTTATTATAAAATCGGATGGAAAAAAATATTGCGATTTTCCGGCATACTATTTGCTTGCGCGGCAATTTCATTCCTGCTAATCGCCGCAATCGTTAAATTTCCTTATCCTAGCCCAACTGGTGGCTTTTCCACTTTCGGTTTATTGTCCGAACGCGCGAGCGATATTTCAGAAGGCGCGGCCGTTTCTTCAAGATGGAATCTTTTACCGGAGCTATGGAAAGAAATAAAAAAAGCCTCTATTTTAGGGCAAGGCTTTGGCTCAACAATTACATATATTTCAAGCGACCCAAGGGTTTTAGAATCAAGTCCAACCGGAGAATACACGACTTACGCGTTTGAATGGGGTTGGCTTGATATCTGGTTAAAATTAGGGTTGTTCGGGCTATTGGCTTATTTAATTTTAATTGGAAAAATTTTTATTGACGCGATAAAACAAAAAGAAAATACAGTAATTATCAGTTTAGCTTTAGGACTATTAATCATTTCAGTCGTAAGTTTTTTTTCTCCTTATCTAAATCATCCTTTGGGTATCGGATATTTAATAATTGTGAGCGCGATAATAAATTTTCAGATAAAAAAAGGAACCTATAATAAATAGGTCCCCGCTTACTGCTCGGCTTATTTTACATCCCTGAATAGCGCTTCAACATCTTTTTGCTTGAGCTTAATTGATGGTTGTCGACCCAAAATATTATCACATGTCACTTTAATTATAGACTTATCACTTATATATTCTTTCTCTCTTCCTGGATCAATGTTGCCAAATTGATCTAAATTTTGTTCATGTTTAGGATGATCGTCTACGGGCATTTATCCTCCTTTGGGATTAATAATGTTTCCACAATTTTATATATTATATTATCATTTTATCTTAGATTTAGCAGTCTTGTCAAAAAAGTCAAAAAACTGTAAAATTATCTGTGAAAAGCGGGTTGACAAAAAATAAAAATTATGCGATTATTAAGATTACGTTAAAAATTAATAGAGTACTCTTAAGTTGGTTATCATTATTATTGCTTAATTTTACAGCAAGGGGACTAATTAGACAGCTTTAAAGAGACTGGGAAACAATAATAATATGACAACATTTAAAAAACTTGGCTTGAACTCTGAAATAATGAAAGGTCTTCTAGACCTGGGATTTGTGGAGCCTACGCTTATACAAGAAAAAGTTATTCCTTTTATATTAAAATCAAAAAAAGATTTAACTGCTTTAGCGCAAACCGGAACGGGCAAGACAGCGGCTTTTAGTTTGCCGATTTTAAATCAGATTAAAGCAAATGGGAATGATCTAGAGGCAATAATTCTTTGCCCGACAAGAGAGCTGTGTCTTCAGATTTCAGAAGATATTAAAAAATTTACTAAATATTCAAAAGAAATTAGAACTACGGCAGTTTATGGTGGGGAGAGAATTGATATTCAAATTAAGGCACTCAAAAGAGGAACCAATATCGTTGTTGGTACTCCGGGTAGAGTTCACGATTTAATAAGAAGAAAAGTTTTGCATCTGCAATCCATCAAATGGTTGGTTTTAGACGAAGCTGATGAGATGTTAGATATGGGGTTTAAAGATGATTTAGATACTATTTTAGAAGAAACCCCAAAAGAAAGACAGACATTACTTTTTTCCGCGACTATGTCTAGAAGCGTTGGTTCTATTGCTAAACGATACATGACTGACGCTCATGAAATAAGCGCTGGTGAGAAAAATATCGGAGCGGAACGCGTTACTCATGAATATTACGTAGTCGGGGCTCGTGATCGTTTTGACGCTTTAAAAAGAATTTTAGATTATTTGCCTGGAGTTTATGGAATTCTTTTTTGTCGGACAAGGAGAGAAACTCAAGAAATTGCCGATAAGCTGAAGCAGGCCGATTATGATACAGAGGCTTTGCATGGAGATATTTCGCAAAACATGCGGACAAAAATTATGAAAAGGTTTAAAGATAAGCAGGTTCGTTTACTAGTCGCGACGGACGTAGCCGCGAGAGGAATAGACGTTAGCGATCTAACTCATATTATCAACTATAACCTTCCTGACCAAAACGAATGCTATACGCATAGGAGCGGAAGAACAGGAAGAGCTCAGAAAAGCGGAGTTTCTATCTCTATCGTTACCCCAAGAGAAGTAAGAGTAATTAAACAATTAGAAGATATTGTTGGTAAAAAAATTGAATTTAAAAAACTTCCAAACGGAGAAGAGGTTTGTCGAAAACAAATTGATAATTTTCTTAAAGAAATAGAGAATACAGATATTAAAAAAATTAGTAATGAAAAGTATTTGTTAGAATTCGCGGAAAGATTAAATAAAATTAATAAAGAAGATTTGATAAAGTTATTTTTAAACCATAAATTTAATCAATTAATAAGCGCTCAAAAAAATGCTCGTGATTTAAATACTGAAGCTAAGGTTTTTAACGAAAGAAGGGGAGGCGAAGACAACGTTAACTTAAAGATTAATTTTGGAAAAAAACATGGATTTGACGTTAAAGGGCTTTTTGCATTAATTAATTCAAATAGAAATCTAAAAGGTGTTGAAATCGGGAAGATAAGTTTAATGCCTGAATTTTCAATTTTTTCAGTTGAGAAAAGGCGCGCTGATGATGTATTAAAATATTTAAAAGGAGTAAATTTAAAAGGAAGAAAGATTGAGATAAGTAAAAGCGGCGGTAATATGATAAGCTATCCAAGAAGTAGGGGTGGCGGACAGGGCGGAGGATTTAGAGGAAAGAGGGGCGGAGGACCGAATAGAGGCTTTAAGAGGACGAATAGAGGCGGACCGGATAGGGGCGGAGGAGGCAAAAAAAGGGGATTTAGAAAATCTAGATATTAATATAAAAATAAAAAAAGACGGGTAAAACCGTCTTTTTAATAATAATTATGTTTTTTATTTTAATATTGACAAAATACTAATTGTATATTAATATTATATATCAATATATATTTGAACATTTTTAAAATTAACCTAATAATTACCTTCTAAGGGGGTATTATGACAGAGCTAAAAGAAGACTCGGTAGTTACATGCAAATTGTGCGGAGTGTCCGTAGAAGTAAAAAGACGTACAGATATTGTCACTCTTGATGTTCATACTGGAGCGAGCGGAGAACATTGCAGAAATTCAGCAAGCTCGGAAAATCACGATAAAGAACATTATGAACAATTGGATACACTAGGAAATAGTGAACAATTATAAAGATATAGCTTAATACCACGGGCTATATCTTTTAATTTGCCTAAGATTATTTATTATGTCAAAATTCAGGCTTAAGTTAATATTTGGGTGCTTATTTTCTAAGAATTTGGCAAATCATTTTATACCGATTTTTTCGATTCATGCCGCGATGAATTCTAAGCAGGTTCTTTAAAGTAGTAAAACTTCCATCTATG
>CAJVWV010000034.1 GCA_913009695.1 uncultured bacterium
AGGTGGGACAGTTGTGTGCAGCGAAGTGGCAATGGTACAGGCTCCTGGTGTAGATAGTAGCACAGTAAGGGGGGGGGTGGCGGGGGGGGGGGGTGGGTGGGGGGGTGGGGGGGTGGGTTTTTTTTTTCAAGCAGAAGACGGCATACGAGATATATCAGTGTGACTGGAGTTCAGACGTGTGCTCTTCCGATCTAAAAATTTCATAACCGGAACCGCAAATTTCGGCGCACCGGCTAAAACAAAATCCGCGCCGACAATAAACGCGCCGAAACAGGCCACTAGCGCCAAAACAAACGCGATAATCTGATTTTTCGTTAAACTGGAAATAAATAAGCCCAAAGCCAAATATGAACCGCCTAAAAACAAAGCGCCCAGATAACTTCCAATGACAGGGCCTAAATCAATATTTCCCAAAAACGCCACGCTAACCGGAATGGTAATTGACAAAAGCAACGCGATAAACAAAAACGCCAAACTGCCAAAAAATTTCGCTAAAACCACCTGCCAGTCAGTCACCGGCAAAGTCAATAAAAATTCAATTGTTCCGGATTTTTTTTCTTCAGCCCAAAGCCGCATAGTAATCGCCGGCGCTAAAAATAAAAATATCCAAGGGAGCAAAGAAAAATAACTCCTAACGCTCGCCTGCCCAATTATGAAAAAAGAATTAAAAAACAGCCAATTCGCAACAATCAAAAACACGCCGATAAAAATATAAGCAATCGGGGAATTGAAATAACTCATCAATTCTTTTTTAAACAGTATATAGATTGTTTTTAAATATTTTTTATTCATGTTTATAATTTTTAAATTTTTAATTTTATAATTTTGTAAATAATTTCTAATAACTAAATTTTAAATATTAAAAATTAAAATATTTCCGCTTCGGCAGAATCTCTCCGCAGAGGATTCTGCCGCAGCGTTAAACGCTTCCTCGCAATGACAAATCATATTATTTTTCAGTGAAATCAGCGTAATCATGTGTTAATCAGTGGTTCAGACTATTTAGTAAGTTCCCTAAACACATCCTCCAAAGAAACACTCTTCTTATTAAATTCCAAAATACTCCAATTATTTTTCATAACAGTCATAGATAAATACTCACGTAAATCAACTCCTTGTTTAGGCTCTATTTCATAACCATAAATATCTTCTGACTCCTTATCCTTGATTTCCGCCTTAAGAACGTTTTCCATTTCATTTAACTTATTGAGAACATCATTTTTGGATCCCTTAATTTTTACGTAAATTATTTCACGTACCCCCGCTTTCTTAATTAAATCATCAGGGCTTCCCTCTCCAACAATCCTGCCGTTGTTAATTATAATAACCCTGTCGCAAACGGCGCTTACTTCGCCTAAAATGTGAGTAGAAAAAATAACTGTTTTTTCTTTTCCTATTTTTTTTATTAAATCACGAATTTCAACTATCTGGTTAGGGTCAAGACCGGTTGTCGGTTCATCTAAAATTAAAACATCAGGATTATGAATTATCGCCTGCGCTAAGCCAACGCGTTGTCTATAGCCTTTTGATAATTCATCTATCGGCTTTCTCATTACTTTGGACAATCCGCAAGCCTCGCTTGCCTCCTTGATTTTCTTCTTAACGTTTTCTTTCTTAATCCCGCGAATTTCCGCGGCAAATTTTAAATATTCAAAAACTTTCATGTCGTCATACAAGGGCACATTCTCGGGTAAATAACCAATTTTACTTCTAGTCTTAATCGAATCGCGTACAACATCCAAGCCGTCAATTTCAACTTTTCCACCGGTTGGAGCCCAAAAAGAAGTGATAATTTTCATGGTAGTGGTTTTTCCCGCGCCATTCGGCCCCAGAAAACCCAAAATCTCCCCCTTTTTAACGGAGAAATTTATATTATCTAAAATTACGCTGGAACCGAATTTTTTTGTAAGATTTTTTATTTCTATCATATTCCTTAACTACTCCACCCTTTAATAAAGGGGGGTTGGGGGGATTTTTACGAATTAAAAACGAATAACACGAAAATATCGTACAATTCATTAGATTAATAATATTATATAATATTTAAAAAATTATGCAATATCCTTTATTGTGGATAAATTATTTAAATTCATCCAACTCCACAACTCTAATTATAACTTTATCTCCTCTCTGAATTTTTAAGCCGATTTTATCTCTGGGCTTGTATTTCTGCACAACCGAAGACAATGTATTTTTTTCTTCTATCTTTATAGCGTTAATTTCAAATATAATATCCCCGTCAGCCAGACCGGCCTTAAACGCCGGAGAATCGGGCAAAATAGACGGCTCATCATTCTCGGAACTAATTAATAAAGCGCCCTTATCTCTTGTTAAATCTCTTTCTGCGGCAATTTCAGAGTCTAACATAACGTAGCGAACCCCCAGTCTTGGCCTTGCTATGCGCCCAATTGCTCTAATGCTATTTATTACGGGTCTAACGTCGTTAATAGGTATCGCGAAGCCAATAGCTGTGCCTGACTGTTCAACCGCTGTATTCACTCCAATAACATCACCGTTTAAATCTATTAATGGACCTCCCGAATTCCCAAGATTTATTGTCGCGTCCGTTTGTATAATATTATTTAAATCTTCCGGCTTCCCTGCCTGATCATTAGCCGTTAAACTGCGTCCCAAGGCGCTGACAATGCCCTTTGTGGCGCTATTTTCGTATTTTCCTAAAACATTACCAATAGCTATAACGGTTGAACCGATAGATAATTTGTCGCTGTCTCCAAGCTCAACAAAAGGCAGGTCTTTATCAAATATTTTTAAAACCGCTAAATCATCAAAAGGATCCATGCCAATAAATTGAGCATAATATTTTTTCCCGGAATTAAGAGTTATACGGTATTCCGCGGTTTTTTCATCCGCCCCGTTTATCACATGTTTATTAGTCAAAATAAAACCGTCTGAAGAAATTAAAAAACCTGTTCCTTCCATTTTTTGCTGCCTATATTTTTGCACTTCTTGCCCTGCTGGCGTAAGAGCGTAAAAATTTTCCCAATCATAAACAACGATACTTACAACAGCGGGAATAACTTTTTGAATAGCTCTAACAGTGGCTTCTTGATCATCTAATCTTAAATCATCTGCGATTGCTTTTGGCGCGACTTTATTGTGCAAAACAAAACCGAAACAGACGCCAATTATAAAAACTGCTAAAATGGTTATTATAGTTGATTTTCTTTTTGAATATAAATACATAATATAATTTTTAATTTTGTAATTTTTAATTTTGTAAATAATTTTTAATATATAAATTTTTATCACCGCCTCAGCAGGATCCCGCATCAATAAAATTAATTTAGAAGCGGGAAACATTAAAAATTAAAGCATTATTTTCCGCCCGAGGCGGATCAGCCTCGGGATGAAAAAATTATAAAATTAAATATTAAAAATTTTAAATCTTAAACAACTCCCTCGCATTCCCCGTTGTAATCTCCCCAATCCTCTCCACGCTTAAATTTTTTATTTCCGCTATTCTCCCTGCTACATGTTTAACTAAAGCAGGCTCATTTCTTTTGCCGCGGAAAGGTTCAGGCGTCATAAAAGGACAATCAGTTTCAATTAAAAATTTATCAGGCGGTAACTTGCGAATCAAATCATCCCATTGCTTAGAAAAAGTAATAAGGCCGGTAAAAGAAACTAGAAGTCCCAAAGAAAAATATTTCCAAGCTAAATCTTCATCGCCCGAGAAACAATGCATTACCCCCCAAGGCTTATCAGTATTAAATAAATCTTTATTTTCCTTTTTAAATTCTTTTAAAGTTTCCAAGGTGTCATCATGCGCCTGCCGACAATGAATAATGGCCGGTAGATTTAATATTCTTGCTAACTTTAATTGTTTCGTAAAAATTTCTTTTTGCTTTTGCTTTATTGCCGGAATATCTCCCGCTTTATCAATATGATAATAATCTAACCCGATCTCTCCAATCGCAACTACTTTCTCAAACTTTGCCAATTTCTCATAGTTATCATAATTAAATTCCTCACCTTTTTGACTAACACTATAATCGTCTCCGTTAGCCTCGCCTTCATGAGTATGAATTGGATGAAGACCAATCGCCGCGTAAACGCCCTTTTCATATCTGTTCGCGATATCTAAAGCTTTTTTTGATGTTTTATAATCCGAGCCCACTACTATCATCCAAGTTTCCTCTTCTAACGATCTTTGTATAACTTCTTTCTCATCTTCCTTGAACGCATTAAAATTAACATGCGCATGCGTGTCTATATACATAAATATTTATTATGTTAAGTCAATAAGTATTTTAATAAAACTCTTCTGCTAACTCCCCTCCTCATCTAAGGAGGGGAATAAAATGTTACTGTTGAGGGTGCTCGTGTTCCTCTGATTTAGGAGAATCTGATTCTTCTCCAGCTGATTGCTCTGGCATGCTTGATGCATCACCCTGAGATTGTTCTTCCTTTTTTCCTCCAAATAATTTCTTTAACCAACTTAAACACATAGGTTTTGTATATAATACGAATGATTTAAAATCATAACACTCGGATTATAGTTATTTTCTTAATACTTTTATATTATTTAAATCTCTTAAATCAACTAACTTTGATGGTTTTTCGCTTATTTTCCCAGCATCTATTACTAAATCAGGTAATATGCCCCCTTTATTAAAGGGGAATTCGGGGGATTCAATAAAATATTTATTAACTTGGCTAATATTAGCTAAACTTCTTTTTCCACTAATATTTACGCTTGTTGAAACTATTGGTGTCTTTACTCGCCCTATCATTTTAATCAATAATTCATCTTTTGGCAATCTTACTGCAATATCTCTGCTTCCGCCCGTCAGTTCTTTCGGAAGCATTCTCCTACTCTTTAAAATCACAGAGACAGCTCTATCTCCCCCCTTTAGTAAAGGGGGGTTGGGGGGATTTTCAAATTGGCGCTCCTGTTTCCAAACATTCTTCAAATATTCCTCCTGCTCCTTACTGACATAACAATACTTTTTCAGCATCGCCATACTGCTCACTAAAATAAGCAAAGGCTTTTTCTTTTCTCTTTTTTTAATTTTATAAATTCTATTAATCGCTTTTTTATTTGTCGCGATACATCCTAGCCCGTAAATCGTATCAGTCGGATAAACAATTACTTTTCCACGCTTTAGATATCTAACAATTAATTCAACTTGCTTATCTAAAATCTTATTTTTCTTTTTATTTTTATTTTGTTCTATTTTTATTGTTTTCATAAATCTTATTTATCTTCTTGCTCACTTCCCGCAAAGCGCGTCTTTTAAAAGTTTGCTCTGCCAGTTAAACGCCTCGGATGCCGTAATGCGAAGCTTTTTCATTAAAACAATTTCCTGCGTGATTAAGCGCATAAGATGAACGGCAAACAGATCCTTCTTTTTATAAAGTTTTTGGTAAAGCGGATGGTCTTGGTTGATGTAGATTAAATTGCCCTGGCTCATTACCTCCAATCCGTCTTCACCCAAGCTGACAATCCCGCAAGAAATTCCAAGTTTTTTCATCCTGATTCTTTTTAACACTAACGGCTTAACTTCAATCTTCGCGGGCGCCGGCTCTTTCGCTTTTTTATCCTCACCCTCTCCGATAGATTTTTCTTTCTCCGCCTGTCCCGAGCTTGCATCCTCTCTATTATCTTTATTTTCATCGTCTTTTATCGCCGCGCTCGCCGCCGCCATTTTCTTCCGCCCCTCTTTTTTAAGCCGCGCTACTGCCTTGCCCTGCGGCACGAAATCGGGATTAAGCGCTAACGCTTCTTTAATATGCTTCATTATTTCCTGCAATTCTTTGTTTATTTTCTGCAAATTTTTCGTTTCACTCTGCTTATTGAATTCTTTTAAGACCTTATCAAGCTGTTCCCGCATAAGCTGGGAAAATAATTTATATTCGGCGCTGTCCGCGACAAAATCGGAACGCGACGCGATTAACGGCAAAAAATCAGCGTTAACCGAACCGGCCACGCGGTTAATGCCGTGCTTATATTTACGGTCCAATCCGAAAAGCTCCTTCTTGATAAGCGCCTGCTTAACGCGGCATTCTATCCCCGGCTCGTCCACATCCCGCGGATTAATAGCGACCACAATCTCTCCGCCGATGGATCCGTACATTGTTTTAATATTTACCGCGATTATTTTTCCGGCTACGGTCTTGGCGCTTATTTTTTTATTATTCAAATAAACGCTGAATTTTTTGGCGCGCAAAGGCACGGACTGCTTTAAATATTTTTCCGCCTCGCCTAAAAAAACTTTTTTTGTAAGTTTATTTAAAATAATTTTCGTGCCCTCCTTGTCCAAAGGGCTCGCCGCCTCTTTTTTAATGGGCAAATCCCAGTTTTCGTCGCTCGCCCATGATGAGCGGTTAAAAACAACGGTATATTTATTTTTCCCTTTTACGCTTTCCACTAAAAATTCGTCGCATAAAGCCAGCGCCGAAAATTTCCCGATGCCGAATTGACCGATCCGCTTGCGCCCGAACCGGGGCGAAACCCCATGCGTTCTTTTTTCTTCTGAGCCGATAGTAAAAAACTGCTCAAGCCCGCGGGCATTCATCCCGCTGCCGTTGTCTAAAACTTCAATCTTATCTTCGCTGATGCTGACGTTGGCGAAAGTCGCGTCCGCGTCATAAGCGTTATTAACAAGCTCGCGCACGAACTCAATGCTTTCACGGTACATTTTCTCCCCCAAAGTAAAAAGATGGCTCTTGTCCACCGTCACTTTAATTTTATTTTTTTGGAACATATGTTTCGCGTCCTCCCTGTTTTTATGAAATAAAAATATTCCTCCCGGCCTTGCCTATGTTATAAATACAGGCCGCTTAAATATTTTTCCATTTTAAATCTATAAATAAGACTATTATTCATCAGAATAAAAAAAAGTCAAGACTATTTTCCATTTTACTATTTTTTAGTCGATAATATTACCCTAATATTAGTTCTTTTTTATTATTTTACAGTTAATTCAGGAAAAAAATTACAATACACTATAAAAAATTGTCAATATTTTTATAGTGTACTGTAAAATACAAAAAATAAATACATTTCTATATATATCGGAAATAATGAATAAAAAAATTTTTACAAAGTCGTAATCGGCCTGCTCTGCACAATATAAAACTTGCCCTTCGCAAAAGCCCACTCAATATCCCGCGGCTTCCTATAATGCTTTTCAATATCCGCGCAAATTTTAGCCAGCTCAATAATCCGCTTGCCAAATAAAATCTGACGCCATTTTTTACCGCAAAAATCCCTCAATAATCTTTTTATAATTTTTACAAAAATCATTAACAAAATTCTGATTTGGAAAAAAGTTTTTTAAATCGTATGATAATTTTTGCGCTGTCACATTTTTAGAAATCCTTTCTTTTAATTTTTTATTTAATTGAGTTTGATTGGCAATGCCGATAGAATCTTTAAGAATTTTATAGTCGGGCTTTATTTTTTTCTCTAAATACCAATATAAATCATAAAAATCCCTGCCCTTAATATTGATTTCATTTTCGGCGCCCTTAAACCACTGCCTGCTAAAAATAGCGCTTAACTTGCCGGCCATTAAAAACTCTAAACTGTATCTTTTAACAATAAAATTAAATCCAAAGCCGGAAATCGGCTGAATTTCAATTTTCGGCCGCGCAAAAATACTTTGGCTCGGCTCAACTTTAACATAAAGCAAGTCGCTTTCGCTTTTGCCGGCCAGACCTATCTCTTTTAAAACGGGAAATTTAAGATATATCCTTTTGTCGGATTGAACTTTTGTTTTAATGCCAATTAAAAAATTTTTCTTAAAATATTCTTTTAAATCTTTCTCCAACCCGCCGATTTTAAATTTTTTATAATCCCCGGCCCCAAGGTCAAAATCCAAGTCCTCGGACAATCTGGGCGCGTTAAAACAAATCCGCAGGCATGATCCGCCGGTAAAAATCATATTTTTATACAGAGGATTATTATAAATAAAATCCAAAACCGGATATTGCAAATATTCTTTTAAAAAATTCTTAATCACGAAATCAGGCGCGCCTTCGCGCCTTTTTTCTTTCACAATATTTTCTAAAATTTCCTTAAGCATAATAAATTATAAGCTTCGCGTATTTGAGGCATTTGAATAATTTGAAGATTTGAATTATATTTCACCGCTCTATATAATTCCAATCTACAAATTATTATTCAAATGCTTCAAATATTTTAAATTATCCGATGTTTAATTAAATCAAATGCCCGCCTTACTCTTCGGCTTTTGGTTAATTTTAAATACGAATACGCTTTCTTAAATTCTTTTCCGCTGATATTTTCCCAATTCAACCGCAGGTCCTTAATTGACTTCATATTAATCGGTTCGTTTTTTAAAAAACGCAAATATAGAAGATCGGAAGAGCGTCGTGTAGGGAAAGAGTGTAGATCTCGGTGGTCGCCGTATCATTAAAAAAAAAAAAAAAAAACGAAAAGAAAAGAAAAAAAAAAAGAAAAAAAAAATAAAGAAAAAAGAATTCAAAGAAATTAATAAAAAACATAAGTGTGATAAGCAGCGACATAAGTATCTACA
>CAJVWV010000035.1 GCA_913009695.1 uncultured bacterium
ATCAACGTATTCTTTTTCTATGGTATCCCAAACCTCCCAAAACAAATCAAAATTTATATCTTGAATTAACGGACCTTTTCCCGGTTGGCTATATTTTCCTATAATTTTTCCCAAGTACACCGCTTCTCCCTTTGCTAATTCTTTTATTACCTCATTTTTACCTGATATATACATGCCGCCGCCGAAGCTAATCAACATTAAAATCGCCATTAAAATTGCTATGCCAGCTTTTTTAAAAAAATTTGTTTTTTTACTTTCTTTGTTGTAATACATAAATTCAAAAATCCAAATGACAAAATCCTAATGTCAAATCAAATTCAAAATTCAAATGATTAAATTTCTTATACTATGTTACCATAAACTTGAAATCCGAGCAAATATAATGTATAGTATATACATAACACTGAATGACAAATTTCAAATAGCAAATCAAGTTTAGGGTCTAAACGCCGGAAGCATTTAGGCATTTAATAATTTGGGCTTGATTTGACATTAGGATTTTGTCATTTATTAAACTATGTCTAAATTCATAATACAGGGGCAAGCAAAGTTATCAGGGGAAATAGAGGTTAAGGGGGCTAAAAACGCGGCTTTAAAGATAATACCAGCCGCTATTTTGTCGTCTGAAAAAATTACTATAAATAATCTGCCCAATATTGAAGATATTAATAGGGCGATTGAACTTGTAGAAGATTTGGGCGCGAATATTACGCGCAGTAATGGGTCGCTTGAAATAGAAATAAGTGAGATTAAAAAAAATGAACTTAATCCAAAATTTGCCAATAAATTCCGTACTTCAATTATGTTTGCCGGTCCCATATTGGCTCGTATCGGTGAAGTTAAATTTCCTTCTCCAGGAGGCTGCGCATTAGCAAGCGGCGCGAAAAGACCGATTGATGTATTTTTGGACGGATTTAAAGCTATGGGCGCGGAGATTAAGATAAAAGATGGATTTTATCACCTTAAAGCTAAAAAATTAAAAGGATGTGAATACTTTTTTACTACTATAAGCGTAACCGGCACGGAAGCGTTAATGATGACGGCTGTGTTGGCTAAGGGAACTACAATTTTAAAAAATTGCGCCATGGAGCCGGAAATTCCGGCTTTAGCGGATTATTTAAACAAACAAGGAGCCAAAATAAAAGGCGCTGGTACTCCGACAATTATAATTGAAGGAGTTAATGAAATTAACGCGGGAGAATTTAATATTATGCCTGACAGGTTAGAGACAGGAACCTTTGCTATAATGGCCGCGGCCACAAAATCAAAAATAAAAATAACTAAATGCAACCCGGAACATATTGAAATTTTATTAAATATTTTTGAAAGAATCGGCGTAAAATTTGAAAAAGGCGATGATTGGCTGCAGATGTATCCCTCAGATAATATAACTTCTTACAATATAAAAACGCATGAATATCCCGGCCTTGCGACTGACCTTCAATCTCCATTTACAGTGCTGATGACTCAAGCAGATGGATATTCATTGATCCATGAAACTATCTATGACCGCCGTTTACTTTATGTCGATATGCTTATGCAGATGGGCGCCGATATTATTATGTGCGATCCGCATAGGGTAATAGTCAATGGCCAAACACCCCTTATGGGTAGAAGATTAATAAGTCCGGATATACGAGCCGGAATTGCCATGATTATAGCGGCGCTTATAGCCGAAGGTCAAACTGAAATAGATAATATATACCAGATTGACCGAGGGTATGAGGATATTGATGGAAGGTTGCGGGCGATAGGAGCGGATATAAAGCGCATAGGGTCTCTTAATATATAAAGAACTTTTAGTTTAAAATGTCAAAATCAAAATGACAAATCAATGTCAAATTATTTAATGCCAAAAAATTTAGGCATTTTAATTTGACATTTGGGTTTTGGCATTAAGATTTATTTCATTATGTCTCTTAAAGCGCGCCGATTACTTTTTATAATATTTATTTTAGCATTTCTTGTGATTACTCCATTAGTAATTGCTTATGCTTCCGGCTATAAATTCGTTCTTGGAAAAAAAGTGATCCAAAAAACCGGAATGTTGGTGTTGGACACGAAACCAGATGGCGCTAAAATTTATTTAAATAATAAGCCTCGGCAATTATTTTTTAAGAAGTTTTTTAATGGCGAGGAAAGTTTTATCAAGACTCCCGCTAAAATAAAGAATTTATTACCCGGAGAATATGATGTTAGGCTTGAGCTTGAAGGTTTTGGAGAATGGAAAAAAACCATGACAATATATCCCGGAGTCTCAACTTTCGCGGAAGATATAAATTTATTTAAAAAAAATTTACCGCTTAAATTAATAGACGGCAATATATATCAATCAGTATTTTCACCAAATAAGAAAAATTTAGTTTTTTCCACAGACAAGGAGATAAATATCCTTAACTTAAAAACAAAAAAAAAGCTCATATTAGAAAAGGATAAATTAGGGCTAGACAGCTCAGAATCAAAAATTTTTTTGTGGTCGCCTAATAGTGGCAACTTAATAATAAATAATATTTTGTTAGATTTGAATAATTTAACGGAAAAGTTATATTTAGATAAATTTATCAAAATAAAAGGCGCCAAATTAAGGTGGTCAGGAAATAATAAAATAGTTTTTTTGCCGAAAAATAGCAATGTTATTAAGAGTTTTAATTTAGCAACTAAAGAAATTAAGACTTTATATTCCGGACAAGAGATTTTAGATTTTTTAGTGAAAAAAAACCACCTTTTTATTGTTAATAAAATTAATAAAACTTCCAATTTAATTGTTTATGACATTAGTTCGCCGCAAACGTTAAGAAGTATTGATTTACCCTCTTTTTCTGACTACGGATTTATAAATTCTAAGCATAATCAGATTAATCTTTATGACAGTAAGCGCCAAATTTTATATTTAATTGATCCTTTTTCATATCTTCCGGTTAGAGAAATAATAAATAATGTAAAATATACTTATTGGGTTAATAAAAATAAGCTTCTTTACGCTAATGACTTTGAAATATGGATAGCCGATTTTCAGTCTGAGTATTTAGGGCAAAAAACTTTGCTTACTCGCATAAGTAAACAAATTAATAATATAATCTGGCACCCAAGCGATAATTACGTTATTTATTTTACGGATAACGCGATAAACATCATTGAGCTGGATGACAGAGAAAAGCGCAATATAACAGAACTTATTAAGCTTGATAAAATTTCTTTTGCTTCGTTAAATGAAAAAGGAGATACTCTTTATTTTTATGCTAGAATAGGAAGTCAGGAAGGGTTGTATGAATTAATAATACAATAAAAAAAGTAGAGACACGCCATTGGCGTGTCTCTACTTTTTATTTTAATTCCTTTAAAAATTGTTTTAATTTTTTGCCGATTTCTTTATTTTTCAGTCCAAGTTTAATGGTGGCTTTAATAAAGTTAAATTTATCACCGGTATCAAGCCACTCCCCTTCCAGCTTCTTCCCATAAATTGGTCGATTTTCTCTAAGCATTATATCAAGAGCGTCAGCTAATCTAATTTCACCGGACTTGCCACTATTCATTTTATTTAGAATTTTAAATACTTCCGGTGTAATGATATATTTTCCGACCGCGGCCAAGTTAGAAGGCGCATTTTCAATTTTTGGTTTTTCCACTATTCCATTAACTTCATAAATATTATTTCCCAAATCTACACCGTCAATTATTCCGAATAAAGGAATCTCATCTTTCTCTACCTCGGACAACCCCACAACAACGTCGCTATATTTTTTATAAACATCTATTAGTTGTTTCGCGGGAGGAACTTTGGAGTCATATAGGCTGTCACCAAACATTATTAGCACCGGTTCATCGCCGATTAAATGCGAAGCGCATGAAATCGCGTGTCCGTCCCCGAGCGGCTTGTTTTGTCGAACGTATGAGAATTTTGCCAGTTCATCAATTTTCCTTACTTCTTTTAATAATTTATTTTTATTTTTTTCCACTAAAGTGTGCTCAAGTTCAAACGAGTGGTCAAAATGGTCTTCAATTGATCTTTTTCCTCGTCCGGTTACGAAAATTATTTCTTCAATTCCCGCCTCTACTGCCTCCTCAACTAAATATTGTATTGCGGGTTTATCTACGACCGGAAGCATTTCCTTGGGTTGCGCTTTAGTGGCCGGCAAAAATCTTGTGCCGAATCCGGCAACAGGCAAAATCGCTTTTTTTATTTTTGTCATAGATTTGAAATATAAAATATAAAAAACAAAATATAAAATACACAAATGAAAAATGATTCTATTTGTTTATTGGTTTATTGTTTAAATTTATCAGTAAATAGTCCCAATATTCATCGTGATAAACTTCATAATAATAAACTTAATAATTTTTTACATATTTTATATATGTTTTTTATTTTTTATATTTTATTTTTTATTTTAGTTTATCCCCCACTTTTTTAAATATTTAATCCATGACGCGATATGGGCGCGGGCCGCGGGGCTGTTTAAAAATTTATACCATGGCTCCTCCGCGCTAATTCTCGCGTGATTATGAATTACTTTTGCAACTGGCAAATAAACAACTTTCCAATTTTTTTCCCAAAACCTTCGGCACAAATCAGTATCTTCAAAATAGAGAAAGAATTTTTCGTCAAACAGCCCAACTTCCTTTAACGCGTTAGCGCGGCAAAATAAAAATGATCCTAACAACCAATTAACTTCTTTTTCTGATTTATGATCAAAATCTTTCATTAAAAATCTATCTAAGTCTCTTTGCGCGAATTTAAATTTTCCCAATGGCGTTCTGCGATAAAGAGGCGTAAATAAATTATACCATCTATAGCAGGAATTTTGAACTGTTTTATCCGGATTAAACTGCCGCGGACCAGCAACGCCGACTTTACTGTTCATCTCCATAAAATTATGCAGCTCTATAAAAGTATCTTTTAAAACTAAAATATCGGGATTGGCAATAACTATATATTCGCCGCTCGCTTGCTTTATTCCCGCGTTGTTTCCTACCCCCATTCCGATATTTTTACCGTTTTGAATAAACTTAATTTCCGGATACTGCCAATTTAAAATTTCTCCGATATTATCATCTGAATTATTATCAACTACGATAATTTCGTATTTTAAGAATCCCCCTTTTTCCCCCTTTACTTCCCGCTTACTTCGGGACAAGAAAGGGGGCACGCTAAAATCAGCCTCTTTGATTGATTTTATGCAATTCAAAGCCAGCCCTTTGCTTTTGTAATTTAGAATAATAATGCTAATATCCATGGTTCAAATTTTTAAATTTTATAATTTTTAATTTTATAAATAATTTTTAATGCTCAAATTTTTAAAAATTAAAAATTAAGATATTATTTAAAAATTACAAAATTAAAAATTAAAAATTTTAATAATATTTTCCACAATTTTCCAATACAAATCAAAAACTGGATTAACCAACCTCAACTTAATATCCCCTACCTCCTGGTACCAAATCCGCCCGCTAATCATTTTTACGATATCCTTGTCTTTCACCCGGCGCAACGCCTGATTGCGTTTTCTAGCCACGTAAATATATGCCCATTTCCTTGGCGTTAAAAAATATTTCCAAACCCGCATCTTATCCTTAAACCAGCCAGTTTTTAAGGAAAATAAAATTAATCCCAACTCCATTAATATAAACGCAGGCAATATTAATATTAAGGTCGGTAGCCTGTAACATTGAAGTATCGCGTTAATACGATTTCTATCCATCCAATAAAATTTTTTTATAGATCGCTGAAATTCATACTTATTATACATCACCGCCCTAGGCGCAAGCACACAGCGTAACCCCGCTAGCCAAATCCGCCAGCCTATTTCCTGATCCTCATTATACATCCAATATTCTTCGTCCAGTAAACCGACTTTCTCTAAAACTTCTCTTTTAAAAAACATTGATGAACCAGAAGGATAAAAAATGTCCCTAACTTTTTTATAACTATCTTTTATTTTTTCCCATTCATCTCTATAATGCACGCAATATCCAAATCCCAAAAAATGCGTAGCGTTTCCCATGCTGCTAATTTTATTTTTTTCAGCATAAAGCATCATTCGGCCCTGCACAACTCCAATTTTAGAATCGCTCTCCGTTACCTTTATCAACTCGGAGATATAATTAGGTTCAATTGTTGTGTGAATATTTATTATGGCAATATATTCAAAACCGAGCATTAACGCTTGTCGGATTGAATCATTAACGCCTTTTGCAAATCCATCGTTAGTTTTATTTAACACCAACTCAGCTTCCGGCGCTATTTTATTTAGCAGCTGAAAACTTTCCGCGCTTGTTTCGTTGTCGGTTATAAAAACTTTTATCTCGCCCTTGTAATCCTGTTTACGGATACTTTCTATGCAGTCCCCTAAGTACTTCTTCGCATAATTCTTGTAATTTGGAGTTATTATTATTGCTACTTTTTTTTCCATATATTTTGCCCTCTTGATAAAGGGGGTTGGGGGATTTTTTATAATAAATCATCAATTTCGCTGAAATTATTAACAGCGACTTTTGTATAAATTTGCGTTGTTTCCAGTCTTGCATGGCCCAATAAAGATTGAATATAGCGTAAATTAACGCCCTGCTCAAGTAAATGCGTTGCAAAACTATGCCTTAAACTATGAGCGCTCGCGCTTTTAATTATCTTCGCTTTTTTACAAGCATCTTTTACAACTTTCTGAATAGAGCGAATATTTATTTTTCTGGAATTGCACCCCTCAAACAAATAATCCAACGGATTATATTCCAATAAATATTTATCAACATTACTTAAGGCAACCTCAGGTATAATGGAAATTCTGTCTTTATTCCCCTTTCCTCCTTTAATTATAACTGTTTTACGGTTAAAATCAATATCGTTTACTTTTAAATTGACAAGCTCGCTAACCCGTAATCCAGAAGAATATAAAATCTGAATCATTAATTTATGTTTTAAATTTTCAGTAACTTTTATCATTTTCACAATTTCTTCTTTAGCTAAAACAACCGGCAATTTCTTTTCTTTTTTTGGACGCTTAATACCTAATTTAGAAGTAAAAAAACTTCTTCCTATTATGTTTTCATAATAAAATTTCAAAGCATTAATAGCTAAATTAACCGTAGAAGTGGATTTATTGCATGAAATTAAATAATCCAAATAATCCTTTATGTCTTGCCTATTTGTCTCATCAGAAAATTTACTTGCAAACCTAAGCAATTCTTTGTTATAATGTGTATAAGATTGAATAGTTTTAGGGCTAAAATTTCTTATTCTCATTTCCTGAGCTAAATTATACATCGGATCTCTGGATATGATTGTTGTTCTATTGTTGGATGTTGGCATAATGGTTTCTGCTAACATATTTACTAATATATTTTACCTTATTTTAAATAAAAAATAAACAAGTTCGCATATACCTTGTTAGGCGAAATAAATTTTAGCCAGGCAGTGCAATGACAAATTCCATTTAAAGAATAAAGTTTATTTCAGTTAAAGAACATTTTCAATTAAAGCTAAAATTGACATCGCCTAACAACGCGATAAGCGGTTCAGAGATTTTTACTTTATAATATTAACCCCACTACGCTAAAGCTCCGAGGGGCACGGTAAGGAGTAAAAAATCTCTTCTCCCAAATTTTTGAAATGAATATTAATATAATAAGGAATTTCAAAAACTTCGCTTCATCGGTGAACGTTAGGCGACATTTTCTTTGCTCTTTAAAAATAACCGAATAGGAGGTTAAATGATGAAAAAAGAAACATTTGTTTCAATGGTATTATCGTATCTTGATTTTCCTGCCATAAAATATAACGGCCAATTTAACGGTTGTAATGTTGGTGGGTTTGACTGCTCAGGGTTTGTTAATTTTTTGCTCAAACAGGCAAAATATCCAGATCTTATTCCGAGACACGCAAGTAAACTTTTTGATGTTTTTGGAATTTTGATTCATGAGCAGTTTCGTGGTGTTGGAGATCTGATATTTTTCAGCAATAGAGGTGGAACATATCCTGATCATGTTGGAATTATGATTTCGCGAGATGAATATGTGCATTCGCCCGGAAAGAATGGAAAAATCATTTGCGTGCGTAAGTTTGAGCAAAAAATTATCAAACCAAGAAACAAGGCACCGCAGATATATTTTTCTAACCCAATTGGCCTTAAGCGTATAACAATCAATAATGGTAGGTATCAACAAATGTTCCTTGAATAGGAAATGGGAGGTTAGCACATTGCGAGCCTCCCTATATTTTTAAAGAACAAAGAAAACGCTACGGGGACGCTGCGCTTTCGCTCCACTCCGTTCTGCTCACCCTCGCCTAACAAAGTATATACGGAAAATGCCTCAGCTCGGCATTTTCGCAAATTTTTGCCTCTTTTTTCTTTATAGGTTATAATAATGAAAAGAGCCAAAAACTTCGTATATACTAAACAGATCGGAAGAGCACACGTCTGAACTCCAGTCACACTGATATATCTCGTATGCCGTCTTCTGCTTGAAAAAAAAAATAAACTACAAAAAAAAAAAAAAAAAATCTATTTTTTTTTTTTAT
>CAJVWV010000036.1 GCA_913009695.1 uncultured bacterium
CGAAGCTTTGGCGCCTGAGTTCGCGCCGATATTTTATGAAGAAGATATTGTAAATATCCCCAAGTATGAATTTTATATTAAATTAATGATTGACGGAATTTCTTCTGATCCTTTTTCCGCCAAGGGCTTGCCGCCGTTGACTGAAGAAGAAAAAACAGGAAATACCGAAAAGGTGATTAGCGTTTCCAGAGAAAGATATGCCAAGGAAAAAACTAATGTAGAAGAGAAAATAATGCGTTGGCATGAAAGTTCTGACGGAGAGGAATCTGGAAAACAAAAATTCATTTCGGGAAAAAAGTTTTCGCCGCAAAGCTCAACTGGTCAGCAAGATAGGCCACGTGTTTTTCAACCGAAGACGCCAGTGCAATATAATGCTAACGGACAGCGTATTTCTAATCCAACCCCAAGAATTGAATCGTCTCCTAAATTTTTAGGTAATAATACAAATAACGCCCCTTTAAAGCAAGAAGCGCAAAAAAATGATATTTATAGAAACTCCGCCGTATGCTCTAAGTGCGGGAGAGAGACAAAGGTGTCGTTCGTGCCGGACGGTGTTCGTCCTGTTCTTTGTAAGGAATGTTTAAATAAAACAAGATTAGAAAAAAGAGAAGAAATTGAGAAGCGCAAAAAAGTTAAGGAAAAAGAGCTGAAAGAAATTAAAAAACCAGCCGCCGAACAAAAAGAAGTTTCCTTAAAAGAGGCTCTTGGTGGTGGTGCCGTTGATTTCAGAGGCAAAAAACAAATTAATCAAACAAAAATAAAAAATCGAAATAATACAAACAACAAAGAGGGGGATTTAAGCGAGGGGAAAGACATAAAAATTTAATTATTATAGGACCTAAGTGTTTGTTCGATAATACACATTTTATTCATGCAAACTGTCCATCCCGAAGCGTCGGGATAAACAGTCCGCTTGATGATGTTTATTGTATTAGCGGACTGTTTGTGAGCGGAGCCCCGCCCTTCGCGAAGGGCGGAGCGGAGCGAACGGACAGTTTGCGTTGTTTGCGCTCAAACGCATAAGTACCGCATTATCTTATAATGAACTATTTAAAGATTAGTAAAGCAACGGATTTATACGGGATAAATAAAATAATTTATAGGTTTTTTGAAATATTGCCCGGTTTTTTATCATGGGCTACTTTGATTGTTTTGATAGTTTTATCTTATTTTAAGCCAATCGGAGTGGCTTATTTTATTATTGCCTTTGATGTTTATTGGCTGTTGTTGGTTTTTTATTTAGGTATTCATCTATTGGTCAGTTATAAAAGATTAAAAGAAAATACGGAAATAAACTGGGAAGAAAGATGTAAAAAATTAGATTATAATAAAATAAAAACTGACAGTATATATAACTGGGAAGATGTTTTACATTTAATAATTTTACCAACGTATAATGAAAGTTACGAGCTCATTAAATCAAGCTTTGAAGGATTAATGAACGATGGTTACCCGACGAACAAAATGGTAGTAGTTTTGGCGACAGAAGAAAGGGCGGGAGATGAGGCGCAGAAAATAGCTAGAAAAATTGAAAGCGAATATGCTGATAAATTTAAAAAATTTTTAATAACTAAGCATCCTAATAATATCCCCGGTGAGTTAAAAGGAAAAGGGGCGAATCAATCATGGGCGTCCAGACAAGTTAAAAAAATAATAATTGACGCGAATAATTATAACTACGATAAAATATTAGTTAGCATTTTTGATATTGATACCATTGTTTATCCTGGATATTTTTACTGCTTAACTTATAATTTTTTAACGGTTGAAAATCCGTATAACGCGAGTTACCAGCCCGTGCCCGTGTATCATAATAATATTTGGCAAGCGCCTTTTTTCGCGCGCGTAGCCGCTTCTTCAAATACTTTTTGGCAGATGATGCAACAAATAAGGCAAGAAAAGCTAGCGACCTATTCTTCGCATTCAATGACTTGGCGCGCTTTAGTAGAGATAGATTTTTGGTCGACTAACATGGTATCAGAAGATTCAAGAATATTCTGGCATTGTTTTATGCATTATCGCGGTAATTATCGCGTTGAGCCGCTTTATTATCCTGTTTCTATGGATGTTTGCATGGACGAAACTTTTGGCGAAACCATAAAAAATTTATATAAACAACAAAGGCGCTGGGGCTGGGGCGTAGAAAATATTCCGTATTTATTTTTTAATATTATTAAAAGATGGAAAAGCTTGCCAAAAGGAAAAACTATTAGCCGTATTATTAATCAACTTTATGGTTTTCATTCATGGGCCACAACCGCTTTGATTATTGGCGTGATTGGCTGGCTTCCATTAATATTTGGCGGAGACAGGTTTAATATAACAGTTTTATCAGGCAATCTGCCGGTTGTGACAAGATATTTGATGACGATAGCGATGTCTGGTCTGGTTTTGTCAGCTATAATTTCAACCCTCCTTTTACCAAAAAGACCAGAAAAATATGGACTTGGAAAAACATTAATTATGTTATTTCAATGGATTATACTGCCTTTTAGTATTGTTATATTCGGAGCCATACCGGCCTTAGAATCACAGACTCGTTTAATGTTTGGAAAATACATGGGGTTTTTTGTAACACCGAAGAAGAGATAGGTTGGGGCTTAGGAATTAGTGATTAGGCAAAAATTAAAAAATAATCTATAATTAAAATACAAAAATTTTGACAGTTTGGCCCCGTCGGAGTCTCTCGGGCAGTGCCAGAGGACTTCGACGGTCATATTTCAACGCTGGAGTCCCTAACGGAGACTCCAGCGAGGTCAGAATAAAAAATAAGTTTTGTATAGTTAATTTTGTGCCGCTTAGCCGCCCAGCCATGAATGGCAGGGCTAAGGTTTTAATTTTTTAATCCCAATAAATTGGGATATTGCTAAAAACATTTTATATAGCAGCCATATTTATATGGCTTTAAATTTCTACGTAGCCTAGCCATTCATGGCTGGGCGGACTAAAATACGCAATACTTATTTATTAGTTAAGTTATGCATGATCCGTTTTTTTATTTCAAAACAATATGATATAATAAAAATAATAATTCAAATTTAAATCCCCCAGCCCCCTTTATTAAAGGGGGGATAATAAAAAATTATGTATAAAATAAAAAATCAAAAAGGTTTTGTCGGTTTATTGGTACTTCTTATTGCTACGGCAATAATAGGGTATTTATCGTATAGCGCCTTAATTCAGGAAGGCGATAAACCGCAAATACAAGGCTTGATTGATCAAATTGATAAAGCCGAAGAATTGTCAAAAAACGTTAAAGAAAGAGTGAAAAAAATTAATGAAGAAATGGGGGAATATGCCAGCGATGTCATTGATAAACAAAGCCACCGCCCAGGCGGGGCAAGTAAAATTAATGTAACGCTAAAAATAGGCGCGGAAAACCCTTCTGAATACACGAAAGAAATGGATAAAGAAAAAAGCGCTTTTGATTTAATGAAGTTAATTGACGAAGAAAATGAGGATTTTAGCTTTGAATATCAAGATAGCAGTCTGGGGGCGTTTATTGAAGAAATTAATGGAGTTAAGAATGACGCTTCAAATAATATATATTGGATGTTTTATGTAAACGATAAAATAGCTGAAGTGGGCGCGTCACAATACATTTTATTGGATAATGATATCATTGAATGGAAATATGAAGATATGCCGGATTTGTGGTAATAATTTTGTTAAAGAAAAAAAACGTGGAGAAATCCACGTTTTTTGTTTTTAGGCTATTGTGTTATAATAATATAGATATTAGATAAAAAATTAAATACCAAATACCAAAAATAAATATTAAAAAATGTAAAAATTTTTAAGTTTAAAAGTATTTGTATTTGATTTTTTATATTTAATCTTTGGTTTTATTATTTTATGTCTAATTTTCATAGTAAAAAAATAAAAGATGTTTTAAAAGAATTTAAAGCCGATGTTAATGGTTTATCTAACAAAGAAATTGAGAAAAGAAGAAAAAAATACGGACTGAATGAATTGCCAAAAGAAAAACCTTTGGGCAAGCTTACTATTTTTTTATCCCAATTTAAAAGTCCTCTTATATATATTCTGCTTATCGCCGGTTTTATATCGCTTTTTTTGCGCGACTATATTGACGCGGGAGTAATTTTTGGAGCTGTAATTTTAAATACGATTATAGGATTTATTCAGGAAAATAAAGCTAACAACACTCTAAGTAAATTAAAGCAGTTAATTAAGCATAAAGCTTTTGTTTTACGCAATGGACATGAAATAGAAATTAGCAGCGGACAGCTTGTTCCCGGAGATATTATAATCATTAAAGCGGGAAACCGTATGCCTGCTGATGCGCGAATAATTGAAGAAGATAATTTGCTTGTTAATGAAGCTTCTTTGACCGGAGAGTCTGTTCCGGTTGAAAAAGCAATAGACGTTCAAAAAGAAGGAGTTTCTATTGCTGACCGGAGAAATATGGTATATGCGAGCACTATTTCCGTTAGAGGAATTGGAAGAGCGGTAGTTACCGCGACAGGCCGAAAAACAGAGATTGGTAAAATAGCCAGCCTGGTTAAAGAAACAGAAGACGAAAAAACTCCTTTGCAAATTAGGCTATCTAAATTTTCAAATCTTTTGGGTATTATTATAGGAGTTATTACTGTTTTAGTCGCCGCTATAGGTATTTTTCAGGGCAGGGCGCCGTTTGACATGTTTATCATGGGGGTAGCTTTGGCGGTTTCAGCTATTCCGGAAGGGTTAATCGTGGCAGTTACCGTAATACTCGTTTTGGGAATGCAGCGAATTTTAAAGAAAAAATCTTTAGTAAGAAAATTAGTAGCGGCTGAAACACTTGGTTCAACAACGGTAATTTGCACGGATAAAACAGGGACGTTAACCGAGGGAAAAATGCACGTTGCTCATATTATAATAGGAGAAAAAGAATTTGAGGTTGGCACTTTAGGCTCAAGGCAGGATTCGGTTGAAGCTAAAGTCGTAAGTTTAGCCTTGCAAACCGCCATGATGTGCAATGACGCCGTAATAGAAAATCCGGAAGATGAATTAGCCAGTTGGAGAATTATAGGAACGCCGACTGACGCCGCTTTGATGTCCGCGGCATTCCAGTCAGGGTTGAATAAAGAAAAGCTTTTAAAGATTGAGCAAAAAGTTGGAGAGTTGCCTTTTGATAGCGATAATAAATTTATGATTAGCCTGCACAAAAGAAAGGACGGCAAACTAATTCTTTATGAAAAAGGCGCGCCTGAAAGATTATTGGGAAAATCTGTAAATTTTTATCACCATGGTAAAGTCTATGAATTAACAGCAAATGAAAGAAAAAAACTTAATAATAATTACAATAAGTTAACTAGCAGGGGATTAAGGGTTATTGGCGTGGCTAGGCGTATTTTGCCCCCACCCCCGACCCCTCCCCCGCTTCGTTCCTCACGGGAGAGGGGAGACGAAGGAAATAAAATTGATTGGAAAAGTATTGATAACAATTTAACATTCATAGGTTTTATTGCTATAAAAGATCCGCTTAGGCCGGAGGCTAAAGACACTATTAAAATATGCCGCCAGGCCGGCATCAGGCCGGTTGTAATAACAGGCGACCATAAATTAACCGCGCAAACCATCGCAAAAGAAATAGGCTTTAAAATAAAAGAAGAAAATATAGTTACGGGAGAAGTTTTAGACAAGATGTCCGATGAAAAACTGGAAAGCCGTGTTAACAAAATTGATATTTACGCCCGCGTAAGCCCTCATCATAAATTGCGCATAGTGCAGGCCCTGCAGTCCCGCGGGGAAGTTGTCGCTATGACTGGGGACGGAATTAACGATTCGCCGGCGCTTAAAGCGGCGGATATTGGGATATCGCTTGGTACAGGGACGGATATTGCCAAAGAAGCGTCAGATATCGTTTTGCTAGATAATAATTTTAAAACAATAGTAGCGGCCATACGTGAAGGTAGAATTATATTCGCGAATATTAGAAAGGTTATTATTTATTTAATTTCGGATAGTTTTTCAGAAGTAATATTAATATTAGGATCGATATTAATGGGCTTGCCGCTCGCAATTTTACCTGCGCAGATTTTATGGATAAATATTGTTAATGACGGCTTGCCTGATTTTTCCCTAGCATTTGAAAAAGGAGCGAAAGGTGTTATGAAAAGAAAACCGATTAAAAAGAATGAGCCGATATTAAATAAAGAAATGAAAATAATTATTTTTGGCATAGGAATTGTCAGGGATTTGCTTATTTTCGGTTTATTCATTTATTTATTTAGTGGTGGAATGGAAGTCAATTATATCAGAACTATGTTTTTTGTTTTATTGGGTGTCAAATCTTTAACTGGCATATTTAGCTTACGTGATTTAAATGTGCCTATCTGGCGATTAAATCCATTTTCCAATCTTTATTTAGTTGGAGCAGTGGCAGTTAGTTTTATGCTGTTAGTATCAGCTATTTATTGGGCACCTTTACAGAAAATATTATCAACGGTTCCGCTTAATTTTAATTCTTGGATTTTAATATTTGTGGTGGCGGCTACAAGTATTATAATGGTGGAAGTAATAAAGCACCACTTTATTTTAAAAGAAAAAAGGAGAGTATAATAGATATGCAAAGTAAAAAATCCTTAATATCACGAATCATACTTAATCCAAAATTTTTAGCTTTTCTGGGGCTGTTGCTGATAGGTTTAATTAGTTTTCCTGTTGCGAAAAATTTTAGCCAGCGCTATAAAGCCAACAAAGAAATAGAGGGGCTTAAAGCTGAAATTGAATTAATTGAAGGTAAAAATACAAAATTAAAAGAATTTATTGATTATTTAAGTTCGGAGCAATACGCGGAAGAGCAGGCTAGGTTAAGTTTTGGGTTAAAGAAACAAGGAGAGGAGGCAGCTGTAGTTGAAATTGATGATAGCGGCGCGGAACCTTTGAATAATAATAAAATTTTTGATAATATTTATAATATCCCCGGTTTAAACGAACCCGAATATATTGAGCCGCAAAATAATTCAACAAGATGGTATAAATATTTTTTTAAAAAATTGTAATTATAAAAATATGGGTGATAAAAAAGAAGTCCCCTCAAATGACCCCGCTAAAGACGGGACAAGCGGGGCAAACAAGCCTACCCCGCTAAAGGCGGAACAAGCGGGACGAGCGCAACAAAATAAAGTAGACAAAAAGAATTCATCAGTAGCGCCAAAAGACGCGCAAGCGAAAAAGAAAAATGTGGGAGAAATTGATATAACAAAAGCTAGAAAAATAGTTCTTGATGCTATTGGGCGGGAAAAAAAGCCAAGTCAAAAAGTAGAAAAAGCGCAAGCAGACCCTACGCCTTTGTTTTTTGGTAGAAAAAAAATAAATAAGCTCAAACCAAAAAAAATTATTGTTTCTAAGGAGGGCGCGGAAGAAGTAAAAGAAATGACTAGCGAAAAAGAAGAAATACAAGAAACACCCAAACCTTTATTTTTAAAAAAAGAAAAAAACTCAGATGAAAAGGCGCCTGATTTAAAGAAAAAAGCTCAAGGTGTTGAAGAAATTAAAGAAGTAATAAGCGCTGAAAAAAAACAGGTCGTTGAAGGAAAGCAAATAAAAGATACTTCCAATCCATTGTTTTTTAAAAAAGTAAAAGATCCAAAGCCGAAAAAACCGCAGCCATCACCTAGTCAGAATAAACAGGGTAAAATAAAAATAAAAAAACAGCAGGAAATTGATAAATCAAAAATTTCTTCGCTAAATAAAAAAGCAATTCAGCAAAAAATTGTTTCCTTAAAATCAAATAAACCAGCCCGCGTGACTTCGTTAATGCGAAGTCGGGCGTGGTCGCCTGAATTTTTAAGGCTCGTTATTGACACTGTTTTGTATATTCTTGTTTTCGCTATTTTGTCGTTTATAATTTTTTATTCTTGTTTTGTCATCTTAGTAACCCAATTTAATTATGACAACAGAATAACCCGTAGCCTATCCCAATATTTGCCGATTCCGGCGGTAATAACAGACAAGGGAATTATTGAATACTATAATTATAAAGATGTTTTGGAAAAAGGGGATGATACTTTAGGAAAATTGATTCATGAAATGGGTGTGTCAAAAGCGTGGAAACTAATTAAATAAATTATATAAATAAAAAAGAATCCCGAACATTCGGAGATCGGAAGAGCACACGTCTGAACTCCAGTCACACTGCTATATCTCGTATGCCGTCTTCTGCTTGAAAAAAACAACTATACCACTCCCTATTACTTTTCTGCTACCCATCATAATTCTTACT
>CAJVWV010000037.1 GCA_913009695.1 uncultured bacterium
GTACGTATGGCACGAGCAACGTGGCGAATGGGTTTTACATCAAAAAAATGTATCACATAATCAGAGATTTTAGCCGCTCTTGGGCGGATATTAATAAAGGTCGAAAAAAAGAGAAAATAAATTATTCAAGATTTAAAATTTTATGCCTGAAAATAAAAAAATTTGTCCGTTTATGAGTGATTTAAAAAATCATGTAGCTTGCAGATCAGATTGTCAGCTCTATAGAGCTAATAGGAATGGTTTTGAGTGTCCTTTACAGGAGTTACAGTCTATCTCGTGGAATACACGTAAGGCTCCCCAGGGCGGCGGTAGTGCACCTCCGAGCGGTTATTAAAATTTAATATAGTATAGACAAAAGGTCGGATTATATTTATAATAGTCCGGCTTTTTTTTTATTTTAGTTTTTGCTTTTTGTTCGGTTTTTATTCGCTTTTTGTTCGGTTTTTAATATGTTAATAACTTGTGGAAAAATGCCCGAGTTATCCACAGTACTTGACAACTTTATTTTCTTTTCGTACACTTATGTTAGTTATAACTAACTATCTTAAGAAAAGTCTTAACTTACTCACTAACTATCTATAATTACTAAACTTAACTTACTTCAAGGCTGTGCATATGTCAGACGAAAAAAACAAAACACGAACAAATCACGAAACTTCCGCAAACGATGAAAGCGCGAAAGAGCTTCTTAATTTCAAAAAAATTTGCTCTTCTCGTTGTACTATTTGTAATTCTGGTTTTTTAAAAGAAATTCATGAAATGCGAAAAAATGGCAAAGAGTTTAATGTGATCATTGACGAATTAAAACGTGTTCAAAAATTCAGCGTTTCAATGAGTTCATTAAGCCGGCACTTCAAAACTTATAGGACATTTAAGAATGAGCTTGCAATGGAAATTATTAAACATGACACGTTAGAAGAGATTACAACGCAATCAGTCCATATACGAAAAACTGTTGAGCTTTTAGATATTGTTTATGAAAAAATATTATTTCGTTTAAAAGCTGATAATTATGTTGTCGATATTTCTGACCTTGAAAAATTAGCAAAAATGAGATATCAAATATTGAACGGCGAAAATCCTGATGATAACGGATTAGTGGCTTTATTCCAAAAAGCCAGCGACAAATATGGTTTAAATTTAGAACAGGGTGTTTTATTTAAAGGTTAAATCGGCGGGCAGATATTCGTTTCATTCCCTTTGAATTATTTTCCCGCCGAAACTTCTACGAACTTTTTATTTTTGATTTTATGTAAATAAATTTTGACGAGCGACAAGTTGTCCGTTTAGGTCAAAATATTTTTTCCTGAGCTCGTTTTTTGAGAACGTTTAAGTCCGGCTTTTTTTAAAATTGAGGGAGCTTTGCTCCACCTTTTAAGCGTTCATAATATTCTTGTTATAGTTACTACAATTAACGCATATTCTCCCGAAGTAAGCGGTTAGTCTACTTCGGGAAATATTCGTTAATTTGTAGTAACGTAAACGTCTAGCGTTCTTAAATTCGTGGATAACGTAGAGCAGTAAGTAAAGAAATAAATATTTTATTTAAAAAGCGGTTCTTCCTTTTGGGAAGAAAAAGAGCTTTTTAAATAAAATATTTATTTACTCCTTCTTTGTTGCCACGTTACAATAAATATTTTACTTGTTGCCCGAAAGTGCGTGCAACGTGTATTATACGCATTGTTCAACGCTAGGACTATTCTTTTTAGATTTATTTTTCCAGAACTGCGTATAATACCCGTTACACGAATTTTCGGCGGTGGACGCGCCGGACGTTCGTGAATATTAGTGCGTAAGCGTTTAATAGAGAAAAGAGCGGAGCGACCCCTTTTTTATTTTAGCGTAATTTATATATTGGATATTAGTTTAGGTTGGAATTTTTTATCGCAGTAAAGTCGTAGTCTCGATTTTTTTTCTTTTAAAAAAAATCGTAGTCTCGGCTTTACGGAGATAAAAGAATTCGTAGCGTAAGATAACCTTGGATATTAGTGCGTAAGCGTTTTTTTTAGAGGAGAGCGTAGCGAACTCCTTTTTTTAAATATATTTTTACGTTGGTCATTTTTAAAAAAATATCCCTTGTGACTTTTACGTTTTTCAAACTCGTTCTTTTCCTGTTATGACTTTTACGTTTTTCAAACTCGTTCTTTTCCTGTTATGACTTTTACGTTTTTCAAACTCGTTCTTTTCCTGTTATGACTTTTACGTTTTTCAAACTCGTTCTTTTCCTGATGTTAGTAAAACAGTTGAATTTTAAAAATATATGAATGAATCAATATTTAAAATTATTGCCTTTTCTTTAAAGCAAATTCAATGTAAAAATGATTGGTCTGCTTTTGATGATTTGGTTTTGGATTATAAATCTCATGACGGACAAAAAGAATGGTTGGAAAAATCAATCCAAAGGGAAAATTTGTTGCATCCTGGTAATGGTTGGGGAAAGACTGATATTATAGCGAAAAAACATTTACGTTTTATATTGCAGCATTTTTTAGACGGCGAAAAATATAAAACGCTCAACGTTGCTATTACTCAGGAGCTTTCTGAATTAGTGCTTGAAAGAATTGCAGGTATGATAAAGCATAGCCCAATTTTAGGTTATTGGTTTTGTAATCTTGATAAGGCTATCGTCCGTCATCCTTTTTCTCAGATAAGATTTACAAATGGAGCTATTACGGAATTTAAAACAACTAAGCGTAAAGGTGAGAGTATTGAGGGAAAAGAGTACGGTTATATTTCAGCCGATGAAGTGGCTCTGGAGCGTCATCTTGAATTTATTCGTGAAAAAATTCTATTGCCTAGAACTAGAAAATGGAAAGATAGTCAATTAGATTTTTATGCTACGCCAAAAGGTTTTAACGCTTACTACCGCGTGCGAAATGATATCAAGCGCAAGGGCGGTTATGTCCGTGGCGGTTCTTCTTACGAAAATCCTCATGTTGATCATAAGCTTTATGATTATCTTTGTTCAACGTGGAGTAAAAATAAAATTGACCAAATTATTAAGGGCAAGTTTATTGATACAGCCGAAATGATGTTTGCCTCTCGGCTTGATAAATTTTTTGATAGTAATTTGGATTTAACAGATGCCATTGAAACAAATAAAAGTTATATCGAGGGCTGGGATTTAGCGCGTGGCAGGCGTGGCAGTATTTCTGACCAGACTGTCGGCTTTAGAATTCTCAAAGGCAAAGTTCCTTATGTGATAACTAAGCGCTGGGCTTTTCAATTACCTTGGACCGAAAAGGGTAGAGAGAATATCAATAAAGAAAATAAAAATGATAATGAAAAAAGTTCTATTGAAAAAGAAATCAGGCAGGCTCAAAGAGAAAGCGGAGCAAAAGTTTTTATGGATAGTACTGGCGTTGGTGATACGCTTTGGGAAATGTGTATGGACATATCCAGACCTGTTGATTTTCGTGGCGGAAATAAGGACGTTATTCTTGACCACTTGCAGGCGGTTATAGATGCCGGACTTTTAAAGTGCCCTTATATACCAGAATTAGCTGACGAAATGACGACTTACCAACGCTCAGATGCTAATCTTGAAACTGATAATATAATGGCCTTAGCCGTTGCTTGTTCAAAAATACCTGTATTTAAGCGTAATTATGGTACTGTTGACGGATAATTTAAAATATGTTAACATTAAAATAATATTATGTTATCACGTTTAAATAATAAAGACCGCAAACAGGTAGCTCGTAAATTTATAAAGCGAGCGCGAAAAGATGTTTCTTATTTATTAAAACCTAGACCAATATATTTGCCTTTCGCAGCGTGGATATGGATACTCTCAAAATTTTTAAATTTAGATAATAAAACATTACAAGACGCATGTTTAATTTCTTCCTCAAAAATAAGCAAGACTCAATAAAACATAACAGCCTTGATGATAAAATTATTAAGCCTATTGATATTGTTAATGGTTTTTTAAAATTTGCAAAATCAACTACAGATAAGCGAGCCGCTGATTTTAATTCTCTCATGAGTTTTGCTATTGAATCAAAACAATGGAGTAATTATGAATTAAATTTAAAAGATGATGATGATGAAAATGCTTTAACATTTAATTTTTCTCAGGAATATCTTGATCGTTATATGGCGAGATTATTTCCACGTAATCCTCATACCGGCGTTTCTGAGGTCGGCGTTAAAGTCCGTGATAAAAATCCAGATAATGTTAATAAATTTGAAAAAGAAATTATTGATATTTATTATGAATATAATTTGGCAAATATTTTAATTGATCAAGGTATAGATTATTTATGCGGAGGCGCTGCCGTTTTATATTATCCCCAGGACCCAATTACAAAGCGCGCTGAAATTTTTTCTTTAAATCCGACAAAATGTTATCTTGGTTGGGCTGGTGGAGAATTAGTTCAGTTTGCTTTTGAAGAATATATTGGCGACGGAAAAAATATTATTACTTATTATGATTTGGCAAATAAAATTATTCTTAACGAAAAAACAAATGAAATAAAATCGGAAGAAAATCCTTATCCTTTTATTCCTGCTTATTGGATTCCAAATAGTCCACGTCCGCATTGTCATGAGGGTATTTCAAAAATACATTTACTTTCTGAATTAGATCGAGTGTATAATCGTACCGCTTCAAATTTTGATAAGCGTATTGAGGAAAATACTGATCCACATTTATTAATAAAATCTGATGAGGCTGAGGCTAGTAAAATAGAACGAGGTAGAAAAAAGAAAACAAAATTAGGCAAGGATGATGATATGAAATACTTAGAATTAATGGAGGGCGAAGAAATTATAAACTGGCTTGCTGTTATTGAAAAAAGAATTACCAATAAAACAGGTATAGTTCATTCCGCAGGCGCTCTTAAAACAAATACGTCAGGTGCTTCATTAAGTTTTCAATTTTCTGATATGATGGATTTGATTGGGTTTATGCGTTTAAAGTGGGACAAAGGTTTTAGGGAAATGAATAATGCTATTCTAAGTTATAAATTTGGATTTGATAAATATAATACTGATCCTGTTTATCAGCCGTTTTTAAT
>CAJVWV010000038.1 GCA_913009695.1 uncultured bacterium
CCCCTAAAAATTTTCTCAATTAAGGAAAAGAAAACTTTTCTGCTTGGCTATGTTCTGACGAACAGGCGGCGGGGCTTTCACATTCGGACGGCTCGGCATTCCTCCCCCAGACCCCCTCCTTCCGAGCCGTCCTCGCTTGGGCTGGCAAATTTTTTGGCGAGGATTTGATTTTTTCTTGCTCTTATCCCAGCTCTCTCGTGTGCTGGCAATGTATAAAAACTCTCTTTATTATTATATTACAATTTGGAATATAACACAATGGAATATAAAATACAAATATAGATATGTCTAAAGCAATTTACTCAAAAGACCATAAATATATTGTTGAGCAATTAAAAAAGGCTCGCAAAGAGACTGGATTAGAACAGGCGGAAGTTGCCAAACTGCTCGGCAAGACACAATCTCATATTTCAAAGGTTGAAGCTGGTCAGAGGCGAATCGATGTCGTCGCGCTAAAAGAATTTGCAAAAATTTATAAAAAAGATATAAGTTTTTTTATTAAATAATTATGTCTAAGATTCAAGAATTATTATCTGGCAAAACAGATCAAATTGACTACGAAAAAATAGTTAAAAATTATCCATGGATTATAAAGAAGGGACAAAATTGTATTTTAAGCCCTGATAGCGATGGTTTATTGTGCGGATTATTTATGTCTGCTTATTTAGATTGGGAAATAAAGGGTTTTTATGACGGGAAGATAATGTTATTAGATAGAAATGTTTCTACTAAAGATTGTATATTTTTAGACATGGAGGTTTTTAGAAAGAATGCCAAGAGTGTTGGTCATCATATGGTTCAATTTAATAAAAGAAAAAAACCATCAAATTGGGATAATTATAAAAATTGTATTCAACCAAATAATTTACGAGATTATGATGGTTATAACGATTTCCGGTTAAAATATCCATTGGCAACTATACATCTTTTGATCGGGATAGTTGGTTCAAAAATAAAATTCAAAATACCCAAGACTGCAATTCGCGCCCTATTTTTTACTGATGGAACTTTCAATGTCCTTTTCAAGTATCCAGAAAATGTTTTAAATTGGCTTAATTATTTACGAGCAAATGAAGAATGGAATCCGTTAAAAAATGTTTTTGAAAACGAAAAATATAGTGTATTTTCTCTTATGAAAGCAATGGATGAATTCTTTAGAAAAAGAGACGAGATTAGTATTGTCAAAGAAAGGGGTGATAGATTAAGAATATCAGAAACCGATGGGTCGCCAGCCAACATAGAAAAACATAATAAATTTTATAAAATAAATTTAGAAGCAAGAGAAAGAATTGAAAAGTTTATCAAGATTTTATCTGATTTAACTAATTGGAAATATAATCGGAATAACTGGACATGGGAAAATCTTAGATTATATAAATTTACGAAAGGCGATTTTGCCGGCAATAAAATTCGTTTAAATAATAAAACGTTTGAAAAGTTTTTATTAAAAAAGCCGCTTACTTGGGCAATGACAAACGGCCAAAATATTGAATACACCCTAGAGAAACCTGATAAATTACAATAAGGGTAAAGGTGTTCTTTTTAGTCTTTTTTCTGCCAGATTGCAATATTCTTTTGCGATATCAATAATTATAAAATTTCTTTTCAGCTGCTTTGCTGCTACAGCAGTGGATCCGCAGCCGCCAAAGGGGTCAAGAACAACGCCTCCTGGTGGACAAAAGCATTGAATAAAATCATAAGGAATTTGGTCGGGGAACACAGCAGGATGTTGTCTTTTTAAGGGGTCCTTGTCTCCGGCCATTAAGTAATTCCAAACAGTACCCCTGCATTTCATTAGGTTGATAGGCCGAGTTACAGTTTTTGTTGTGGAGCCATCTGTTCTTCTATTTCCACTTCCAGTCATAATTTTTCCTCCATGTTTTGAAGGAATCTTTAGTGATTCTTTATTAAAATATTGTGGTCTATCTCCATTGAGGAAAATTGGTATATATTCGTGGTCAACTCTAAATCTATGTTTCCACCAAGCTCCTTCTGTGCCATGTTTTCTATAAATAACCGTTTCAAAGAGGCGTAGCCCAATTTTATCTACCCAATCGACAATTGTTCTAAACGATGTAAGAGTCTTTGCAAAATTTTTTGTCTGATCTTGAATTACCATCACTGCTATACCGCCATCTTTTAGGACGCGTTTTATTTGTTCTCCTGTGGCATGAAGATCAAAATTATAATTACCATTATAATTTCGTACTTCATCGTAAGGGGGGGATGTTACAATAAGGTCAATAGAATTACTCGGTAAAGTTTTTAACATTTCCACCGCGTCG
Source organism: uncultured bacterium (assembly GCA_913009695.1). Lineage (GTDB taxonomy): Bacteria > Patescibacteriota > Patescibacteriia > Patescibacteriales > SZUA-104 > CAJVWV01. Next base: position 2,286 of record CAJVWV010000038.1, read on the forward strand.
CCATGTAAAATCTCATTCAATGGTAAATCGTCTAGATTTGATTTTCTAGATTTTTTTATTTTTTGTTGTATTGATAAACTACCCATAATATTACTTTTATTATAACAAAATTATATCTACTTTTTAATTACGTCAATAACTCTTCCGCTAACTTTGTATTGATCGTCTTCATGAATGAATATGGGGAGGTAATCCTGTGTTGATTCGGATTTAAGAATTACTCTTTTATTTTCTCTGTCTAAAATAAATTTCTTAATATTCGCCATTCCATCAATCACAGAGACGACATATTGGCCAGATTCAGGGCTTATTTGATCGGCATCAACGATTACAAAATCTCCGTCTTCAATACTTTTACCATTTTTAATATTAGCTTTGTTCATGGAATTTCCTTCAGCTCGTAGGATAAATAATTTTTTCCCACGAGGAACAAGTTTTTTAGATACTTTAAGGTGTCCGGTAATATTTTCATCTGCGTAAATATTTGCTGGCCCACAATTGGCAGAACCGACGATCGGTATGGAAACAAAGAGTTCACCGATCCCTCTTTGATTATTAATTCGGCTGATCTTTTTATTTTTTTTATCAATTAAAATAAACCCTTTGCATTCAAGTTGAGAAAGATGATGTTTTATTTTTTGAGGCAGATTTTCTCCTATCAGTTCTCCAATTTGTCGGAGAGTAAGATTGTCTATGTTTTTACTATTGATTAGTTTTATTAATTTTTCTTGAATGCTGTGCATATTTTTATTATAAGACACCTGTCAAGAAAACGCAAAAAGTTATCCACAGGGCATTAACACTTGACGAGTTGACAAGAGTAATCAAATTGCTGTAAAATTAAGGCATCCTGATGGTTTTCTAAACCATGACGTCGATAGGATAATTATTAATTAACTATTAAAAGCTATGGCAGATAAAAAGAAAGTTTTCGTGAGTTTTGACTACGAGAACGATAAACATTACAAGTATTTATTGGAAGCGTGGGATGCTAATGACGAATTTGATTTTGTTTTTAGCGATAAAACTCCTACTGAAATCAATAGCGAAAATATTGGTTCAATTAAAGCGGGGCTTAGGAAAAAAATCCGCGAAGCAACACATACTCTAATAATTGTTGGTAAAGAGACAAATAAACAACATAAAGACCACGAGTTAATTGGATACCGAAATTGGATTAACTTCGAGGTAGCTAAAAGCATTGAAGATGGAAATAGACTTGCCGCGGTACGACTTGAAAAGAGTTATTCACTCCCAAAAGAAATTTTCGAGGGCAAGTACTCCATCGTTGAAGGATATACCGAAGATAACATCATTGATGTTTTAGATCGTGCCCCTAAAAACTAATATGACAGACGTATCCACTGATACAAAATTTATTGCCTTGCATAAACATTACAACGACACTTTTGCGAACATAAAAGAGTCAATTAGTCTTCGCGATAAGTTAACGGCTTTAATTCTTTTGGTGTTGGCATTTGTGGCGTTGTATACGTTTTGGCCCGCGGATGCCATAACAACGTTTTCTCAAATATCCGCGCAGAAGTTAGGGTTATCAGTAAGTGTTAATGGAAGTTTTCTTGGTAGTATCATTTGGTTTGCGTTATTGGTTACAATAGTACGATATACACAAGTAGTCGTTTATATTGAGCGACAATATACATATATCCACCGTCTAGAAAAAGAGCTACATAGCAAATTTGACGATGGAATAACTTTCACAAGAGAGGGTAAATCTTATCTGAAAAAGTATCCAAAATTTTCAGATTGGATATGGATATTATATATGGTTATATTTCCCTCTCTTTTGGCAGTCGTTGTTTTAGTAAAAATTATAAGTGAATGGATGAACTCTTTTTCCGCGGTTTCTGTTTTCCTTATACTTAATACCATAATCGCACTTTGTATTTTGGTTTCAATCGTTCTTTACACTCTTTTTATGCATTACCAAAAATAATTAATAATAATATAGATATAATTAAAACTATGAAGAATAAAAAAGGATATCCTCAAAAGCGGGGTACATCCTACGAAAAGAAAAAAGCAAGAGATCATGGAGCAAAGCGTATTGGTGGCCCAGGCAATCCTGACGCAAAGAAAGGTAATCAGAAATTAGAAATGAAAAGTTGGCAAAGGCCTGTTCCACGACCCGAAGTTGTAAAAGCACGTAGAAAAGGTGTAACAAAATTCATCAGTAAAAGCGGCTTTACTGGTCCCGCTTTGCAGTATGGTAAAAAACGTAAGATGAAATTATACAAAGGAAAAAAGAGGTTGGTATAAAATCTATAAATTGCTTTCTATACTTGATTTTATAGCCCCGCCAAAATTCGCTATCCCAAGCGAGGGCTCGGCGGAAGGAGGGGGTCTGGGGGAGGAATGCCGAGCCGTCCGAATGTGAAAGCCCCGCCGCCTGTTCGTCAGAACATAGCCAAGCAGAAAAGTTTTCTTTTCCTTAATTGAGAAAATTTTTAGGGA
>CAJVWV010000039.1 GCA_913009695.1 uncultured bacterium
GGGAATTAGGAGGAAGGAGATGAGGGGAAGAAAGAAATAGAAGAAGAAGAAGAAGAAAGAAGAGAAAAAAAAAAGAGAAAGAAGTTTTTTTTTTCAAGCAGAAGACGGCATACGAGGTATATCAGTGTGACTGGAGTTCAGACGTGTGCTCTTCCGATCTCAACGAAAAAAAATAATCCTTTTGCGCCTTTTAATTCCACTAATAAATCTATATCACTTTTTTTAGTATCTTCGCCGCGCGCGAACGAACCAAAAACAGACGACCGCGTAACATCGTTCGCCTTTAAAATAGGAATAATTTTTTTCTTTAGCTCTTTAATTTTTTTAATATCTTCTTTCTTCATATACTAATATTCTACCAAAAATCCCCCGCCGATGTCAACCAAAAAAAATCGGCCTCTCGCGCTCTAAACGCGAAAAACCGAAATAAAAAATATTTATCAAACTATCTTAATATTACGCTATTCTAACTCCCGTCTTCTTGATTTCGGCCACCATAGGGTCGCAGATATTTTTAAAATCTTTAACAGTAAAACCGATCGGCTCAATTCTTGAGTCAATCTTTCTTCTTGTTCGCCATAATAAAATTTCATTTTTTTCCCGGCTTCTTTTTAACTTATCCGAAACAACGGCCACGTCAATATCGCTCCATTTACCGGCCTTGCCGTTAACATAAGATCCAAACAAATAAACTGCCAAAAATGGGAAATTATTTTTTTCTAATTCCTTGGCGTAATTTTTAACTATTTTTTTTGCTTCATTTTTTGATTTAATCCTTGGCATAATATTTTGTATAATTTTTTAATTTTATTTAAATTGCCTTGCGCGCGCTCCAAATTATTATAATATTTATAAAAACTAAATTTAAAATCCGGATAACGGCATTTAATGTTAAAGCTGTTGGTAAGATCAAGTAAATCTTTTTCTTCTTCGCTTAATTTTAACTCAGCTAACTCCGCCAATAAAATTAAATTATGCGTCTTGGGCGCTTCTTTTTTTGTATTTTTAACAACATGCGCTTTTAAAATTTTTTCCAAAACAATATGGCCGTAAAACAGGCAATCCGGATATCGTTTAATTCTAAAAAGTCCAAGCATTGTTTCATAATCATGCTCAGCGGTTTTTTGCCAATATTCTATAACCTTTTTAATATCTTCTTTCTTCATATGCCTATACTTTACCAAGGTCCCCCGCCGATGTCAACCAAAAAAAATCGGCCTCTCGCGCTCTAAACGCGAAAAACCGAAATACAAGTTATACCCAAAGGGCGCTAACAGTAGTCGGGACATCAAAGTCCTTGACTGAAAAATAAGCTTGCTCCGTTAAACATTAACGCGGTTAACGGATTTATTTAGTTATGGATAACCAATAAAACGTTGTCGGTATCAAAATGGTTGTTGACGCCATTACTATTATGCTTTTTTATTAAATATCGCGCCAATACTGTCGCCCAAATACTTCCACCCAAAAATATTACCACTATTTCTTTTTTGCTTTAACTCTCCGCCATAAATAACACAGGAATCATTGGGATTGCCATGCGATAAATTATTGTAATAATTCAAGCCTTTAAAATAATCACTCGTTATAGTTTGTCCCAATTTAATTTCAATAGGTGTTAATTTATCAGGAGATTCAATTAAAAGGTCAATTTCATTTCCCGTCTTATTTCTCCAAAAATAAACATTCGGCTCCATTCCACGATTATATTGATATTTTATAAATTCTGACACAACGAAAGATTCAAAAATATTCCCTTTTAAATGATGATTTTTAAGTTGCTTTTCATTTGTTAATCCAAGCAAAGAACATAAAAGCCCCGTATCATAAAAATAAATTTTCGGCATTTTAACAACGCGTTTTTTATAATTTTTATAATGCGGACGAAGCAGGTAAATAATAAAACTCGCCTCCAAAATAGAAAGCCACGACTGGGCTGTTTTGTGGTTAATGCCGCAGTCCTCCGCTAAAGATGAAACATTTAAAAGCTGCCCTGTCCTAGCGGCGCATAAATTTAAAAATTTTTTAAATTGGCTCAAGTTGGTAATATTTTTTATTAAACGGACATCCCGTTCAACATAAGTTTGAATATAATTAGCGTAATATCCCGCTATATCAATTTTTTTGCCAAATAGTTTTGGATAAAATCCTTTAAGTAGCAAATTGTCTATTTTTACCGCTCCAAACTTTATTTTTGCCGAATATAGTTCGCCCATTGAAAACGGAAGAAGCTTAAAAATTGCTGTTCTGCCGGCCAATGACTGGCTGATTTTTTCCATCAAAAGAAAATTTTGCGAGCCGGTTAAAACATATAGGCCATTTTTCTTTTTTTCATCAACAATGACTTGAATATAAGATAAAAGTTCCGGAACTCTTTGGACCTCATCAATGATCGCGCCATCGTTATGTTGCGCCAAAAATCCTTTCGGATCATTTTGCGCGAACTCTCTATTTTCTATATCTTCAAGATTAACATACGGTTTTTTAGGAAATATATCACGCACTAATGTTGTCTTACCGGATTGCCTCGGGCCTATTAATGATATGATTGGATATTGTTTATAATATTCTAATATTTTTTTAGCAATTGCTCTTTTTATCATATTAATATTATATATTATCTGGACAATTCTGTCAATAGAGTATAAAAATTGTCCAAACTCTATTCTGCTATCTTTCGAGGTTGGCGAATATACGACAGTCCTTTGTTAAACAAAGCTCCCTCCAATATCAACCGAAAAAATCGGCTTCTCGCGCAATTATAGCGCTAAAAACTGAAATAAAAATAGAGCTTGCTCCGTTAAACATTAACGCGGTTAACGGATATGTTTAAGAAAACGCGACACCGATTATTTTAAAACAACTAACAGGGCATTGGCGGCATTAAAATAAAAAGCCAAAAGTAATATATTTTGTATCGCTGAATTTTTTAGAAATCACGAAATATTTGTTAAGCGAGAGTTCGGCGGCTAAAGCCGACAATCTTTTCACGTCCCGCCTGTCTCCATTTGTTTTAACTTCGTACGCCTCTTTTTTATTTAAAATAAAATCAATTTCCACTCCTGATTTTCTTTGATAATAATTTATTTCTCCGCGGTTCCGCAAAGACAGTAAAACGGCGTTCTCAAACAAAGCTCCGTTGCTCGCGCCGGAAAAATGCTTTACTAATCCTGTGTCGCAAAGATAAAATTTCGGCGTTGTTCTTATTTCCGTGTCCCGATTTCTTGAAAACGGACGGATAGTTTTTATAAAAAAAGTGTCTTCCAGGAATGAAATATAATTATAAATCGTATCGCGGGCTACGCCTATTTCTTTGGATAATTTTAAAATATCCAGTTTAGATCCCGTCCTTTCCATTAAAAGAAGCATTAGGTCGCGAATAGCGCCGGTTTTTTTAAAATCGCCCAACTGGGTAATCTCAAGCTGAAAATAAGCTGAAAAAATATCTTCAAGCATCATTTTTTTTTCTTCAGCAGTTTCTTTCGCGATTACTCCGGGAAATCCGCCGTAGCGAATATATTCATCATAAAACCTGTCAATTTTTTCAAACAAAGCCGCGGTAATGTTTGCCGCGCTTTTTGGCAGTGTTAAGTCAACTCTTTTTAATTTTAAAAATTCTTTAAACGAAAGCGGATAAAGTTCAAAAATATATTTTCGGCCGGAAAGCGACTCTGAAAAAAGATTTTTTATATAAAAACTTGATGATCCGCTTAAAATAAATTTAATCTTATAATGGTCGTAGAGATATTTTATAACAGATGGCAGATTTTTAACAAACTGGATTTCATCAATAAACACATAGCTTTTTTCTTTTGCGCGCAATCCTAAAATTTTAAGATTATCGGCGATTTTTTCATAATCGCTTTCTTCAAATATTTTGCGATTGACAGGATTTTCCAAATCAAAAAATATCTTATTGTCCGACTTGATATTATCCATTATCTGTCTGAGTAAAGTTGTTTTGCCCACGCGCCTCATACCGATAATTACAAGCGTTTCCGGCGATTTTATGAATTTTTCTATTTTTGGATAAATCTCTCTTTTTATTATCATAATTACAGTATACACAAAGAACTACTTTATGTCAAGTGTAGTTATACACAATTGAATATAAAAATCCCCCGCCGATGTCAACCAAAAAAAATCAGCCTCTCGCGCTTTAAACGCGAAAAACCGAAATACAAGTTATGCCCAAAGGGCGCTAACAGTAGTCGGGACATCAAAGTCCTTGACTGAAAAATAAGTT
>CAJVWV010000040.1 GCA_913009695.1 uncultured bacterium
AATAAGGTGAAAGGTAGGTAAATGGGAGTAAGTAGGAATATAGTATTATTTTTTTTTTTTTCAAGCAGAAGACGGCATACGAGATATATCAGTGTGACTGGAGTTCAGACGTGTGCTCTTCCGATCTATTTCTACCCATTCATGTCCGTTGTCTGCTCCATGCGTATTATACATTATTTCATTAATTACCACATCACCAGAATTTGCCGCATATAAATCTTGAACACAAAAAAAACCTGCGATGAATAACGCAAGAATTAAAAACATTCTTAATTTTATTATCCCTCCTTTTTGTATCATAATTAAATATTACTTAAAGGTCGCTTCTTGCAAAGATTGAAAAATAAAATAAGTAATTGAATAAGCTGACATAATTATTATTAAACCGATGACTGCTTGAGTTAAAGTTTTTTTCGCTTTTAAAACTTTTATTTCATTGCCAGCCGAAGTCATCCATAAAAAACCGCCATAAATTATCAAAACCATAAAAATAATTCCTAAAAGTGAAAGGAATGTTCCAATAATCGCGCCAATAATCTCCGCTATAGATTTTGGCTCAGAAAACCCGGCTACTTTTGCGGTGACTTCCAAATATTTTAACATTGTCTCTTTCATCGCTTCATTCATAAATTATTTAACATTATAATATATTTATTAAATTTTATCATAAAATAACCATTTTTCAAAATATTTCAAAATATTAAACTTATTGACTTTTTAAAAAATTTTTGCTATTCTTAAATTAATAATAACGCTTCTTTAAAATATTAAAACAATAACCCAATCAAAAGGAGGGAACATGTTTAGTTATAATGGAACTCCAAATTATTTAGTACCCTACTTAATTGCTATTATTATATGCATTATAATCCTCTTTATAATAACAATTTGCGGGCGGATATTTAGACTGTTTGGGGAAAAAACTACTTGCAAATATTGCAAAAAACCAAAAAGAAAAACAAGGGAATGGCTTTATAAAAAAAGCGACAAAGAAGAACATAAAATAACTGTATGCGAACGTTCCTTTTGTCAAACCTCAGCGCTACTGAGTGGATATTTAATAGCTTCCCAACAATAAATCTCCAACAACAAAGCCTCTGTATTTTCACGCACAGAGGCTTTTTTTATTTTAAATTAATTTTCAATTATAGTCCCTTTAAACTTTTTACCTTGAAAATATTTTTCTAAATTATTTAAATTCTTTCCATTCATAATTACTACTCTTAATCCAAGTTCCTGAGAATTCTTTGAGGCAACCGGATCAAACGGCGCGTTTAAGCCCGGATCCCATTTATTACCGACAATTTTTCTAAAATCTTTCCAATTAATGTTTTCTAATTTTTTAGCATCCTTGAATTTATTCGGATCCTTATCATAAACATAATTTATATTAGATAAATTAATTACGGTTTTAGCGTTAAGACGTCCGGCTAGTATTGTCGCTACATAATCCGTTGACCATCCCGGCCGCCAGCCGGCCGCTACCATTATTTTCTCGCCTTTTTTAAAATGCGTTTTTAAATCCGCTTTTGTGTTCGGATTTTTATTAATGCGTGGATGAGCGTATTGGCGGAAAATTGTTTTAATTAAATGCGCGTTAAGGCGGGTCGTATGAATTCCCAGCCAATCTTTGTCGTCGTTTGTTAAATTTGTCGCCTTGCTGGCCGCTTCTATATATTCCCGCGCCATGTGTCCGCCGCCGGCAATAATAACAAATTTTTTTTCTGTCTTAATCTGTTTTATAATTAACTCTCTGAATTTCTTCAAAAATTTCCAGTCAATCCCAGTTTTAGGCGCGATTAAGGAGCCACCTAGCGATATTATATATGTATTTTTCATAAAAATTTTTAATTTTATAATTTTTAAATATCTTAATTTAAAAACATTAAAAATTTAAGCATTATTTAAAATTACAAAATTACGCCACGGCAGAATCTCTCTTCAGAGGATTCTACCGGTATTCAAGTATAATCCGGTTTATCGGCAGAATCCCCTATCGGGAGATTCTGCCGCGACTGATTCAATTTTGCGTTTTGAGTCAGCGCTATGCATTTTGAAATTTGAATTTTGAGTTTATTTATTTTTAAACCTCTTAACTCTAATTAGCCCAGAAACCGGAATAACCTCAACTCCTTTTTTCTCAAGCTCGTCCAAAAATAAATTCATACCTAAAGAGTCTGAAGCCATGTGTCCGGCGATTACTACGTTAAGATGATATTTCTCTGCCTGTTTTCTATGCTCTTCGCCCATATGCATTCCTATTATCGTTCCGATTCCGGCTTGCGCCATCTTTTCATAAATTTCTTTAGATCCAGAAGTTCCTCCGGTAAATTCGGTAACAACGACTTTGCCGCAACTATTTTCTGGACTACCTGTAAATAAAGTCGGACCGGCATTATTTTTTACTGCTTCTTTAAATTCAGGAATTTCTTTTAACATCTCCAATACATCACCAACAGTATCACATTTTTTCTTTTTAAGCAGGTCATACAAAAATCGCGCACCAAGGTTGTCCGCGACAGTATGCGTACATATAAAATCAAGCTTTAATAGCTTAGCGGCGTCAACGGCGCGATTATGATTAATTGGGGAAACTCCCCTGCTTACTTCCGAAATTCTTGGCTTTATGACCGACTCCGCTATATTAATCGGCACGCCGTAATCGGCAAGAACCTGCGCCTGCAAATCCATTACGCTATGCAAATCCGCCAAAGCCTTTCCTTCCGGATGATGCGCGATAACCAAGTCAGAGTTAAAATGCTTAGCGAGTAGCATTTCCGCTCCTTCCATGTCAACTCCAACCATAACCTTTTTAATTTCTTTTTTGTTTCCAGACACCAAAATCCTCGTATCGCTATAAGGATTAGTTAATTTTTCTTTATCAAACTCCGCTTTTGCCTCCTTGTCCATTTTTTCATATTTAACCTTAGTTCGGTCTAAATATTTTTTTACTCCTTTTGCGCCCCGAAGATCAGCCTTAATACCAATCTTCACGGCTAACTCATAGATTTCTTGTGTAGTCATATTTTTTATTTAATTTATAATTTATTAATTTTTCAAAACACCAAGGGGTTTAGGAGCCGAACTAAGTGTCCTCCTCTTGTCATCCCCGCAAAGCCCTCACCCTGCCCCTCTCCCACTCCTTCGGAGCGGGAGAGGGAACTGGTTTAAAAAGTTTAAATGTTTAATAATAATATTTTAGTTTGTTAAAATTATATTCCAAAATTTAATAAAAGATATTGCTTTACATGCCCTCTCCCGCAGCTTGCTGTGGGAGAGGATGCCGAGCGAAGCAATGGCGGGTGAGGGCCAGCGGACGTGAACTACAACTAACCCTCTTTTATAGAAACTACCAACTAATTATATAACATTTACAGGAATGACAATAAGAATTGTTAATTGATTATTTTATTCTCTATTAAAAAATCTTTTACTCTTTTAAACATTTTTTCATGCCCAGCTGAATTCGGATGTAAGCCATCTTCTAAATCATCTTTATTCAGTAAATCATACATTTCTATAAACGGCAAGTTGTTTTTCTCGCATAAATCTTTTATCGCCTTATTATATTTTTTAATATCTTTATTCTCATAAGAAACGTCCATGTTCCATGAAATTGGCGTTGTCTTATTTTCGTCAACAGAAGTTATTCCAATGAATACTACTTTTTTAGTAAATAAATTTGCCTTTTCAATTAACGTTTCTAAATTTTCTTTAAATAGTTCAAAATTTATCCTATTTCCGTTCAACGATTTTCTATGCGATGAATCGTTCACTCCAATCGCAAAAATTATTATTTCCGGCTCTCTTGCTTTGGCAGATCGGAAGAGCACACGTCTGAACTCCAGTCACACTGATATATCTCGTATGCCGTCTTCTGCTTGAAAAAAAAAATAATCTTCTTTCTTTTTTTTTTTCCTTTTCTTCTTCACTCTTCCTTCTGTTATCACCTCCTCACTTT
>CAJVWV010000041.1 GCA_913009695.1 uncultured bacterium
TTTTTTATTTTTTTTTTTCAAGCAGAAGACGGCATACGAGATATATCAGTGTGACTGGAGTTCAGACGTGTGCTCTTCCGATCTCACTTAGCCATATCTAATAATCTGCCCCTAAATAATATAGCGGATTATTTTAGTAAAATGTGCGACTCATTAATTATTGAATTTGTGCCAAAAACAGACTCAAAAGTAAAAAAATTATTACAAACCAGAGAAGATATATTTACTTGTTATAACCAAGAAAATTTTGAAAAAGAATTTGATAAATACTTTGTTATAAAAAAATCTAAAAAAATACTTAACTCTGATAGGATAATATATTTAATGAAACGTAAATAACATGAAAAAAATATATAATATTCATCCATTTCTATTTGCTGTTTTTCCCATTCTTTCGCTTTATAACTACAACAAGGCTATTTTAAGCATATCTATCGCATTCTACTCTCTGACAATAGCCTTATTAATAACGGCTTTGCTTTTTTTTACATTCAAGGCTATATTAAAGGACTCTACAAAAGCCGCGGTAATTACTTCTTTCTTAATAATAATATTCTATATTTTTGGACATTATCTCAATTTTTTGTCGTCATATTTAAATATTTATTATTGGTATATCATATTAATGTTTTGGATGGCCAGCTCTTTCGGTGTATCAATTATACTAATAAAGTCACGGATCAATTATAAAAATCTAACTATTTACTGCGGCATAGTCGGCTTTATTTTAACGCTTTTTCCTTTAGTAAGCATAGGAACGTATGAATTAAGACAAAATAATATTTTGATAAACAAGACAGCGGAAATAAACTATCCGCTTAATAAAGAAAAAAATCTTCCGGATATCTATTATATAATTCTAGACGGTTACGCGCGCGCTGATGTGCTTGAGAAAATTTATAATTATGACAACAGCGATTTTACAAATTATCTGCGAAACAAAGGCTTTTATATCGGAAATGAAAGTACGGCGAACTATCCCCAAACCTTTTTATCGGTTGCGTCTTCTCTTAATTATGAATATATAAATTATTTAAGCGATGAAATGGGAGAGGAATCAAATGACAGAAGACCTTTTAAAAAATTAATAAAAAACAACCGCGTTTACAAATTATTAAAAGAAAATAATTATAAATTTGTCGTCTTGCCTGCTACGTGGACGGGCGTGGACAAAAATTTAAACGCAGATATAAAAATTAACAGTACCACGGACATAAATTCTTTTAATGAGATGCTTATTAGTATTACACCTTTTGGAGCTTTTTTTAATAGAAAAATAGGTTCAGATCTCCATAGAAAAAAAATATTATATAATTTTGATAATATTCCAAAAATCGCGGAAATTGATTCTCCTACTTTTGTTTATGCCCATCTTTTAATTCCTCACCCGCCTTTCGTGTTCGGTCCGAATGGAGAACCGATTAATCCGAAAGGTAAATCTATAGGGCTGGACGGAGATCATTATTTTGAAGTATATCCTGATAAAAATGAATATAAAAAAAAATATAAAGACGCCGTTGCATTTGTAAACAAAAAATTAAAAACTATGGTTGATGAAATTATAGATAAATCAGATCAATCTCCAATAATAATATTGCAGGCTGACCATGGTCCGGGATTAATGACCTATTGGGAGGATCCGGAAAAAACGAATATGAAAGAACGATTATCTATTCTCAACGCGTACTACTTGCCGGAAGAAGCTAAAAATAATCTATATGAAACTATTACGCCGGTAAATTCGTTCAGAATAATTTTAAACTATCTTTTTAACACAAAGCTTGAACTGCTTGAAGATAAAAATTATTTTGCGACATGGAGCCATCCATATAAATTAATTGACGTAACAGAATTATTAAACTACTAAAGCTCCATTGACACTAAATTTTTCTTACTATAATATAAAGATATAATTATTAAATAATCTTATGGAATCAATTGCTGAAGAAATTTTAAATTTAGTTAAAAAGAAAATGGTTGAGCAGGCGGCTTATAGTCGGGACGCCTATAAAGAGTTAATTGAAGAAACTATTCTGTATTTTCGCGAGAAAGGAAAACTAACCGACGACGATAACGATGAATTCATTGAAGACCAGCTAATGGGTATGTGGGAGTCTGTACAAAACGAATTTTCTAAAAAGAAAATATAAATTAACCTTTAAATAAAAAACGCCGCTGTAGAAACAGGTTTCAAACCAGTCTCTACAGCGGCGTTTTTTTCACTATTTTTTGTTTAAACTTAATGCATAAAACTAATTCAAAACACCATGTGGTTTGGGGGCCGAACAGGCTCACGTCTGCCTCTTCACTAATTCCCTGATTTACTTTAAGCCCAAAAAAAAGTATAATATAATTATGAAAACATCTTTTTCAAAAGAAACAATTAAAAAAGACCTCTTGAGGGGTATTGGGAAATTAAAAGATAAGCGAGGTTTTTTTAATGCCGGCTATCCGAGATTTCAGCGGCTTTTTGGCAGGGATTCTCTGATTACCGCTTGGCAGTTTTTGGATATAAATCCGGACATTACCCGAAAGACCCTGGAGATTTTAGCCGAATTTCAGGGGAGCAAAATTGATTTAAGAAGAGATGAGGAACCTGGTAAAATTTTGCACGAGCACATCATCGGCCGGAAAAAGCATCCGGACGGTTTCTTCCCTTTCCCTTATTACGGCTCCGTTGACAGCACTTCTTTATTTTTAATTTTATTTTCCTTTTATTTTAAAAAAACAAAAGATGAGAAATTTTTAAAAAAGCACTGGGAAAACATTATCTTGGCCATTAACTGGAGTTTTCATTTTGGAAACGGGGATAACGATTGTTTTTTAGAATACAAAAGGAAAAGAAAATCCGGTCTTTTCCACCAGTGATGGATGGATGGTTTTAAAAATCATTTGCATATTACTCCTCCTGTGGCGATTGTTGAGGTTCAGGGATACTAATATCTGGCCTTAATTGATATTGCCGAACTTCCCAAAATTTTGGGAGACGAAATTTTAGCAAGATCGCTTTTAAAAATGTC
>CAJVWV010000042.1 GCA_913009695.1 uncultured bacterium
AAGTTTTGAAATTCCTTTTTTAATTCGATAATATTTGTCATAATAAAATTCTTCTTTAATTTGCCTGCTTTTAAATATTAACTCACATTACGCAAGTATGTTACTAAATTGCCCCGACATTTATGTCGGGGGCCCATATTAACCTTAACTCTATGGGCTTTAGCCCCATTCTATCTATTAATGTGGCTAAAGCCAATCAAATTTTTCCTATTTATTCGTGAGATATTAATTAAAACTTAACAGTTAAAAAAGGGTTTCTAAATAATTAGAAACCCTTTAACCAAAAAAAGTAGAATTATAATCTTTCGAAACGTCCTTGAAAAAACCTTAAATATTTTGGTTCATAAGTTATTCTTAATCCTTTTATATTTTTACGTTCCTGATAAACTGATGCAATGGATTCCACAGTTACATCAATATGTGCTTGTGTATAAACGCGTCTCGGAAATGTTAACCGGACCAATTCAAGTTTCGGATGATGATTTTTACCTGTTTTTAAGTCGCGACCGGCAGATACAATACCCCTTTCCATACTGCGAACACCCGAGTCGATATAAATTTCGGCAACAAGTGCTTGTGCGGGAAAATCATCTTGTTTAATATGACGTAAAAACTTTTTAGCATCAAGGAATATCGCATGCCCCCCAAAAGGTTTTACCATCGGGACACCGTATTTGTCCAATTCTTTACCGCAGTATTCAACTTGTCCTACTCGAGCTTTAATATTATCGAAATCAACCATTTCTTCTATCCCGCGTGCCATTGCCTCCATATCTCTTCCTGCCAAACCTCCGTAAGTGTGTAACCCTTCATAAATAACGACCATATTTCTTGCGGCTTGAAAAACTTTTTTGCTTCTCATTGCCATAAAACCGCCTATATTAACCATCAAATCTTTCTTGGCACTAACCCACATACCGTCAAAATAAGAAACCATTTCCTTTAATATTTGTGCAATTGTCTTTTTTTCATATCCTTTTTCTCTAATTTTGATAAAGTAAGCATTTTCGCAAGCACGTGTAGCATCGAACCAAAGTTCAATTTTATATTTTTTACAAAGCTTGCTTACCTCTTTTAAATTTTCCATCGAGAAAGGTTGACCACCGGCCATATTTACGGGACCTGCCATACTTACATAAGGAATTTTCTTTGCACCTACTTTTTTAATTAGGTCTTCTAACTTTTGTAAATCGATATTGCCTTTGAAAGGATGTTCGTTTTCAGGTTGATGGGCTTCATCAATAATAACATCAACAAAAGTACCGCCGGCAAGTTCTTGATGAAGTTTAGTTGTTGTAAAATACATATTGCCGGGTATATAATCGCCTTTTGTAATTAGGATTTTAGAAATTATGTGTTCTGCAGCTCTGCCTTGATGAGTGGGAACAAAATAGGGCATACCGTAATATTTTTTTACATTATCCCATAAGTAATAAAAATTTTTACTTCCTGCATAAGCCTCATCACCAATCATCATACCTGCCCATTGATTATCACTCATTGCATTAGTACCGCTGTCGGTTAGCAAGTCAATATAAACATCTTCGGATCTAAGTAAAAATGTATTGTATCCAGCTCTTTTCATAGCTTTTTCTCTATGCTCTCTCGTAGTCATTTTAATAGGTTCAACTACTTTAATTTTAAAAGGTTCCGCCCAACTTCTTTTAATCACTCTCTTCTTTGCCATGTTTTCACCTTGTTTAATTTGGAAAATAAATAATTTTTTTAATAAATTAATTTGTAAAAATTATTCAGCCTCATTTTTGTTTTTTATATTCTGCAATAACCATAGATGATATTCCGCCTCGGACATTAAATTTTGCCGTGACTTTCATCTCTCTCGGTTTACAAACTTTAACCAAATCATCTAAAATTTTATTTGTTACACTTTCAAAATATATACCGTCGTTTCTATAAGAATTAAGATAGAACTTATACGATTTAAGTTCAATGCATAATTTATCGGGAATATATTCCAATATCATTGTAGCAAAATCGGGCTGACCGGTTTTAGGACACAGAGATGTAAATTCCGGTGCAGTATGTATTATTCTATAATCGCGATTCGGATATTGATTTTCGAAAGTTTCCAGTATTTTTATTTTATCATTCATAATAATTGCCTCATTGCTTTCTACGGTTAATTAAATATATTTTGGTCTAATTACATAAGGAATAGGGTCTTCGATACTTAGTTTTTGGAATGCTCTTAATCTTAGTGCGCAGCTATCACAAATTCCACAAGCTTTATCTTCGTTTTGATAACACGACCACGTTAAATTTAACGGTGCATTTAATTCCAATCCCTTTGAAATAATTTCGGTTTTGTTTAAATAAATTATGGGAGTTTCAATTTTTATTTTAGTTTCAGGTTTGGTTCCTTTGTCAATTAATTGATTAAATGCATCAAAAAATTCCGGACGGCAATCGGGATAGCCTGAAGAATCCTCATAAACCGCACCAATAAATACAGCACTTACGCCAAGTACTTCACCCCAACTTACACAAGCCGTTAGAATATTTGCATTACGAAAAGGCACATAAGAAGAAGGAATCTTTTTGTTTTGTAAATCCGCTTTTGAAACTTTTATATTCGGATCTGTTAATGAAGAGCCGCCAATTTTGGCTAAATGTGTATAATCGATAATTAACCGTTTTTGAACATTATAAAAATCAGCTATATCGTTAAATGCTTTTAATTCTCTTTTTTCTGTTTTTTGACCGTAATTAATATGCGCTAATGCCAATTCATAATTTTGTGCCGCTATGGCAGTAGTAACACAACTATCAGATCGGAAGAGCGTCGTGTAGGGAAAGAGTGTAGATCTCGGTTGTGGCCGTATCATTAAAAAAAAAAAGCGTATAACTCGATTGTAGCCGTTAAAT
>CAJVWV010000043.1 GCA_913009695.1 uncultured bacterium
GCCATGGTTTTGTGTTGTTTTTTTTTTTCAAGCAGAAGACGGCATACGAGATATATCAGTGTGACTGGAGTTCAGACGTGTGCTCTTCCGATCTAAGGGCGAGCGAACTAAGCGCGGAGTATTTTTTAGCTTTAAATCCAGACATAAAATTGGAATCAGATGCGGTTTTAAACATGATCAAAGTTTTAGAAAACGGGAAAGAACTCGGTTCGGTTTGCCCGAAGATATTACAATGGAATTTTAATGAAAACCCCGCAAATGACGGGGCAAGCAAAAAAATAAATATTATTGACAGCTGTGGCATAAAGCAACTATCAGCACTTAATTTTTATGATTTAGGCCAGTCCGAGGAAGATAAAGGACAGTGTGATAATAGGGAAATATTAGGTTCTTCGGGGGCGGCAGGAATGTACAGAATGTCAGCTTTAAAAAAAATAAAAGAAAGGGATGATTATTTTGACGAACTTATGTTTATGTATGAAGAAGATTGCGATTTAGCTTATAGATTAAAAATTGCAGGCTTTAAATCAAAATGCATAAATGACGCAATTATATATCACGATAGAACCGTGGAAGCAAAGGGACAAAGTAATATTAAGATAGCTTTAAACCGCAAAAATAAGCCAAAAACAATAAAAAGGCTGGGTTTTCTGCATAAACATATTATTTTTATAAAATACTGGAAACGACAGTCAATAAAAGAAAAGTTAGAAATATTGTGGTATGCGTTTAAAATGTTTATTTTTGCCCTTCTGTTTGAACAATATTTATTGAAGGAGTACATAAATTTATGGAAAATAAGAAAAAAAATTATTATTTATAAATAGTATGGAATTAAGCATAATAATAGTTTCTTGGAACGTTAAAGAAAATTTAAAAGAAAATTTAAGAGCCTTATTTAAAAACGAGGGTGATTTAAATATGGAAATATTTATTGTTGATAATAATTCTTCTGACGGTTCAGCTGAAATGGTAAAAAACGAATTTCCGCAAGTAAAACTGATAACCAATAAAGAGAATCTGGGTTTTGCTAAAGCGAATAATCAAGCCATTAAAAAGGCTCAAGGAAAATTCATTTTGCTTCTTAACCCTGACATGAAAGTTTTTCCTAATACTTTAATTAATATGGTAAATTGGATGCGCGAGAATAAACAGGCAAGCGTAGCAGGCTGCCATTTAGTTGATGAGCGCGGCAATACAGTAAAACATGTCCGTAAATTTCCACGGCTTAGAGATCAATCAGCAATCGCATTAAAACTTCCGCATATTTTTTCTAAAGTTATAGACGATTATCTGCGCGTAGATTTTGACTATTCTAAACCTAAAAAAGTAAACTCAATTCGCGGCGGGTTTTTTATGATAAAAAAAGAGATAATAGAAAAAATTGGAATGTTAGACGAAAGATTTTTTCTTTGGTTTGAAGAAGTTGATTATTGTCGAAGAGTTAAAAATAGCGGGGGACAGGTTTGGTATACGCCGGCGGCGAAATGCGTTGATTATGTCGGGCAGAGTTTTTCGCAAATTAAACGGGTGACTGCACAAAAATATTTCCGCGATTCAATGTTAAAATATTTTAAAAAATGGCATCCAGGCCGGCAATATTATATATTAAAAACAGCATGGCCAATTGGGCTGGTAATATCATATATGGGAGAAAAGCTAAAATTAAAAATCAAAGCAAAAACATAATTATAATAAAAACTACCCAAGGAGGTAGTTTTTTATTTTATGTAACATCAGCCTTAAATTAAGTTTTTCCGCAGAAAAAATTTATGAAAATGGCCCGCTAGGCCATTTTCCGTTTAAAGCTTGTTATATGTTTTGAGCGGAATGAAATGGAGCTTAAGCGTAGCGGAGAAGTTTTTAAAATCTATTATTTATTAAGGGACTGTCGCCAAACACCAATTTGTCCTAAATTTCTAAGTTTTGGTAAATTTATCCAAAAATATTTTGACCAATATTAGCACATTGCTAAAAATATTTTTGAAAAAATTTCCTCAAAATTTAGAAATTTATGCCTAAACTGGCATTTGGCGACAGTCCCATTAAGTAAGGATAAATTCTATTTTGTTTTAAAAAAATCCCAGATTTTATTAGTTGCGGATATTGCTTGTGAGGGAGTGGTTCTTTCAAGGGGATTAGGATCTTTTTTAGTTCCCGGCCAGGTGTGCCCTCCGTCTTCAACAACGCAAAGTTTAACCTGAACATCATCATCGCACCCTGTGTATAAATCGCAATAAGCATTTTCTTTCTCCAATACTCTTTTAGAATTTTCATTGCAATTGTTTCTTTCAACCCATCCAG